>NZ_JAFLXB010000010.1:0-258361 GCF_019891455.1 Pseudomonas sp. P867 | reverse complement strand
GCTGGCGCACAGGCTTTGTGTGTCGGGCGATTCGGTGGTGTGGATCGACCATGAGAACCGCTCGACCACCCTGCCCTTGCCTACAGCGGCTCGACCCGCGATCACCAATAGTCTTGCCGAAGCGGCAATCTACTTGGGCTCGACGCCTGATGAACTGGTGCTGGCCCAGGCGTCGCGGTTCTATCACTTTCGCGACGGTGTACTGACTGCGATCAGCGATGCGTATGACAACCGTCTACGCATTTGCCGTGATCATTCCGGGCGAATTGAGCGGCTGGATAACGGTGCTGGTCGCTCGCTGCTGTTGCGTTATGAGCTGGATCGAATCGTGGCGGTGGACTACCAGGTACATCGCGCCAAAGGGCGTGAGCCCTACGTGTGGGAGACCGAACAGAACGTCGTTTCCTACGCCTATGACGAAGCGGGACGACTTGTTTGCGCGACCAATGCTGTCGGAGAAAGCGAGCGTTATAGGTACGACGATCAGCACGTCATTCTTGAGCGGCAGCTGGCCGGTGGGGCGAGTTTCTTTTGGGAATGGGAGCACGCTGGCAAGGCGGCGCGTTGCGTTCGGCATTGGGCGAGTTTTTCCCAGATGGACACGCGTTATGCCTGGGGGATGACGGGCGTGTCACCGTACATAACGCCGATGGCAGCCAGGAAGTGTATGTCCACGACGACCGAGCGCGATTGGTGCAGCGCATCGATCCGGACGGCGCGCAGCATTTCAAATCCTACGATGCCAAGGGTCGGCTGACCGTCGAGCAAGACCCGCTGGGCGCGGTGACGGCGTATCAGTACGACGAAGCCGGACGCTTGGTGGCGTTGTTTCCTGGGGATGATGAGCCGACCTCCTACGAGCATGACAACGGTTTTGTTCGGGTTGTGAGGCGTGGGGAGGCGGTCTGGAAATACGAGCGTAATAGCCAGGGCGATGTTACGCGTAGGACTGATCCCGATGGGCAGGTGACGGACTACAGCTACAACAAATACGGGCAACTGACGGGGGTTTGGTACCCCGATCACAGCTGCCATCGGCTGGTGTGGAATGAGCGTGGGCAGTTGCTGGAAGAGCAATTGCCCAATGGCGGGATCAAGCGTTATCGCTATGACGATTTAGGCCGACAGATTGCCCGCGAGGATGAACACGGCGCGCAGACAGTCTATGAATGGGACAGCGTCGGTAGGTTGATTCGCCTCGTCTTGCCAGGCGGCACCACACGAGAATTCAGCTACAACCCCTACGGAAAAATCATCGCCGAACGCGATGAGCTCGGCCACGTCACCCGCTACGAATATGCCAATGGCCTGCACCTGATCAGCCGCCGCATCAACGCCGACGGCACCCAGGTCAAGTATCGCTACGACAATGTTCGGCTGCTGCTGACCGAAATCGAAAACGAAGTCGGCGAAACCTACCAACTCGACTACCACCCCAACGGCCTGATCCAACAGGAAACCGGCTTCGACGGCCAACGCACCGCCTACGTCTACGACCTCAACGGCAACCTGCAGGAAAAGACCGAATACGGCGATGACGGTAGTCAGCTAGTGACCCGCTACGAGCGCGACCACGCCGGTCGCCTCGTACGGAAAACCCTGCCAGATAACAGCATTGTCGACTATGCCTACGACCGCCAGGGCAACCTCCTCAGCGTCGAAGACGGTCACTGGGCGTTGGCCTACGAATACGACCGCCAAAACCGCCTCACTGCCGAGCACCAAGGCTGGGGCACCCTGCGCTATGGCTACGACGCCTGCGGCCAGCTGAAAAACCTGCGCCTGCCGGACAACAACCGCCTCGTCTTCAACCACGACAAAGGCGGCCACCTCACTACCGTCGAGCTCAATGGTGAGGTGCTCACCTCGCATCTCTTCAAGAGCGGCCGCGAACACCAACGCCAACAAGGTCAACTGCTCAGCCATTACCACTACGACGACCAGAACCGCCTACACGCCCACGCCGTTACGCAGCAGCAAAACTACCTCTACCAACGCCAATACGACTACGACAAAAGCGGCACCCTCACCTGCCTGCTCGATACCCGCAAAGGCCAGCACGACTATCGCTACGACCCGCTTAACCGGCTAACCCGCGCCGATCATTCCCAAGACGTCCAGGAACGCTTCGCCCACGACCCGGCGGGCAACCTGCTGATGCAAGACCGTCCCGGCCCGGACATCGTTGCCGGCAACCGCCTGATGATCCAGGGCGACCGCCATTACGACTACGACGCCTTCGGCAACCTCATCCGCGAACGACGCGGCAAGGGCCATCAACTCGTCACGGAATACCGCTACGACTGCCAACATCGGTTAATCACCATCACAAAACCGAACGGCGAAACCGCTAGTTATCGCTACGACCCGTTTGGGCGACGTGTCAGCAAAACCGTGGATGGCAAGACCACCGAGTTTTTCTGGCAAGGCGACAAGCTGATTGCCGAACACCATGCAAACTGTCATCGCAGCTACATCTACGAGCCGGACAGCTTCTGCCCGTTGGCACTGCTGGAAGGCTATGGCCCAAAGGGCACCACGCCCTACCACTACCAACTCGACCACCTCGGCACACCGCAAGAACTGACCGACACCGAAGGCGAAATCGTCTGGTCCGCCCACTACCGCGCCTACGGCCAGATCGCCCGGCTCGACGTAGGCAAAATCGACAATCCGCTGCGTTTCCAGGGGCAGTATTTTGACCAGGAAAGCGGGCTGCACTACAACCGCCATCGTTACTACAATCCGGATATTGGTCGTTACCTGACACCGGATCCGGTGAAGTTGGCGGGTGGGATCAACTCCTATCAGTACGCGCCCAATCCTACGGGGTGGGTGGATCCGCTAGGACTAAACACGGAGTGTCCTGGAAACCGAAAACGTAATTGCAATCAACTAACAGGACCCGAAGAACCTGCTTATTCCCGTTCAGGCGCATTTAGGCAAGCTAAGTTAGATGCAAAAATCCCTATGAGCCAGCATCCAGACACCGTATTTGATCAGGAAAAGGGAGGCTACGGGCAGTTCAGGCATGTCAGAATGAAAGACATGAGGGGCAGAGAAATACTAAATAATGATGGAAAGCCAATCCTTACGAGAGAGTATGAGTTCACACGCGCAAACAGTCAGAAAATTGTTATCCAAGAGCACAGCGCAGGACATAAATTTGGAGCGCCCGGAGGCCTCGGCGATCAAGGAGCTCATTTCAATTTGCGTCCAATTGGAGACACCCGTCACGGGAAGCTGAAGGGTGCAAAAGACCACTATAATTTTTCGAGGTGAAAAATGAAATTCTGGAATGAATTCGATAGAAGTGTTTTTTTCAATAGAGTTTTCTCCATACAGGTCCCGATTGGAGAGATAGTGTTGTTTTCTATCGATATAGACAACAACAGATCTCATATAACCCTTGCATTTGATATACCTGAGATTCCAGACAAACCACCAGAAAAATGGTCATTAGAAGGCTTCAACACGTGCCGAATTGGTCTTAGCTGTGGCGGGTTGAGTGATGTCGTTATAAAAAATATTCCCACTCTCAATAGATTGCAAATGACTGTACAAAAGCACGAAAATTTTTTTGTCGTTAGGGCTGAGTCGGCAGACTCGTTGATCGAATTTAGAACAAAACACCCATCCTTGTGCGGACCCTCTGTTTACATTAAAGATCCTGACTCCGCCTGCTATTAAACGAGCATTACAAAAGCGAGACTATGACCCCCATAGCCAGCCTTGATTCGCTACTCCGCCCGCCCACATCTAAACTCCATCCAAGTTGTTCCAACGGACAGAGGACTCACGATCATGGGCAAACGTCACCCCAATCTCCCCGCCTGGCAATGGCGTCATTACCCACAAAACCATCAGCACCCGACCAACCTGGCGTTGCACCTGATTGCCGTGCCGCTGTTTATCGTCGGTTTCCTGCTGATCGTTTCAGGGGTGTTCAGCCTGAGCCTGGCCAGCTTGGCTATCGGTGTGGTCGGCATCGTGGCGGGCCTGGCGTTGCAGCGTCACGGCCACAGCCTGGAAGCCCAGGCCAGTGAGCCGTTCAGCGACCGTAAAGATGCGGTGCAACGCCTTGTTGTCGAGCAGTTCGTGACCTTCCCGCGCTTTGTGTTGAGCGGTGGCTGGTGGCGTGCCTGGCGGCAACGTCACCACCACTGAAGTGGCTTAGGCGAACACCACCACGGTCTGGCGGCTGAGGGCGATCAACTCGCCGGTCGGGCTCCACAGCGCAGCGGCCGCATGGCCGTAGCCGTCGCGGGCATGTTCGATGTTGACGTGGTATTGGCACCAATCGAGGGTGGTCAGGTCTTGCAGCGGCTGGATGAACTCGATGGTCCAGGTCAGGGTGCTGCCTGGCGCAGGCTTTTTCAGGTGTGGCAGCAGGGCCGGCGGCCAGGCGTCGACCAGGGCGAGGATATGCGCTTCGGTCAGCGGCTCTTCTTTCACATCCCCGGGCAACCGTACCCAACCGCCCATGTCGCGGGATTTGTTACCGGTGAACGGCAGGCCGCCGACACTCCAGCGCATCGCCAGATGGCGCATGAATTCAGGGGTGACGCCCTTGATGTAGGGCAACTCCTGACATTCATCCCAATGTTTGAATACCGGCGGAGCTTCGCTCGCCACGTCAATTTCCGATGCTCGAGACGCGCCAAAGCTGGCCTGGACCAGGGTCGCCACTTCGCCGTTCTGCAACACGCGGCCGAGCAACTGGCTGACGGCCTTGCCTTCGCGCAACACTTCGACTTGATAACTGGCGGGCACATCCGGCGCGACCGGGCCGACAAAGGTGATGGCCAGGGAGCGCAAGGGGCGATCCGCCGGCACCTGCGCGCGCAGGGCCTCATATTGCAGGGCGGCGACCAGGCCGCCAAAGGTGGCACGGCCCTGAGCCCATTCGGCAGGAATGGTGACGTCCAACGGGTTGCTTCGGGCAGCGTCGAGCAAATCACTAAAGCGCATGGCGACCTCACATCAAGAAAATCGATGGGGAATCTTAACCATCGAGACGGACCGGCACACCGCCCATTCCGGCCAAAAGCCGGACCGCGTTAAAAACAATCGGCGCTGAGTTTGTCCAGCACACGGTCAGCCTGCCCTTGAGCCTTGAGCATGGTGCGCTGCCAGATGGCAACGCAGGGTTGCAGATCCGCCTGCTGCCCGGCCTGGGCCAGCCACTGCCAGCAGTCATGCCAGTCGCCCAGGGCGCTTTGGGCTTTCTTCAATCGCGACATGGCGTTGGGGGATAGCTTGTCCAGTTCGGGGTAAGCCTCGGCGGCGTAACGCACGCGCTTGATCAGCAACCGCAGGCGGTGGCGATCATGCTCGGGATCCTTCAGGGCTTCATCGAGTTTCTGCCATTGCTTGGCCAGGCGTTTCTCGATGCGCGGGCGCAGGCCTTTGAGCAGTTTCTGGTGCTGGGAGGCGCGAATAAAGCGTGGGAATGCATCCAGAATCAGTAACAGGTGCGCCAGTTCCGGGCTTTGCGCCACATGGCGATAGGCCTCGGGTTGCAGGCGCAGGCGCCGATCAGCCGCCTCGTGATAACCGTGCTGATGCAGATACGCCGCCAGGACCTCGCGGTCACGCAGCGGCGTGGTCAATTGGCCAACCGTACTGGCGGCCAATTCAAGCTGTTCCACACCGGGCAGCCCGCGCAAAGGCCGCAACAAGCTGCGCAAGCGCCGCACGGTGGTGCGCAAATCATGCAGGGCTTCATCGTCAGTGACGGCGGCGAGGCGAGCCTGGCAGCTCAGTAACCCTACTTCCAGGCCTATGACCTGGGCGACTAACTGATTGACCAGCGCTGACATCCTGCCCTCACTTTCCAATGAATAATCCTACTCGCCGCTACAGGTCAACGCCCGGCGCGAGACTCACGAATATAGAACCGCGCCTTCTGGGCTTTGTTGGAGCACCCTTCAAACGCTTCAAACTGCTGCTGGGTCTTGGCGCCAGTCAATAGCGACAGAGCCTTGGAGTAGCTCACGGTGCCAGCAAAACCTTCAGCCTTGGCCAGATCGAGTTCTTTCCAGGCGGCATCCAATTGGGAACCGCAGCTGTCGCGGTAGGCCGTCTTGCCGGCACAGCCGACCAAGGCCAGCACGATCACAGGCACACACATCCAGGCTTTCATTGATGACACCTCAAAATAAGCAAAATCATTCGTAGCCTGTAGACGTTGCCCACAGGGAAAAGTGCCTTGTCCCTAGCCTGAAATCGGTCGTACCTATTGCCAGAGCATACCCGAGCGGAAAGGTTATCCTCTAAAAATAACCGAAGATTGAAGCCGCCCCCCGGATGGGTGCATTGTGGGCACCTGTTTTGCGAAGGACTGGGACATGAAAAAACGTGTTGCCTTAGTGCTGGGCTCCGGGGGAGCCAGGGGCTACGCCCATATCGGGGTGATCGAAGAAATCGAACGACGCGGCTATGACATCGCCTGTATCGCCGGCTGTTCGATGGGCGCGGTGGTCGGCGGCATCTATGCCGCAGGCAAGCTGGACGAATATCGAAACTGGATCGAAAGCCTGGACTACCTCGACGTATTGCGCCTGGTAGATGTGAGCTTTCGCCTGGGTGCGATTCGTGGCGAAAAAGTTTTCGGGCAGATTCGCAAAATCGTCGGCGAGATCAATATCGAAGAGCTGCGCATCCCCTACACCGCTGTGGCCACCGACCTTACCAACCAACAGGAAATCTGGTTTCAGGAAGGCTGCCTGCACCAGGCCATGCGCGCATCGGCGGCGATCCCAAGCCTGTTCACCCCGGTGATGCAAGGCAACCGGATGCTGGTGGACGGCGGGCTGCTCAACCCGCTACCCATTGTGCCGGTGGTGTCGAGCCACTGTGACTTGATCATCGCGGTCAACCTCAACGCCACCAACCAGAAGCACTATCAGTTGCCGGTGATCCAGCGCCCGCCGGCGTTCAAAAGCCGCTTCAACAGCCTGGCCAAGTCACTCGGATCGCACCTGCCATTTCGCCGCAAACAGGCCGAGCAGTTGATGAAGCTCGAACAGGAAGCCTTGCAGGCCCAGGCAGCAGAGATCAACCCGTGGCTGGAGTCGGCTGAACCCGAATCCCAGCAACCCGCTGCCGCGCCGGAAAAAGCCGGCGCACCGAAGTCGGCGACCGGCTCGTTCATCATCGATAACGTCGGGCCTGCGTCGCTGCTGGACCTGATCAACCAGAGTTTCGAGGTGATGCAAACCTCATTGGCGCAGTACAAGATCGCAGGCTACCCGCCAGATGTGCTGATCAACGTGCCGAAGCGAGTGTGCCGGTTCTTCGAGTTCTACAAGGCGCCGGAGCTGATCGCCTTGGGGCGGGAGATCGCCAGTGATACGTTGGATCGGTATGAGAGTGAGCAGAGTTGAGCGCGTGGGTGTTGCTGATGGCCTCATCGCGGGCAAGCCCCACATTTTAATCTGTGAATACACTCAAAATGTGGGAGGGGGCTTGCTCCCTCCCACAAAAACTCAAGCATTCAGCAACCGATACCCCACCCCCGCCTCGGTCACGATAAACCGTGGCTGCGTCGGGTCATCCGCCAGTTTCTGGCGCAGGTGCCCCACCACGATACGCAGGTAATGGCTGTCTTCGGTGTGGGTCGGGCCCCAGATGTCCTTGAGCAATTGCTGCTGGGTAATCACCCGCCCCGGATGCCGGGCCAGTTGCGCCAGCACTGCATACTCCTTGCGGGTCAGCGCCACTTCGGCACCGTCCAGCAGCACGCGGCGATAAGCCAGGTCCACCGTCAGCGGGCCGAAATTCAAGGCGGCTTCCTGGGCCTCTCCCGCCGGTGCCTGACGCAACAACGCACGCACCCGAGCGAGGAATTCCTGGATGCCGAAGGGCTTGGTCACGTAGTCATTGGCGCCACCGTCAAGAGCCTCGACTTTCTGGCCTTCACTGGCCCGCACCGACAGCACCAGCACCGGTACCGTCGACCACTCGCGAAACTCGCGCAGCACCTGCTGGCCGTCCATGTCGGGCAGCCCCAGGTCGAGCACCAGCAGGTCCGGTTTGTTCAGGGCCGCTTGCGCCAGGCCTTCGTTGCCGGTGCCGGCCTCGATCACCTTATAGCCCTGGGAGGCCAGGCTGATGCGCAGGAGTTTGCGGATCTGCGGTTCGTCATCTATGACGAGAATCGTCGCGGTCTGGCTCATGGTGTCCGTCAAAATTCGTTAAAGAATCACCCCATTCAGGAGCCATTCAAAGGTCAGTGTCCAAGCCAGGTTGAGATTGTAGCGGCAGAAACAACGTGATGCAGGTACCCCGCCCATCAATGCCATCGGCCACGCTGATATGCCCACCATGCGCACCGACCATGCCCTGGCAGATCGCCAGGCCAAGGCCGGTGCCCTGCCCGCCCCGATCACCGCGGGCAGCGGTATAGAACATGTCGAAAATCTTCGCACGCTCCTCCTCGGGAATCCCCGGCCCTTCATCCGCCACGGCAAAAAACAACTGCTCATCCTGCACGCCAGCGCGCAACTGCAAGCGACCCTGGGGCGGCGAAAATCGGGCGGCGTTTTCCAGCACATTGACCAACGCCTGTTCGATCAACGCCGCATGCACATACAACAAGGGCAGTTCCGACGGCACCTCGGTGCTCACTTGCAATGGCGCCAGCACCGCGCGCAAACGCCCGAGGGCACTGCCGACGATATCACCGGGCGACACCCAATCGCGCGCCAGTTTCAGCGCGCCGTGGCCCAGCCGCGTCATGTCCAGCAGGTTCTGGATATAGCGGTCCAGGCGCTCGGCCTCATCACGGGTGCCTTCAAGCAATTCGCGACGATCCTCCATGGGAATGGCTTCGCCGAGGGCCAGCAGGCTATCGATACTGCCGCGCATGGAGGTCAACGGCGTGCGCAAATCGTGGGACACCGACGCCAGCAAGGCGCTGCGCAGTTGTTCGGTTTCACCGTGCAGACGCGCCGACTCCAACTCTTGCCCCAACTGCGCCCGCGCCAGCGCCTGGGCCAGTGGCTGGCTCAAGGCAGTGAGCAAACGTCGGCGTTGCCCGCTCAACTCCAGGCCCGGTTTGGCGCTGACACCGAGCAAGCCCAGCGGCCCCTCTTCACCCGACAACGGCCACCACCACCAACGTCCGAACGGCAAGGTGCCGGTGCCCATACCGGCAGGCTGATCATGCTGCCAGGCCCAATCGGCGGCAGCGCGTTCGGCTTCGGTGAGGGTCAGCGGGCCACCGGTCTCGACCGTCCAGCCGCCCTGACCGTCGCGATTGACCAGACACAAGTCAAGATCGCGCCAGCCTTGCAGATGGTGGGCGGCGGCGCTGATCACGGCTTGGCGATCGGTGGCCGCCGTGAGCTTGCGCGACAGGTCGAGCAGCTCGCTGGTTTCTTCCTGGGTATCGCGCAACGCCTGCAGCTGGCGGCGCTGGCGCGCGGCGAGGTTGCCGGTCAGGGCTGCCATCAGCAGGAAGAACAGCAGGGTCAGCACATCCTCTTCGCGCTGAATGGCGAAAGAAAAGTTCGGCGGGATAAACAGAAAATCGTAGGTCATGAACGACAGCGCCGCGCATACCAGCGACGGCCCCAGGCTGCTGCGCACCGCCACCAGCAATACGGCAGCGAGAAACACCAGCGAGATATTCGGCAGCGGCAACACACTGGACACGGCCCAAGCCACGGCCGCAGCAACCACCGTGGCAACCACCGCCAAAGCGTAATCGAACCACACCAACCCGCGCACATCCGGCAAGCGTGGCGGCGCCGGTATGTCATCGCTGTCGAGGACATTGATTTCCAGGCCACGGGCATTGCGCAACAGCCGCGCCGCCAAGCCACCACCGAACAAGCGCCGGCGCCAGCGCATCCGCGACTGCCCCACCAGCAACAAGCTGGCACGGCGTTCGGCGGCGTGCTGGATCAGGGTCTTGGCGACCTCCCCGGCCCGCAGTAACACCACTTCGCCGCCCAACCGCTCCGCCAGTTGCTGGGCGTTCTGCAGACGCAGGCGCGATTGCTCATCCCGCGCTCGGCCGTTGTCGACGTGCACCAGGCTCCAAGGCAAATGCCGACGCTGGGCCACGCGACTGGCATGACGCACCAGGCGTTCGGCTTGCGCATCGCCATCCACGCCCACCAGCAAACGCCCACGTACCGCCGGCGCGGCCTGTCCGAGTTGGCGATAGCCCTGGGCCAGATCATCGTCGACGTGGGCGGCGGCGGTTTGCATCGCCAGTTCGCGCAGGGCCATGAGGTTGGTCTGGGTGAAAAACGCATCGATAGCCGCACGCGCCTGTTCGGGCACATACACCTTGCCGTCACGCAGGCGTTCGAGCAGTTCGCGCGATGGCAGGTCGATCAGCAACAGTTCGTCGGCCTCTTGCAGCACCCAGTCCGGCAGGGTTTCGCGCACTTGCACGCCGGTGATGCCACGCACCTGATCATTGAGGCTTTCCAGGTGCTGGACGTTGACCGTGGTGAACACATTGATACCGGCCGCGAGCAATTCCTGAATATCTTGCCAGCGCTTTTCATGACGGCTACCGGGGGCGTTGCTGTGGGCCAGTTCATCTACCAGCACCAGCTTGGGCTTGGCGGCGAGCAGGCCGTCGAGGTCCATTTCTTCGAGCATCACGCCGCGGTATTCGCTGCGCAACAGCGGTTGTTGCGGCAGGCCGCTGAGCAAGGCTTCGGTCTCGGCGCGGCCGTGGGTTTCGACCACCCCGGCAATCAGCCGTACGCCCTGACGCAGTTGGGTGTGGGCCGCCTGGAGCATGGCGTAGGTCTTGCCCACGCCAGGCGCGGCGCCGAGGAAGACCTTGAGCCGGCCACGGCCAGCCCGGGGCAGATCGGCTAACAGGGCATCGGCGCGGCCGGAGTCGCTCATACGGGTTCCTTCAGACAGGTATTTTCAGGTCAATGAAGATCAACTGTGGGAGGGAGCAAGCCCCCTCCCACAGGGGTTCAGAGTTTTTCCAGGGCCATGTTGAGGGCCAGGACGTTTACCACCGGCGGCCCTACCAACGGGCTTTCGATGTGCTCATCCAGCAACCGCTGCAAGGTCGCCACCGGCACATTGCGCGCTGCCGCCACTCGCGCCAGTTGATAGGCAATCGCCTGCGGTGGCAAGTGGGGATCAAGGCCGCTGCCGGAGGTCGTCAGCGAGGCCAATGGCACCGGGCCCTGGCCAGGCACTGATTGTTTGCCGGCATCCTCGACTACGCGGGTCGCCAAGGCCGGATTGCTGGGGCCCAGGTTGCTGGCACTGCTGGACACCGTCGCAAAGGCTCCTGCTGACGGGCGTGGATGAAACCAGCTGTCGCCGGTAAAGTCCTGGGCGATCAGGCTGGAGCCGCGCACCTTGCCGCTGGCGTCGTGCACCAGGCTGCCATTGGCCTGATCGGGGAAGGCCACTTGCGCCACGCCCGTGACCACCAGCGGGTAGGCGACGCCGGTGATCAGGGTCATGAGTACCAGCAGACTCAGGGCGGGGCGGATGATGTTTGTCATAGTCAAATCCTCAATAAATCAGACAGGTCAAACCAGGTGCAGCGCCGTCAGCAGCATGTCGATGGCTTTGATACCCACGAACGGCACCAAGAGCCCGCCCAGGCCGTAAATCAGCAGGTTGCGTCGCAGCAAGGCCGCCGCACTAGCCGCTTGCACCCGTACACCGCGCAGCGCCAGGGGAATCAGCACCACGATAATCAAGGCGTTAAACACAATGGCCGAGAGGATCGCGCTCTGCGGGCTCTGCAAGTGCATGATGTTGAGCACGCCCAGTTGCGGGTAGATCGAGGCAAACAGCGCCGGCAGGATTGCGAAGTACTTGGCCACGTCGTTGGCGATGGAAAAGGTCGTCAACGCGCCACGGGTTACCAGCAATTCCTTGCCGATCTGCACCACGTCCAGCAGCTTGGTCGGGTCGCTGTCGAGGTCGACCATGTTGGCCGCTTCGCGCGCGGCCTGGGTGCCGTCGTTCATGGCCATACCGACGTCAGCCTGGGCCAGCGCAGGGGCATCGTTGGCGCCGTCGCCGCACATGGCAACCAGGCGGCCGTCGTTCTGCTCATGGCGAATACGCGCAAGTTTTTTCTCAGGCGTGGCCTCGGCCAGCACATCGTCCACACCCGCTTCAGCCGCAATCGCGGCGGCGGTCAGGGGGTTGTCGCCAGTGACCATCACGGTGCGAATGCCCAGCTTGCGCAACTCGGCAAACCGCTCGCGGATGCCGGGCTTGACCACGTCCTTGAGATGGATCGCACCGAGCAATTTGCCATCGGCGCAGACCAGCAATGGGGTGCCGCCGCTTTGGGCGATCTTGTCGATTTCCCGCGACAGCGCAGGTAAAAGCTCGCTGCGTTGCTGGCCGATAAACGCCAGCAGCGAATCCACGGCGCCTTTGCGGAACACGCGGCCCTGATAGTCGACACCCGATAATCGGGTCTCGGCGCTGAAGGGTACGGCGGTCAATTCATCCAGGCTTGGCTCGGCCTGCGGGTGCAAGGCACGCAGGTATTCAACGATGGATTTGCCTTCCGCCGTGTCATCGGCCAGGGATGCCAGCAGCGCGCCTTCAGCCAATTCCCGACCGCTGACGCCAGGCGCCGCGACCACGGCCGAGCAACGACGGTTACCAAAAGTAATGGTGCCGGTCTTGTCCAGCAGCAACACATGCACGTCCCCCGCCGCTTCCACGGCGCGACCGGACTTGGCGATCACATTGAGACGCACCAGGCGATCCATGCCGGCAATCCCGATGGCGGACAACAAGCCGCCAATGGTGGTGGGAATCAGCGTCACCAGCAGTGCGACCAGGAACACCAGAGGCAGGCTGCCATTGGCAAAATGCGCGAACGGCTGCAAGGTCACCACTACCAGCAGGAAGATCAGGGTCAGGCCGATCAGCAGAATATCCAGCGCGACTTCGTTGGGGGTTTTCTGGCGTTTGGCGCCTTCCACCAACGCAATCATGCGATCCAGCGTGGACTCACCAGGGTTGGCGGTGATGCGAATCAGCAGCCAGTCCGACACCAGCCGTGTGTTGCCGGTAACGGCTGAGCGGTCACCGCCGGACTCGCGGATGACCGGGGCGGATTCGCCGGTGATCGCCGCTTCGTTGACCGCCGCAATACCTTCGACGACCTCGCCGTCACCGGGGATCATTTCCCCCGCGGCAACACGTACCACATCGCCCTTGCGCAGGCTGGTGGCCGGCACCACCTTGAAGCTGCCATCGGCCTCCTGGCGCCGGGCGCTCAAACCTTCGCTGCCGGCCTTGAGGCTGTCTGCGCGGGCCTTGCCGCGGCCTTCGGCCAGGGCTTCGGCGAAGTTGGCGAACAGCACGGTGAACCACAGCCACACGGCGATTTGCACCGCAACAAAGGTGGGCACGGTGGTATCGGGCACAAAGCACAATACGGTGGTGAGGATGGCGGTCAGTTCGACCACCAGCATCACCGGCGAGCGTTGCAGTTGGCGTGGGTCGAGCTTGACGAAAGCCTGGACCAGCGCCGGGCGCCAGAGCGCCGAGATGGCGGTTTTGACAGGCTCCTGGGTTTTGACCGGGGCCGCGTTTTTTGCAGGCATATTCATTTTCATGTCCCTTTAGAAGCCCATGCTCAGATGTTCAGCGATAGGCCCAAGCGCCAGCGTCGGCAGGAAAGTCAGGCCGCCCACCAGCAAAATGGTCACGGTCAACAAGGTCACGAACAGCGGGCCATGGGTGGGGAAGCTGTTCTGGCCAATCGGTGCGGCCTTCTTCATCGCCAGGCTGCCGGCCAGAGCCAGCACCGGGAGGATGTAGCCAAAGCGGCCGATCAACATGCCCAGGCCGAGCATCAGGTTATGGAACGCGGTGTTGGCACCGAGGCCGGCAAACGCCGAACCGTTGTTGGCACTGGCCGAGGTGTAGGCGTAAAGCAACTGACTGAAGCCGTGGGGGCCAGGGTTACTGATCGCGCCCGCCGGGCCCGGCAGGCTGGCGGCGATGGCACTCAACACCAGCACGCCGACCGGCATGACCAGCAGGGTCACCACCAGCAATTGCACTTCCTTGGCCTGGAGTTTCTTGCCCAGATATTCCGGCGTGCGGCCGATCATCAGGCCGGCGAGGAACACCGCGATCAGTACGTTAAGCAACATGCCGTACATGCCAGCACCGACGCCGCCAAAGATCACTTCGCCAACCATCATGTTGACCAATGCCACCATCCCACTCAGCGGGCTGAGGCTGTCCTGCATACCGTTGACCGAGCCGTTGGATGCCGCGGTAGTGGTCACCGACCACAGCACGGTGCCGGTGGTACCGAAGCGTGTTTCCTTGCCCTCCAGCGGTGCGGTTTGCTCCACGGCCGGGTTGCTCAAGGTCGGATTGGGCTGGTATTCGGACCACAGCGACGTCGCGCCGCCGATCAGGAACAGCGCCAGCATACACGCGAGGATCGCCCGGCTCTGACGCAGGTCTTTGACGTAGTGGCCGAAGGTAAATACCAACGCCACCGGGATCAGAATGATCGAGGCCACTTCGAACAGGTTGGCCCAGGCTGTCGGGTCTTCGAACGGATGCGCCGAGTTCACCCCGAAGAAGCCGCCGCCATTGGTGCCCAGTTGCTTGATCGCAATCTGGCTGGCTGCCGGGCCCAAGGGAATCACCTGGTCCACGCCCTGCAGCGTGACGGCGTCAACATAGTGGGCGAAGGTTTGCGGCACGCCCTGCCACACCAGGAACAGTGCGAGCACCAGGCACAACGGCAGCAGGCCGTAGAGGGTGGCGCGCGTCATGTCGACCCAGAAGTTGCCCAAGGTCTGGGCAGATTTGCGCCCGATCCCACGGCACAAGGCGACCAGGACGGCGAGACCGGTCGCCGCACTGACGAAGTTCTGCACAGTGAGGCCGGCCATCTGGCTCAGGTAGCTGAGGGACGCCTCGCCGCTGTAGTTCTGCCAGTTGGTATTGGTCATGAAACTGACGGCGGTGTTGAACGCCAGGGTCCATTCCTGGCCCGGCAACTCCTGCGGGTTCAGTGGGAGGGAGCCCTGGAATAACAGGATCGAGAACAACAACAAGAAGCCCGCCAGGTTGAACGCGAGCAAGGCCAGCATGTATTTCTGCCAGCTCTGTTCCTGCTGCGCGTCCACGCCCGAAAGGCGATAACAGACCTTTTCGACAGGCCCCAACACCGGCGTCAACCACGTGCGCTGGCCTTCCATCACCTTGTAGTAGAACCGCCCCAAAAACGGCGCCGGCACCAGTACCACGGCAAAGAAGGCGATGATCAGCCAATAGTCATAACTGTGCATAGCCGCTCCTAGTTCCGATCCGCGCGTAACAGCGCAACCAGCAGATAAATGAACAGCGCCACGGCCAATAGCAGTGACACTCCGTCCAGAACGCTCATGGAAATTTCCCCGTCTTGCGGCGATTGCCGCGTGTGGGGCAATTGTCGGCAGGAGTGGTGTAAAGGAACGAGAGCGAGGTGTTGGGTGGGGCGTAAAGATGGCGTAAAGAGTGGGTTTATGCCGGGTTTACAGGAGATTCGCAGTGGCAGCGAGGGCCTCATCGCGGCCCACAGTGGAATGCATTCCAAATGTGGGAGCCGGGCTTGCCCGCGATGACGGCAGGTCAGACACCACCGCCCTTATCTGGTGCACGCCAAGCCACATTCAAACGCCAAACCGTCCCGCAGGCGACACCAGCATTGCTTTGCGACAGGGTTTCGTAGCCTGGCATAACCACTGCAACACCCTGAATCATTCCAAACGATTCAGGGAGCACCCCACAATGAACACACAACTCAAACCCACCTTAGGCACCCTGCATCTCTGGGGCATTGCCGTGGGGCTGGTGATCTCCGGCGAGTATTTCGGCTGGAGCTATGGCTGGGGCGTCGCCGGTACCCTGGGCTTTCTGGTGACCTCATTGATGGTCGCCACGATGTACACCTGCTTTATCTTCAGCTTCACCGAACTGACCACCGCCATTCCCCATGCCGGAGGCCCCTTTGCCTACAGCCGTCGCGCCTTTGGTGAAAAAGGCGGCTTGATTGCCGGGCTGGCTACCTTGATCGAATTCGTCTTCGCCCCGCCCGCAATTGCCCTGGCCATCGGCGCCTACCTGAACGTGCAATTCCCGGCACTTGATCCCAAGCACGCCGCCGTCGGCGCTTATATCGTGTTCATGGGCCTGAACATCCTCGGGGTCAAACTTGCCGCGACCTTTGAGCTGGTGGTGTGCGTACTCGCCGTCGCCGAACTGCTGGTGTTCATGGGCGTGGTCGCCCCGGCGTTCAGCTTCAGCAACTTCGCCCTCAACGGCTGGGCCGGTTCCGACACCTTCGGCGCGCCGGCGATTGCCGGGATGTTTGCCGCTATTCCCTTCGCCATCTGGTTCTTCCTCGCCATCGAAGGTGCCGCCATGGCCGCCGAAGAAGCCAAGGACCCCAAACGCACGATTCCAAAAGCCTACATCAGCGGCATCCTCACCCTGGTGTTCCTGGCCATGGGCGTAATGTTCTTCGCCGGTGGCGTAGGCGACTGGCGCACCTTGTCGAACATCAACGACCCACTGCCCCAGGCGATGAAAACCGTAGTCGGCGAAAGCTCCGGCTGGTTGCACATGCTGGTGTGGATTGGCCTGTTTGGGTTGGTGGCGAGCTTCCACGGCATCATCCTCGGCTACTCGCGCCAGTTCTTCGCCCTGGCCCGCGCCGGTTACCTGCCGCCCTTCCTGGCCAAACTGTCGCGTTTTCAGACACCCCATCGAGCAATTATTGCCGGCGGCCTGGTCGGCATCGCGGCCATCTACAGCGACGGCCTGATCAACCTGGGCGGCATGACCCTGACCGCCGCCATGATCACCATGGCGGTGTTCGGTGCCATCGTCATGTACATCATGAGCATGCTCAGCCTGTTCAAACTGCGTAAGACCGAGCCCCTGCTGGAACGCACCTTTCGCGCACCGGGCTACCCCATCGTGCCGGGTATTGCACTGGTACTGGCAGTGGTGTGCCTGGTGGCGATGGCCTGGTTCAACGCCCTGATCGGGCTGATCTTCCTGGGCTTTATGCTGGCAGGCTTCATCTATTTCCAACTGACCGCGCAAGACCGCGCCGACGCCCCGACAGATGCGATGTTGACGGGACTATAGCGCCCGCGAGGCAGAACGGGCCTACACTGAACTACTCAGAAAGCCCGTGACTCAAAGCAGTCATTACCGTGGGAAACTTTCCCACGGACATCTGCCTCAAGGAGAGCCTTATGCCGTGGTATGCGTGGTTTATTATGGTAGTCGCAATCGGGTCGATCGTCGGAGGGCTGATGATGCTGCGCGACAGCGCCAACAAAGTCGAACTCACCGACGAACAACGTAAACGCGTGGCCGAGCGCAATGCGCAGGCGGATGCCAAGGATGCGCAGGATCGCTGAACCTTGAGTTACTCCCAATCCGCCTTGGCGATATGCAAACCGTGCTGCCCCTTGTAGGCAGCGCGTTCCGGCTGGCTCCAGCCATTGAGCAACTCATCCTCCAACCGGTAGATCTCCACCCCCAACGGACGACACACCGTCAGCGGATCCTGCGCATCCGGCCCCCACATCGGTAGCGATAAATCCCCGCCAGGGCACGTCGACAACGCACACAGCAAATCAATCTCGGCAAAAAACTCCAGGTAATCACCCTTCTGCGCCGGACAGGCTTTCATAAAGTACATGTCATCGTGATTGAGGCCCGTGCACTGGAAAATATTCAACACGTCATGCACGTCGAATTCCGTCAGCCCATGGGGCAATACCGCACGGGTCAGGTTCGAGTGGCAATGGTGATGAAAGTCCTCCCCAGTCAGCATCCGGTTCACATAGGGATCGCAGCGCGTACCGAGCAAATCGTGCAAGCGTCCGCCGTATTCATCGATGCCGTAACTGGCGAGGCTGTCGTCGGTGATGGTCACCAGTGGCCGTAGAAAAGGCAGGTTCGACCACAAGCGATCATGGGTGCTGACATGGGCACCCTGAAGCTGCCGAGTGCGCGCAGCCCACAAACGCTCGCGCGGGTCATTGGCGTTCCATACGTTGAAGTCCCCCACCTGCGGGCCCACCGGCGTGGTCACACGGAACACATGCCCGGCCGGCACTTTCCATGCCCTGCCCGTACGGATAGGTACCTCGAACTGTTCGATCAACGTGCGCTGGGTTTTCTGATCACGAATGCGCTCATAGAACGCCGTATCCACCTGCAATGCTGAGCCTTTGCTGACTTGGTACGCGGCCGGATAGTCTTTATACATGGGGCAATCCTCCATCAAGGGTGATCAAACAAGGCCAGGGAAAGATGTTCCGAATCATCCAGGTACAGGCTCATCGCCTCGCTGGCGGCCTGGGTTTGGTTGCGGGTTAACAGCGTGTATATCTCATGGTCGCGCTCCAGCCAGGGTAACTGGAAACTCTGCTCATCCGGCGCGGCGCAAAACACCAGGCGCAGCTGGGCGATCACCTGGGCAAAAAACTCGTCGAACAGTGGGCTGTCCATCAACGCGACGATCTGTTGGTGGAAAACAAGACTGTGGGTAGCCACCGCTCGCCAATCTTCGCGCTCCCGGGCCAGGGTGGTGGCGTCAATAGCGTTTTGCATGCGGCCTGATTGAGTGTCCGTCAGCGGGCCGCTTTGGGCTATGGCCTGCAATTGCAGGGTGCGGCGGACTACGAAGAGGTCACGTACTTCTGCCCGCTGCAGGCGCCGAACCATTACGCCCTTATTGCGGACATAGCGGGTAAGCCCTTCTTGGCCCAAGCGATGCAGCGCCTCACGGATAGTATTGCGCGAGGCGTTGTAGCCCTTGACTAAGTCGGCCTCGACGAGCGACACACCCGGCAGCAGCCGCCCGCCGATAATGTCGGCGCGTAATTCCAGGGCGATTTGGTCGGCTAAAGACAAGCTGGACGTCATGTACACCTCAAGATTGTTGAACAATCGTTGAGTTGAATGTAATCACGTTTCATGCCAACGCGGCCTGAGAGTAAATAGACGCAGCTTTGATAAAGGAAAGGCCGGTCAATGACCGGCCTTCTGGGGCTATCTTCGCATCTTCAATTAATAACCAATCTGTCGCGATTCTTCTCCAGCAGTGCTTTACCGATGCCTTTTACTTCCAGTAACTCATCCACCGCCGTGAACGGACCGTTGCTTTCGCGATACGCAACGATTGCCTTCGCCTTGGAAGCGCCGATACCGAACAGGTCGCGGCGCAGGGTTTCGGCATCGGCGGCGTTGAGGTTGACCTTGGTGGATTGCTCGATCTTGGTCATTTGGGTGGAGATTGGGCTTGAAGCTTCCGGCTTGATGGAGGGCGCAGCAGTAGTGGCGACGGAGAGGCTAGTGAGGAAGGCGAAGATGAGGGATGAAATGTAGAGATTTTGCATTGGTGACGCTCCATGACATCGGTAAGAGAAAAGCAGCTTTCCGAAGCTGCATTTCTACATTAGGCGATAGATGGAGGGTGTCAAAAATGGGGGTATTGCAAGGTATGAAAGAGTTCGGCTTTTTGTGTACAGGCCAGTAAACGCTTGCCGTCAAGCAACGGTGGACGCCGACGATCGCCCGATAAATCTTCGCACAGAATCGCAAATTGAAGTCGCGAGCGGTGCCTGGAATATCCAACCACTTTCCTAATGACCATCGATAATATCAAGGTCCGCAGCAAACTCGGCGGCCCCGGCATTACCGATGGACAGTAGGCGGAACAAAGAGGCCGATGCAGTAGCACCGCACACTTCATATCACAGCGTTTGTTTTTTCCGAGTAGGCAACCGTGGGGGCGTTGGTCTGCTCCACTCGTTTCTTGCGCATAAACCTTTTCTCTACATGAACAAAAGTAATGGTCGACAAGGCGACGATGATTGGAATGGTCACGAAATTTGCCACCCAAAAAGTTACTTTATCAAGAGCAGCAAGATCAAAAAATACAGACAGGAGCTTGAAGGATAAAAACAATACCGGCAAGTGGAGCAGGTAAACACTGTAGCTGATATCACTGAGCCTGTTCAGGAACTGGTAATGCAAGAAGTACGGATTTGAAATTGTAATGCATATGAAGAATATTGTTGCCAGAGCGAATCTCAACGCTCCGTAGCCGGGGACATCAACCAGCCCGCACACCCAAACAAATATACCCACTGCAATTAACATGGAAAAGAATTTAACCAGTTTATTCGTGATATTTTTTTTATGAACAACCGCTGCCATCATGCCTGACAGAAAGTAGGCCCAACACACCACGGCAGAGGTGCCCAGGTCAATGGCAGCAATCAGTATCGCCACCGTCAGGATAATGGACCTATAGCGCGACCTGTAAAAAATTGCCACCATTGGCAGCACTGCATAAAAACGCCATTCATGAACCAACGTCCATGTCACGGAACTCAGAGGCACAAGCGATACGCCGCCAATTTTCATTGGGTTATCTATGAAATTAAACGTTACCAGACCAGCGATAGTGGTAATAGACTCTTTATCCAGGAAATCAAACCCTGCAAAAGAAATCGCAATAATAAATACCAAGAACGATGCCAGATAGTAAAGCGGAGCCACTCTCCTGATTCTGGCTACGAAAAAATCACCCCAATCTATATGCTTGCTCTTCATGACTTTGTCAAAGAAAAGAAAACCCGTTATGCAGAAAAAAATCTGCACACCAAAAGATCCAAGGTTCGGGTAAATTTGTCCCCACGCAGAAAAAACTGTATTTTTCACACCCAAATTTATTAGTACAAACGGCGCATGATTAATAAAAACAAATATAGCCGCAAGACCACGCAGGCCATTGATGAATTTATATTCATGCTGAACTTCTGCACTTTCTATTTTCGACCTGAATATCGACGAAAAAGTAATGAACATCAATATTATCAATAGCGTAAGTGCAATTACTTCAAGTGAATATTCGGTTTTCATTTATAAAAATTACTCATGCAATGCCTTCCTGCTTTGGGCTATGTTGAAAAAGCTCCATGGATGATCAAGCCGCCGGCTCTGCCCGGCCGCTTATCACGAGGCAGCGCTCAATGAAAATGTCATCGTGCAGCGCCCCAAGCGGATTGTATTCCGTAAGCGGTGTGCAGGGGAAGAAAATGTAGAGCGCGAACGCTCCGTAAAAAGGGCGAGGTTATGCCAAAAAACGCTCTAAATGCACGTCGTTACAGACAATGAAGCTGATAGCTGAGTATTTCAACGTGTCGGCAAACAAAGCCTCCTGATCAATAGATGTTGATTGACGTGAGTGCGCTGTAATTAATTAAATTATTTAACAGACCGAATATTTTTAAAGCATAGATAACAGCACCGGTGTACTGTTATCTTCCTCCAAGACCTTACATTATGGCTCCAGCCGCCTTTGTTGATAAGACCAGTCTACAATTTCACCATCGGGGGCATAGCCGCTAACAGTTTCGCGCAACAATTGACGTACTTTACTGTAATCATGGCTTTCAATAGCACATAACAACTCGGACAACCTCGGTTTCAATACGCTCCACGATAAATAATCTTCGTTTGCACTCATGATCATTGGATGTTGTGTGGCATCGACATTATCACCGATGAGTAATTCCTCGTAGAGTTTTTCCCCGGGCCGAAGCCCTGTAAACTCGATGGCGATATCGCCCAGCGGTTTTTTATCTGAACGAACACTCAGGCCAGACAGATGAATCATTTTCTCTGCCAATTCCGTGATTTTAACCGGCTCCCCCATATCCAATACAAAAACATCTCCTCCCTGGCCCATTGAGCCTGCCTGGATAACAAGTTGAGCCGCCTCAGGGATGGTCATGAAATATCGAGTGATTTTCGGGTGGGTCACTGTTATCGGCCCACCTGATTTGATCTGCTTGTGAAATAGAGGAATGACGGAACCAGAAGAACCCAGAACATTTCCAAACCGAACCATTGTGAAGCGTGTACGATTTTGAGGGGTAGCAGCACCGTTGAAGAGAGCTGGTTGTAGCTCACGGCTGAGCGCCTGCAACGTCATCTCAGCGAGCCGCTTGGTGCTTCCCATTACATTGGTAGGGCGAACCGCCTTATCAGTCGAAATAAGTACGAAATTAGCAACATTCGAAATAATGGCCGCTTGAGCGGTATTTAACGTACCAATAACATTATTCAGAAAACCTTCCGCAATATTATGCTCTACCATCGGCACATGCTTATAAGCGGCCGCATGATAGACGGTATTTACATGCCAGGTTTTCATCACATCAACCAATTTATCCTGGTGACGTATTGAGCCCAGGATCGGCAGCAATTTTACCGCCAATGAATCCCTGAGTATGCGTGCCTCCAGTTCAGACATAATGCTGTATAAATTGTACTCACTGTGCTCAAAGAGAATCAGGGTGGTAGGTTGCAGTTCAAGGATCTGGCGACACAGTTCAGATCCAATCGACCCACCAGCACCGGTAACCAGCACCACATGGCCCTGTATGCAATGCTCCAACAGATCTTCTTGGGCGGGTACAGGATCGCGCCCCAACAGGTCGGCAATATCCACTTCTTGAATATCATCAACTTTGACACGACCGCTGGCCAAGTCCATGAAGCCCGGGACACTACGCACATGTAAAGGAAAACCTTCCAGAAATCCGAGGATTTCCCGACGACGCCCGCGCGTCGATGAAGGTATCGCCAATAAAATTTCTTGAGCCCCTGTGGCATCGATCATACGCTGGATATGTTTGGGCTTATAAACCTGCAGCCCCGAGATTACCCGATCCGAAATAGTGGAATCATCGTCAATGAACGCAACGGGTCTCATCAAGCGGCCCATGCGTAATGCCGCGACGAGCTGATTTCCAGCAGATCCGGCACCGTAGATAGCTACACGCGGCAAACCATCGTCACGGTTGGTGAAAGGCACATGTTGAGCAGCGGTAAACCAATCTCCCAGGAAGAATTGGCGCAGCGCTAATCTCAAGCCCCCAATCATGATCAGGCTGAGCCACCAATAGTTGAAGATGATCGAACGCGGAATTACATTCTGGTGATTACTATACCAATAAACGACCACACCAATAATTAGCGAAGACAGGCTGACGGCTTTGACGATAGCAATTAACGCATCATTTCCGAAATAGCGCAAAACCGCCCGATACATACCAAAATGTATAAACAGCGGGATAGTCACGATCGGCGCGGTCAAAAAAAGCCAGGTGTGCAGCATAAACGGATTGATCATTTCATCGAGACCTATCCGCACGACAAAAGCCAACCAAAGCGCAAACCAAACTAAGAAGACGTCAGTAATCACCTGCAAAATACGTTTATACCTGCGCGGGAGGCTTAATAAGCGCGATCTCAGTGAGTTCATATATTTCTAAACCTCTCGCAGTTCTAACAATCTAAAATCTAAATAGACGCACATCACGATTACGCTCTCGCCACTCCGAACCCTAACAACATTACTCTTTAACCCCGGCCTTGAATTTCAGAGCCAGGACAACGAGTGGAACATAGGCGATCAACATACCGACAGCACCATCAATTCTGTCAAATGCAACAAGCCATGCAATCGGTGCGAGCCAAACCAGGTTTATCAAGATTACGCACAGTGTGACAGGGACGTGGGCATTAAAGCGCCGTGAGGCGTATTGATAAGCGTGACTGCGATGTGCCTCATACACTTTTTCGCCGCGTAGTAGCCTGCGCATCAAGGTAAATGTCGCGTCAACGATAAATACTCCTAATAAGATCAGCCAGACCCATAGCAGCGTAGAGGAAAAAGAAGCCGCTTTAAGAGAAATAATGGCCAGCGTGATTCCCAGGAAGCCGCTGCCCGCGTCGCCCATGAAAATTCGTGCTTTTGGAAAATTCCAGTAGAAAAAGCCTGCCGTTGCCAACGCTAAATAAATAGGCGGCCATAACAACTCCTCATACCCCAACATCCAATAGATGAGAGCGGCAGAAGAGCACGCACAGATGGCTTCAGCACTTGCCAAGCCGTCAATACCATCCATGAAGTTGTAAAGATTCAACATCCACACTGCATACAAAACGGCTAACGCCCCGCCAATCCAGCCTAGGTTGACGTGTAATCCAAAAATCGTGACAGACGGTAGCCCGCCGATCCAATACACCGCCCATATCGCAGAGAGAAAATGTCCTAACAGGCGCCAGCGTGCAGGAATATGCCCGTGGTCATCCAGGAAACCTAACGCGGCTACCGTTATACCCGCCAGGAACGATGCAAGGAAAAAGGCGTTATCGATCAAATCAAAGGAACGCATCAACCCCAGGGATATCAAAAATCCCAGCACAATTGCCAGTCCACCACCACGAGGGGTCGGTACAGAGTGTGAACTTCTGCTGTTAGGAATATCCAATACATTGCGCTGGAGCGCATACCGACGCAATAATCCTGTGAAAAAAATGGAACTCGCTATTGAAATAATCGCTATCCAGAACGCCATCTGCCTATCCCTACCTGCAATAATTTCGAAGTGAATCACTTTAATAAACGGAACTTTCGGCCTGTTTCGACCAAAGCATTACTGGCTTCTTTCGCAGGAACCCAATTCAATAATGTTTGAGCTTTGGCAGCATCCACAACCAATGACCTACACAACTGCGTATATAACGATCGCTTCCCGAGTGCGCTGGCGACCGAACGTATTACAGTGTCAGGAAGGCTGAACAATTTTTCTTTTCGCTCCATGCCCGAGGCGAGAAGTTTGATAATTTCACCAATGGAAAAATCATCTCCGTCAGAAATTAAAAATAGTTCGTTTGCAGCCAAAGGGTGCTCAATACACAGCTCAACGAAATCCACCAGATTATCCAGCGCTATCATGCTGCGCTTGTTTTTCACGGCGGCGAAGGGTAACGGCAATCCAGACGCTATCAGCTTCAGGAGACGATTAAAATTACCTGGCGCTTCAGCGGCATACACTAAAGGAGGCCGGATAACTGTCAACTCCATCGCCTCTGCAGCAAGTAACTCTGCTAGCTTTTGCTCTGCTTTTAATTTCGAGCGGGCATATTCTGCATGCGGCCGGGGCTCATCGCTCTCAGTAAAACCACACTTATCCGTCTCCGCACCATTTACGCCAATAGAGCTAATGAATATAAACCGACGGACACCTGCTTTTATCGATTGCTTTGCTAAATTAACGGCACCTTCGACATTTATTCGTTCAAACTCCGTAACTGGATCTTCGCTCCCCGCATTCAACACATGCGCGCGCGCGGCCAGATGGATAACGGTATCAACGCCTTGCAGGGCACGATCCCAGTCAGTATTACCGTCTACCTCACCGGTCGAAAACATCTGGATATCAGATGGCACATCAGTAGAGGGCCTGCGGGAAGAGCCGACAACTGAGTATTTGGCTAAACTGACGAGGTGCCCGGATAACGCCCGCCCAATAAAGCCATTCGCACCAGTAATAAGGATTTTCATTTAGTCCTGTCTAACACTTTCTGGTAAATTTTCAGAATTTTATCCAACATAATATCGAAAGTAAAATTTGTGCGATATCTGTATTGACCTGAAATGCCTTGTTTTTTTCGAAGCTCAGCGGATTTAATCAATTGCGTCAATGCGTCGATCAGCCCTTGCTGATCCCCACGCTCTACCACGAAACCGTTATCACCATTCGCAACCAGCTCGGACACCCCTCCGACGTTAGAGGCGATGACTGCAAGCCCACTGCGCATAGCTTCCAATATAGTCAGCGGCAGTCCTTCCCAGTCAGAAATCAAGACGAAAATGTCAGATCGTGAAAGCCTGATCGGAACGTCATCACAAGCCCCGGAAAACACCACCTTCTCGCCAATTCCCAGCTGTGCTGCCAATTTCCGGGCGTTCGCAAGTGAAGGGCCGTCGCCCACCAATTCAAGCTCCCAGTTTTTGGCTTCCACTTTTGCAAGCGCTTCCAATAGGAATTTTTGGTTTTTGGGTACTTCGAACCTTGCAACCATGATCAAGCGTATTTGATCAGACTCGGTAAAGCCGACGCGATTGGAACAGACCTCGGGCATACCATTGTGGATGGTCAGAACAGTATCTTCATCGCCCACTTTGGCCTTCAAGGCAAGTTGCCTGTCAAACTCGGAAACCGTAAGGATCTGGTCTGAGAAACGAGCCATTACCCTCTCAATATTACGGTACACGAAACGACGCTTCTCAGACACGCCCTCCGTAAAAGCCCAACCATGTGCCGTAAAGATCGCTGGTAAACCAAGACTCTTAGCGGCCAGCCTGCCGAGGATGCCAGCCTTGGAGGAGTGCAAGTGGACGAGATCGGGTTTTAGCTTGGAAAGCATCGCTCTCAATTCAAAGAAGGCGCGAATATCCTTTCCAGGACTGATTTCACGAACGAGATATTTCAATGAATAGCACGACAGCCCCAGATCCCGCGCTCGAGAGTTAAAGACGCCCTCGCCACCCACGAGGATATCAACGCTATGACCTGCTTTAGATGAGCCCAAAGCCAAATCAAGGAGATGCACGCTGGCGCCACCTATAACATCCGAACGAGTTATGACATAAACAATTTTCACACTACGCACCTTTTCAAATAACTTGCCCAAGCCCAACTTACCGGGTCCAGAGATTGGCTATTTCTCATCGAGATGATCACACTAAAAACCGCTCGAGGATTGCTGACAACCAAGATCCTCAGGCCTTGGGCTGGGCATATAACTCCTCCCACCTACCAATCACAGACTCCATGGAAAAGTTATCAAGTACTCTTGATCTTGCCGAAGTGACGAGTGACTTTTTTTGCTCTGGAAGTAGATCAAGTGCCGAGTTGATAGCTTGACGTAGCGCCTCAGGATTGAATGGTTCAACAAGATAGCCGCTATCCCCCAGCACCTCCTTCACCCCTCCGCAGTCTGTGGCAACCACTAACGTTTCGCACGACATCGCTTCAGCGACAACTAGCCCAAAGCCTTCCCATGCAGAAGACAAAATATAGATATCCGCAGCACTGTAGAATGACGGAACGTCGTCGCGCCGCCCGAAAAAACTTATCTTTTCGCTCAGGTTGGCTTTGTTAGCATATAGCGCAAGATCAGCAGCCAAGGGGCCGTCGCCTACTATCCACAGACGTACATTGTCGTGGTCTTGTGAAACCAGCGTGAATGCATCTAATAGACAGGGATAGTTTTTGGCTTCAACCAGACGGCCGACTGCCAAGAGAACTTTAATAGAAGGATCTACAGACTCTCTGGCACGAACTTGATTTCGCACCGACTCATCAAATACAAAACGCTCCGTATCTATACCGTTGGGTACAAATACCATACGCCCGACAGGCGAAGCGCCTTTCGCAATAAGTATATCAACCGCTTCCTGACTTACATTCGTTGTGAGATCCGCCAAAAAATCAGTCAGACGGTAAGCCAGCATTTTCAGCTTACCTCCTTCATTTGAACTATGTGCCGTACAAATCAGCTTGGGAATTCTTACAACTGAACGAACCATTCTGGCTATTAAATTCGCATGTACCATGTGGCTGTGCAATACATCCGGCTCAAATCGCTTGATTAATTTGACCAGATTACTAATTGCACGCACCATCGCGAAGATGGTTTTATTGCCGTTTAGAGCCACCACCGTTACATCGGGCTCCTCTGGAAGCACATCCGCGTCGCCCGTCAAATAAGCAATCACGACGTTATGTCCTCGTGCGCTCATCCGGTCAGCCAGATTTACGACTTGCTTCTCGGCCCCACCCATACCCAACCCAGTGATAAAATATAATATATTCATCGAGGCCGCCCTAGAAGCATATACAAAATGCACTGCACGGACCTGATTAAATTCTTCAACTTATAATATACTGTTTTTTCACGCAAAAATTGCGACCAGTAATAAGTAAAGAACCCTTTGGGATTAGCTCTTAAATGGCGTGAAAAGTTACGACTGTATCCATCTTCCAGGTAATCGCAGAGGTAAATTATTTTTCGTGTAAAAAAGATGATATCGCCCGCATCCCCCAATTTATTCCAGATATATAATTCCGGAACAAATTTTTCGTTCTTGAATATGGGAAACGGAAAAGCTGACATCACGTCAGTTCTAAATATGTAAGCCAAGTCACCCTTGAATAACTTGCCTGCTTCCGTCGGCGTCGAGATAAAGCTCTGCTCGACCGTGCTTAAGTCATTACCAAGCAGCTCACCGCTGAAATACGCCTTTCGATAGCACAAGCCCACTGTCTTATCAGTCGCCGTGGCGATTGAGGTAGTTATCGTTTCAACGGCGTCAGGCACCAGTGCATCATCGCTGTCGACTATAAAGATCCAGTTTGTTTTCGCAGCTGCTACCCCGCTATTGATAGCTGCGTGCTTTCCAGCATTACTTTGTCGCACCGCTGTCAGCGTGAAGCCTAGGTCTTTCTTTTTTAACTCTTCAATGAAATTCTGAGTTTCATCTGAGCTGCCGTCGTCTATCAGCACCCACTCAAACTCTTTTGAGCTTTGTTCAAGCAAGCTCTTGAGTAGCCTAGGGAGAGTACTGTAACGATTATATGTCGCTGTTAAAATTGTTATCACTCAGTGCGCCCCTCAAGATAAGTGACCGGCTTATATCGGTAAGACAATACAAGAAACGTCACGCACAACATGACTTCCGCCAAAATAAACCCAAGCACGATACCATTGACGTAATAGTTAATCGACAACAGACTTGCCAGAAGTATCGACACTACCGAGAACAAAAGCATTGCAGAGCTCGCAACTTTGTCCATACCGCGAGGTATAAGCATGCACAAACCCAATGCTTGATTAGTCATTCTAAAGGGGATTATCCATACAAAAATCTGCAAGGTCGTCGTCGCCTGCTCGAAATCAGCCCCCAATAGTTTGTTTATCAGGAACCCACCAGCTACGGAAATGGAAAATGCACTTACGCACCCCAGCAAGAACATCAACCCGACAATGATCCAGGAGAGCCTTGATGCTGATTTTGCAGAGGAAAGATACTGTCTATTCAAATACGGAAAAAACCCAATTAGGACTGGATTTATAAACCCCACAAATCCTCTTATGATTTTTTCAGCTGGGACATATCCTGAAACGGCGATTTTTCCGCAGAGCAGTCCTACAAGAGCAGGCCCAGCGCTAAGCAGAATATTGTTTGAGCTCTTATAGATGAAAACGTGAAACCCTTTGCAAATCTGAAGCCATCCACCTGACAAGCTGAACCGAACGCGGCATCCATTTCGGTAGCACAAATAATTTCCTAGCAATGTATTTGCCAATGCAAATGTGGCTAAAATCGATAACGCCACCAATGCGTCACCTGGGTCGTGAACAAAAACAAATAAGCATATAAGGCTTGCGACCCGCAGACCTACTTCTAAAAAGACCACAAGCGCAATTTTCTCAAGCCCTTGAAAAAACCAAAACGGGCTAAACCCAAAAGCTATAAAGTACAGAAAACCCAAGCCTATTACTTCAAGCTCGAAGGTCTGTGAATTGATAAACATATAAAAACACAGTGCCGCGATGCTTATAACCGATGAAATTATCAGCTTCGCGGACAGCACCTCACCAAAGACCCTAGACAGTACCGTCACATCAGTCTTCGCCAAAGAGACTTGTCTGGCAGCACTCAACGAAAAGCCGTATTCAACAACGAGTGAAGACAGTAAAGCAATTGATTGGACCAGTACGACCTTGCCGTATTCCTGTACACCCAATGAGCGCGCCAGTACCGGAATCTCCAGAATAGGCACCAAATAACCAAAGAGCTGTACAACAAAAAGCAGGCTCATATTTTTAAATACGGTAAACACGTTATCGCCCTATCTGCTTGTCATACATAATATTCACCACCCCGGCATTGTCATACTTGTAAATACGAGACAACCAGGACACCATCAGAATCCAATAACCCCACTCTGACATCTCAGTACTCAGCGGGTGAAAGAGCATAATAAAAATATAACAAAGAACGCCCAATACTGCGGCAAATTTAAAGAATATATTCTTATTTAAATCAGAACCGTCCACCAGCGACAACAAGAAAAACACAAACGGCATTAGCATTAAAAATAAAAGTGCCAACTCACCCAGTACGCCCACATCACCCAGCATGCCCAAATACACATTATGAATAACAATATTTTCCCCATCCACCACGCTAAATGAACTGCCGAATCCGCACCCGAATGGAAAGCATTTTTGGACGTTTGATATTCCATCCTGTATCATCGCCGACCTGACTGGATCGCCCTCAAACAAACGATTCAAGACCAACAATGAATCATGATTCGTCAGGTCAATATTTGAAGAGAGCAGCACACAAACCCCTGCGATCAAGCACAGTATTGCGACCAGTAGCGTCCTGATAGGGAAAATCAAAAAGCGCAAAAGAAAAAAGGAACATACAACGATCGCAAACCATAGAAAACCGGTGCGACTGGAGTCCGCCAACAATATATACACCGACGCCATTAAAATAAGGCCAGCAAAAAGTGCATTTTTAATACGCGTGGTGAGTAACATTGCAATAATGTAGGGCGCAAAGAAAGCACACACTTTCCACATCACCCCTGGGTAGGCAAATTCACTGCCTTGCCGACCGTCACCCAATTGAATATAGAGGTCGGTAAAAAAGAATTTCGACAGCATAAATACAACAAGACTCACCACAATCGAAATCGAAGCAATCTTATAAAAGTCGTTCAACTCCAGCAAACCCGAACAGCTATATATCACGAGAAACAATATATAAATAGCTATGAATTTGACACCTTGATAAGCGGTATAGATATCCGAATTAATTACTCCGGAGATCATAAAAGCTAGTGTCATCAACGTAAAACCGAGGGTAATAGAGCTTACTTCTGGCGACAACTTCACTCTGCCGCCGCTACCATAAATCCCAAATACTAGTACTCCACCCCACAGCAACCAGTAGTTAAGCGAACCAATAATATTCCTAGTGTCACCCAAGGTCACGAGTACGCTGGCTGCCAGCACGGCCAGGAAGGCGTAACGCTTATTAGTTTTCATATCGACCTCAGAATACGCTCAGTTGAAGCATGCGCCGGTTGCCAATCGAGCCATTCTCAGGTACCGATTAGATGAAGGGGACCACTAGAGCAAGCCATAGGCCCGACAGCGAGTAAAAACAATTTTACACTGCAATCGAGGCTTCTATCTAGGATCTTCTGCTGGGTCAAGGCTAAGAAAACCAACACTACAACAGATGGCAATTTGCCTCTAGGATAAAGGGTCGCGATTTTTACGCTTGCCCCCGCGATCGAAACCCATCCTATATTGTATAATTGAAGAACTTGCTAAAGATCCGGCTCGCGCAATGCGTGCTTTATTATCCGGAAGAAAGCGATTGCAAACCCAACAACAAGACCAAGCAGTAATCCACCGATTATCAGCAAGGGACGATTCGGGCTTATCGGGGAAGTTGGCTCTAGTGCTTCTTTATCAATGGCCACCAGCTTAAGATTACTCATATCCTTATTCACACTCAGCAATCGTGCTTTCTCTGCGCGTAATGGCTGCACATCTGTCAGAAACAATTCATCCTTCACGCGACTCTTCAACACCTCAATCTCTCTATTGGACTCCAACAACTTTAATTCTTTGGCAATTTGAGAGATCCGTCGCTCAGTGAAGTCATTAGACTTTCGCTGTAGCAAGACTGCGCGCTCAGCTTCAAGCGCATTGACACCCATGAAATACAATGGAATCTGCTGATTGTTAATTTCCGTTCTCATGCTGACAGAACCGGAATGTGCATCATCACCCACGGAGGTAGGTGAAGCAGGCATCATAATATTCAGTTTCTTGGCAATTGTTATGGCCTCATTAAGCTCGGCAATTCGATTCGAATTTAAGCTATGAAGCTGCGTCCGCAGCCCTTGAAGCTCGTCTTGTAGCTGAGCTCGGCGAATTCTATCTGACTCGGAAAGGGATGCAATTCGTGCTTCTTTCCACGTGTCATAGTTTGAGCGGGCTGCGGCCAACCTGCCGTCGATCTCCTTTAAACGGTTATTGATAATAACCGTCAAGTCGGCCGATATATGATCACGCTCATTCGCTATTGCATACTCTACAAAACCATTGAGTATTGAAACACCATCAATTCCCTTTGGGTAGGTCAACTCAAGTTTCAAATAAGAACTAAGCGAATCAGCTTTATCTTTATCGGACAACATCAAACTTATAGATTTTTTATTGAACTCTTCGAACGTCTGCTGAAGATTACGTCCAGGGCGCACAAACCCCTCAAAGAGCTTTTGATTGGATCTAAAAAAACCCATGCGAATCTCGTATGACTCTAAGGCCATACCTACCCTTACCAATGCTTCACCAGGAGGTAAAACGTAAACTTCCGAGCGGTTAAGCGCATCCAATTCATTAATCGCAGCAGGCCTAAGCACACTGCTCACCTTGTATTCTGGCGTGACCGAAAATGCATAAATCGCAAAAACTGAAGAAATCAGTGCGCCCACTGAAAAAATAATGATTTTTTGACGCCAGAGGCTTGTTACAAGCGCTAACGAGTCAAATTTTTTATGCTGGGGGATGAGAACGGAGCGTAAGCTACTACTCACAACAAAAACCTGCCTTCAAAGAGAAACTGCGGGCTCGTTATGCAAAACAGATTGTGTATTTTCTTATTTTAATTGGATTATCGTCAAAACCCTGCGTCTCTGCCGAATTTCGAGCGCACAAAATGCCTGTTATCGAGAACAGATTCCATTTTGCCATCTCTCAGACATTTTACAAGTCTTGACATGTATGTAGGGCGATTCTGAGTTTTCCAAGGAACTATCGCAATCTACGGGGCTGCGCCAATAGGCACCCGCAGCGATTCATAATCCTTGATGGGCATGAGATTTCTGACAAGCGGTCACGATCACCGCTTATCCAATCCCTGCCTAAGACAATCAAGCAATCGACTTATTCTGACGCCTACGCAGAAACACTCCCAACACTGGACCAATCAACATCCCAACAATCAAAGCCACCACCACAAACACCGCCACCGGCATCTGCGCAGTACTCCACCCCAGGAACGACAGCGCCACACCCTGCTGGTTCTCCAGCACAAATGCCAAGACCACCAACGCCGCAAGCACTGCAATCAATACCGCAACAACGCGCTTAACCCCACGCATACCCTTCTCCTTCCCCAAAAACACTCAGACGCCTTCTTCCTCTTCTTCGTTCACCCGATCACGCAATTCCTTGCCCGGTTTGAAGTGGGGTACGAATTTGCCATCGAGGCTGACGGATTGGCCAGTTTTTGGGTTGCGGCCTACGCGCGGTGCGCGGTAGTGCAGTGAGAAACTGCCGAAGCCACGGATTTCGATGCGGTCTCCGGTGGCGAGGCATTGGGACATTTGCTCAAGCATGGTCTTGATAGCCAGCTCCACATCCTTGGATGAGAGCAGCCCTTGATGGGTGACAATTCGTTCGATCAACTCCGACTTCGTCATATTTTTCCCTTCTTTTTCAAGCAGCTAGGAAAAGCGCTTCGAAGGTTTTAGCATGACTTGATGAATTTGAACAGCCCATGTGTAAACTTATCTGCCGACCGCATAAACGCCTTCAGCCACCCTACCGTTACTCATTTACAGATCACCAACATCGTCCGCGTAACTGCGCCAGCCGGGTTCCAGCCGAACAGGTAGTCACCCTCTTCATCCTCTGCATCACTGGAGCGAGTGATGACTTTGTAGCCCTGCATCTTGCACTCACGGGCAGCACGCTTCTCGCACTTCTCCCATTTATTACCCAAGCCGGAACAGTCGATCTCGATGCCACTGACACCTCGCTTGGCGTGCGTCTTGGCGCTGGTGGAGGAGCAGCCGGCAAGCACTGCCAATGCAAGTATTACGATAATCCTGTTCATTCAAACCCTTATTGAGTCAGCAACGCGAAATAGCCGTTTCAAAGACTATAGTCAGTTCTGACATTGGGCTGAACGCCTTCGTTCGATGCAGTTGCTTCATCAAATTTCAGGCGCAAAAAAGGGCGACCGAAGTCGCCCTTTTTCAACAGCTTTACAGAACTTAGTTCTGCTTGGCCATTGCCTGGCGCAGCAGTGCCGCCATGGTGGTGTCAGCAGCAGCTTCCGGAGCAGCTTCTTTCAAGCTCTGGATAGCTTCTTTCTCTTCCACTTCGTCTTTCGACTTGATGGAGAGTTGGATCACGCGGCTCTTGCGATCAACGCTGATGATCTTGGCTTCTACTTCTTGGCCTTCTTTCAGAACGTTGCGCGCGTCTTCAACGCGGTCACGGCTGATTTCGGAGGCTTTCAGAGTCGCTTCGATATCGTCGGCCAGAGTGATGATGGCGCCTTTAGCGTCAACTTCTTTCACAGTGCCTTTAACGATGGCGCCTTTGTCGTTCTCTTGAACGTACTCGGAGAACGGATCGCTTTCCAGTTGCTTGATACCCAGGGAGATGCGCTCGCGCTCTGGGTCAACCGACAGGATAACGGTGTCCAGCTCGTCGCCCTTCTTGAAACGACGAACAGCTTCTTCGCCAACTTCGTTCCAGGAGATGTCGGACAGGTGAACCAGGCCGTCGATGCCGCCGTCCAGACCAATGAAGATACCGAAATCGGTGATCGACTTGATGGTGCCGGAGATTTTATCGCCCTTGTTGAACTGGCCAGAGAAATCTTCCCATGGGTTAGATTTGCACTGCTTGATGCCCAGGGAGATACGACGACGCTCTTCGTCGATGTCCAGAACCATGACTTCCACTTCGTCGCCGACTTGTACGACTTTCGAAGGGTGGATGTTCTTGTTGGTCCAGTCCATCTCGGAAACGTGTACCAGGCCTTCCACGCCTTCTTCCAGCTCTGCGAAGCAGCCGTAGTCGGTCAGGTTGGTAACACGCGCGGTTACGCGAGTGCTTTCTGGGTAACGAGCCTTGATAGCAACCCATGGATCTTCGCCCAGCTGCTTCAAGCCCAGGGAAACGCGGTTACGCTCACGATCGTATTTCAGAACCTTGACATCGATCTCGTCGCCAACGTTGACGATTTCGGAAGGATGCTTGATACGCTTCCAAGCCATGTCGGTAATGTGCAGCAGGCCATCGACGCCACCCAGATCGACGAATGCGCCGTAATCGGTGAGGTTCTTGACGATACCTTTGACTTGTTGGCCTTCCTGCAGGGATTCCAGCAGAGCTTCACGCTCGGCGGAGTTCTCTGCTTCCAGCACGCTGCGACGGGAAACGACAACGTTGTTGCGCTTCTGGTCGAGCTTGATGACTTTGAATTCGAGTTCTTTGCCTTCCAGGTGCGTGGTGTCGCGCACAGGACGAACGTCGACCAAAGAACCTGGCAGGAACGCACGGATGCCGTTAACGTCGACAGTGAAGCCGCCTTTAACCTTACCGTTGATAACGCCCTTGACCACTTCTTCAGCTGCGAAGGCTGCTTCGAGAACAATCCAGCATTCAGCGCGCTTGGCTTTTTCACGGGACAGCTTGGTTTCACCGAAACCGTCTTCAACCGAGTCCAGAGCAACGTGAACTTCGTCACCGACATTGATAGTCAGGTCACCAGCATCGTTGTAGAACTGTTCCAGCGGGATCAGAGCTTCAGACTTCAGACCAGCGTGAACGGTTACCCAGCGAGCTTGGTAATCGATATCAACGATAACACCGGTGATGATGGAGCCTGCCTGAAGGTTCAGGGTTTTTAGGCTTTCTTCAAAGAGTTCCGCAAAGCTTTCGCTCATTTTAATTCCTGTTGATAAGGGCGAAGAATACGCCCATCTCCACACCCCAGACGGTGTGGGTCAGTTTCAGTTAAAAGAAGCCACCGCAGGACTATGACTGGTCCCCTGCGGCCTTCTTGATCACCCGGCGATATCGCGAATGGCGATTTCACTCATGATGCGTTCCAGCACCTGCTCGATGGACAACTCCGTGGAATCCAGCTGTATGGCGTCAGCCGCCGGCTTGAGCGGGGCTACCGCACGCTGGGTATCACGCTCATCGCGTGCACGGATCTCATCTAGCAGACTCGACAGACTAACACCTTCGACTTTGCCCTTCAACTGCAAGTAGCGGCGGCGCGCTCGTTCCTCGGCACTGGCCGTGAGGAATATCTTCAACGGCGCCTCGGGAAACACCACCGTGCCCATGTCACGGCCGTCGGCCACCAGGCCCGGCGGCTCCTGGAACGCACGCTGGCGCTGCAGCAAAGCCTCACGAACCGCCGGCAAAGCAGCCACTTGGGAGGCGCCGGCACCGATGCTCTCGGTACGAATCACATCACTGACTTCGTCGCCTTCCAGAATGATGCGCTGCAGTTGACCGTCGGTCGCCGCGATGAACTGCACGTCCAGATGGGCGGCAATTTTCGTCAGCAACTCTTCGTTGGTCAGATCAACACCATGGTTGCGCGCCGCGAATGCCAACAGGCGGTACAGCGCGCCGGAATCGAGCAGGCACCAGCCCAGGCGCTTGGCCAGGATGCCGGCGATGGTGCCTTTGCCCGAGCCGCTTGGCCCGTCGATGGTAATCACCGGTGCTTTGATATTCACAATTGAGCCTCTTGGGCAACACGAATGCCGACGTGGGCACACAGTGTAAGAAAGTTCGGAAAAGACGTAGCAACATTGGCGCAGTCACGAATACGAATCGGCGCCGCTGCCTGCAGGGAGGCCACGCTGAACGCCATGGCAATGCGGTGATCGCCATGGGCATGCACTTCGCCACCGCCTATCGGGCCACCGTCAATGATAATCCCATCAGGCGTGGGTTGGCACTTCACACCCAGGGCCAGCAGACCGTCGGCCATAACCTGGATACGGTCCGATTCCTTGAGCCGCAGCTCCTCGGCACCGCGTAATACGGTACGCCCCTCGGCGCAGGCAGCGGCGACAAACAATACGGGAAACTCATCGATCGCCAACGGCACCAACGCCGCTGGAATCTCGATACCCTTCAAGACAGCTGCCCGGACACGCAAGTCCGCAACAGGCTCGCCACCTACCTCACGCGGATTTTCAAGGCTGATATCAGCCCCCATCAGCCGCAGGATATCGATCACGCCGGTGCGGGTAGGATTGACGCCGACATGCTCAAGCAGCAACTCCGAACCCTGGGCAATCGAGGCCGCCACCAGAAAAAACGCCGCAGACGAAATATCCCCAGGCACTTCAATGTGGGCAGCCGTCAACCGATGACCCGACTCCACCGACGCCGTCGCGCCCTCCACCGCCACCGGATAACCAAAGCCACGCAACATGCGCTCGGTATGATCGCGGGTCGGCGCAGGCTCGGTGACTGCGGTTTTACCTTGTGCATACAGACCAGCCAGCAACAGGCAGGATTTAACCTGCGCACTGGCCATCGGCAACGCGTAAGTCAGGCCCTTGAGCGTCTGCCCACCACGAATGGTCAGCGGCGGACGCCCTTCAGGACCGGTCTCGATCACCGCGCCCATTTCCCGCAGCGGCTTGGCCACGCGACTCATCGGGCGCCTGGACAGCGATGCATCACCGGTCAGGACGCTATCGAAGCTTTGCGCCGCAAGCAGACCCGCCAACAGGCGCATTGATGTACCGGAGTTACCGAGGTAGATCGGTCCTGGCGCTGCCTTCAAGCCGTGCAGGCCAACCCCATGAATAGTCACTCGCCCATGGTGCGGGCCCTCGATCACCACGCCCATGTCGCGAAACGCCTGCAAGGTCGCCAGGGCATCTTCGCCTTCAAGGAAACCGTCGACCTCCGTTACGCCGTCAGCCAATGAACCCAGCATGATCGATCGATGGGAGATCGACTTGTCACCTGGCACCCGAATGCATCCGCTCAAGCGGCCACCCGGATTGGCGATAAAAGTCAGCTCATCGGCGTTCACTGCAGTTTCCATATAGGCCCGGCGCGCCAGGATCTTGCTGAAATGCTCTCGCGCCATCCGCGCCCGGGTGAACACACCCAGTAACTGATGGCCATCACCCGCATCCACCGCATCGCGCAAGGCGTCGAGGTCACTGCGGAACGTGTCCAGGGTGCGCAACACCGCTTCGCGATTGGCGAGAAAGATGTCATGCCACATCACCGGGTCACTGCCGGCAATCCGCGTGAAATCGCGAAAACCACCGGCGGCGTAACGGAAAATCTCGAGGTTTTCGTTGCGCTTGGCCAACGAATCCACCAAGCCGAATGCCAGCAGATGGGGAAGATGGCTGGTCGCGGCCAACACTTCATCGTGGCGCTCGACCTGCATATGCTCCACATCCGCGCCCAGCTCGCGCCAGAGCCGATCCACCACGGCCAACGCCGCCGGATCAGTCTGCGCCAGCGGCGTCAGGATCACCTTATGCCGACGGAACAACTGCGCATTGGACGCTTCCACCCCGCTCTGCTCGGAACCGGCAATCGGATGGCCCGGCACAAAGCGCGGCGGCATAGCGCCAAACGCCAATTGTGCCGCGCGCACCACATTGCCTTTGGCGCTGCCGACGTCCGTGAGGATCGCCTGCCCCAAGTCCATGCCAGCCAATACGGCGAGCAATTTCTCCATGGCCAGGATCGGCACCGCAAGCTGGATCACGTCCGCGCCCTGGCAAGCGATTGCCAGGTCCGCTTCACAGCGATCCACGACACCCAACTCCACCGCCAGCTTGCGCGATTGCGGGTCAAGGTCCACGCCGACTACTTCGCCACACAGCCCGCTGTCCCGCAGGCCCTTGGCGAACGAACCACCGATCAACCCCAGGCCGACCACCACCAGGCGACCGATCATAGGCACAGCAGGTTGCAATGCAGTGACATCAACCACGGGCCAGAACCTTGGCCAACGCCTCCAGGAAGCGGCTGTTCTCGGCCGGCAAACCAATGGTGATACGCAGGTGGTTCGGCATACCGTAGTTGGCCACCGGACGCACGATCACGCCTTCGCGCAACAAGCCCTGAAATACCGGTGCAGCCTCTTGGCCGAGGTCGACGCAGATGAAGTTGCCCTTGGACGGAATCCAGCCCAGGCCCAACTCGCGAAAGCCGTCCTGCAACTGCAACATGCCGCTTTCGTTAAGGCGGCGCCCTTCTTCCAGGTATTGGGCATCCTTCACCGCCGCACACGCAGCCGCCAGGGCCAGGCTGTTGACGTTGAACGGTTGGCGTACGCGGTTCAGCACATCGGCCACTACCGCTGTGGACAGGCCGTAGCCAACCCGCAACGACGCCAGGCCATAAGCCTTGGAGAAGGTGCGCGACACCAGCAGGTTCGGGTAGGCCGCGAGGAAATCCAGGCCATCGGGCAGGTCGCCGCCTTCGGCGTACTCGATGTAGGCTTCGTCCAGCACAACCAGCACATGCTCCGGCACGTTCTGCAGGAACTCGTTCAGGGCCTGCGCATCGAACCAGGTGCCGGTCGGGTTGTTCGGGTTAGCGATAAACACCACGCGGGTTTGCGCATCGATCGCTGCCAGCATCGCCGGCAGGTCGTGGCCCCAGTTCTTGGCAGGAATGACGCGCGCATCAGCCCCTACGGCCTGGGTCACGATCGGGTAGACCGCGAATGCATGCTCACTGAACACCGCATTCAAACCGGGCGCCAGGTAGGCACGCCCGACCAGTTCAAGAATGTCGTTGGATCCATTGCCCAGGGTCACCTGATTGAGCTCGACCCGGCATTTTTCTGCCAGCAGGGACTTGAGGGCAAAGCCATTGCCGTCGGGATAACGGGTCAGCTCGGCAAGCTCCTCCCGAATCGCCGCCAATACTTTGGGGCTCGGACCCAGCGGGTTTTCGTTACTCGCCAGCTTGACGATCCTGGACGGGTCCAGATTCAACTCACGGGCCAGTTCGTCCACAGGCTTGCCTGGAACGTAAGGCGAGAGTTGTTGCACGCCCGGCTGAGCCAGGGCGAGGAAGTTGCCACTCATGTCAAAGCCTCACAAAACCGCTTTCGGGTAGGAGCCCAGCACTTTGAGTGCCACGGCTTCCTGACTGATCTTCTCCAGCACGCCCTTGACCAGCGGGTCGCGGTGGTGGCCGATGAAGTCGATAAAGAACACGTAGGTCCATTTACCGCTGCGCGAAGGACGAGTCTCGATGCGCGTCAGGTCAATCCCGTTGTCGTGGAATGGCACCAGCAGCTCATGCAACGCGCCGGGCTTGTTGCTCATGGAAACGATGATCGAAGTCTTGTCGTCGCCGGTTGGCGGCACTTCCTGGCTGCCGATCATCAAGAAGCGCGTGGAGTTGTCCGGGCGGTCCTCGATTTTCTCGGCCAAGCGTGTCAGCCCGTAGAGGCCCGCAGCCATATCGCCGGCAATCGCCGCCGAGTTCCACTCACCCTTGACCCGCTTGGCCGCTTCGGCGTTGCTGGACACCGCCACGCGCTCAACATTCGGGTAATGGGCGTCCAGCCACTTGCGGCACTGGGCCAGGGACTGAGCGTGAGAGTAGATACGGCTGATGCTGTCGGTCTTGGTGTTCTCGCCCACCAGCAGGTGGTGGTGAATACGCAACTCGACTTCGCCACAGATCACCATGTCGTGCTCGAGGAAGCTGTCCAGCGTGTGGTTGACCGCGCCTTCAGTGGAGTTTTCCACCGGCACCACGCCAAAATTCACCGCGCCGGCCGCCACTTCGCGGAACACTTCGTCGATGGCCGCCATCGGCTTGCTGATCACCGCGTGGCCGAAGTGCTTCATGGCCGCCGCCTGGGTGAAGGTGCCTTCGGGGCCCAGGTAGGCCACTTTCAGCGGCTGCTCAAGGGCAAGGCACGAAGACATGATTTCACGGAACAACCGCGCCATCTCCTCATTGCCCAGCGGCCCCTTGTTGCGCTCCATCACGCGCTTTAGCACCTGGGCTTCGCGCTCAGGCCGGTAGAACACCGGCACTTCGCCTTCCGCCAGGGACGCCATTTTCACCCGAGCCACTTCCTGGGCGCAGCGCGCGCGCTCACTGATCAGCTCCAGGACTTTCTCGTCCAGGCTGTCAATGCGTACGCGCAGGGCTTTGAGTTCTTGCTCAGACATTAGCCGTGTTCCTTTTCGAACTCTGCCATGTAGGCAACCAGCGCGTTGATGGCGTGGATGTCGACAGCGTTATAAATGGAGGCGCGCATACCACCGACCGAGCGGTGGCCCTTGAGGTTCAGCAAGCCACGCTCGTCGGCGCCGGCCAGGAACGGCTTGTCCAGGCGATCATCGGCCAGGCGGAACGGCACGTTCATCCACGAGCGGTCGGTAAGGTTGATCGGGTTGCTGTACAGGCCGCTGGCATCGATGAAGTCGTACAGGGTGCGCTTCTTCTCTTCGTTGCGCTTGCCCATCGCAGCCACACCGCCCTGCTCCTTGAGCCATTCGAAGACCAGGCCGGACAGGTACCAGGCAAACGCCGGCGGGGTGTTGTACATCGAGCCGTTATCGGCCGCGACCTTGTAGTTGAGCATGGTCGGGCACAGCGAACGGGCGCGGCCGAGCAGGTCTTCGCGGATGATATTGACCAGGATGCCGCTCGGGCCGATGTTCTTTTGCGCACCGGCGTAGATCATGCCATACCGGGACACGTCGATCGGGCGCGAGAGGATGTCCGAGGACATGTCGCACACCAGCGGAACGTCACCGACTTCAGGCACCCAATCAAATTCCAGGCCACCGATGGTTTCGTTTGCGACGTAGTGAACGTAGGCCGCGTCCTTCGTCAGCTTCCACTCGTTCTGACCTGGAATGGCGAAGTAGTCGTAGGGCTTGGCGGTACCGGCCACATTGACGTGACCGTAGCGCGAGGCCTCTTCAATGGCTTTCTGCCCCCAGATACCGGTGTCGATATAGTCGGCAGTGCCCTCTTCGGGCAACAGGTTCAGTGGGATCTGAGCGAACTGCTGGCTCGCGCCGCCTTGCAGGAACAACACTTTGTAGTCGGAGGGGATGTCCAGCAAGTCGCGCAAGTCCTGCTCGGCCTTGGTGGCGATGGACACGAACTCATCGCTGCGATGGCTCATTTCCATCACGGAGAGGCCTTTTCCATGCCAGTCGAGGAGTTCACCCTGCGCACGCTGCAGGACTGCTTCAGGAAGCGCCGCGGGACCGGCACAGAAGTTATAGGCTCTCTTGCTCACATCCAATCTCACTCTGATCTGGTGGGGCTGCAATCATGTTCGGCAACACCCTTTGTCTGAAGCCAACCCGTGTGGGAGCTGGCTTGCCTGCGATACAGGCACCTCGGTAGTTCCAGTGATACCGCGGTGATGCTATCGCAGGCAAGCCAGCTCCCACATGGACCGCGTCCAGGCAAAGGACGTGTATTTTTCAAAGGGGACAAACAACAAGGGGGCGAATCTTCATCCGCCCCCTGTGTGTCCGCTTATTCCTGCGGTTCTTCTTCGTCTGCGGCAGCATCGAGGGTTGGCTCGTCGACGTTGTCATCGCCGGCTGCGATCACCTCGCCGTCGAACTCCTCGCCTTCCAGCTCTTCACCTTCAACTTCCGAAGGCTCCTGCACACGCTCCAGGCCGACCAGTTTTTCATCCTTGGCCAGCTTGATCAGGGTCACGCCCTGGGTATTACGGCCCAGGCTCGACACTTCAGCCACACGGGTACGCACCAGGGTGCCCTGGTCGGAAATCAGCATGATCTCCTCGCCATCAAGCACCTGTACCGCGCCAACCAGGCGGCCGTTGCGGTCGTTGCTGACCATGGCGATCACGCCCTGGCCGCCACGCTTGTACTCCGGGAACTCGCTGATGGCAGTGCGCTTGCCATAGCCACGCTCGGAAGCGGTGAGGATCTGGCTGCCTTCTTCCGGGATCAGCATCGAAATCAGCTTCTGCCCTTCCGGCAGGCGCATACCACGTACACCGCGGGCGGTACGGCCCATCGCCCGCACGTCGGATTCCTTGAAGCGCGTAACCTTGCCGCCATCGGAGAACAGCATGACTTCGCGCTCACCATCGGTAATGGCGGCGGAAATCAGTACGTCACCTTCATCCAGCTCCAGGGCGATCAGGCCCACGCTGCGTTGACGGCTGAAGGATTCCAGCGGGGTCTTCTTCACGGTGCCCTTGGCGGTAGCCATGAAGATGAAGTGACCTTCGGTGTATTCCTCGACCGGCAGCATGGTGGTGATGTATTCATCACTGTCCAGCGGCAGCAGGTTGACCAATGGGCGACCACGGGCAGCACGGGAAGCTTCCGGGATTTCGTAGGTTTTGAGCCAGTACACCTTGCCCTTGCTGGAGAACAGCAGCAGCGTGGTGTGGCTGTTGGCGACCAGCAGGTGAGCGATGTAGTCCTCATCCTTGACGCCGGTAGCCGATTTACCTTTACCGCCACGACGCTGGGCCTGATACGCAGCCAACGGCTGGGTCTTGGCATAGCCACCGTGGGAGATGGTCACGACGCGCTCTTCTTCCGGGATCATGTCACCCAGGGTCAGGTCCAGGCGCGCATCGAGGATTTCGGTGCGGCGCACGTCGCCGTACTCGGCGCGGATCACTTCCAGTTCTTCGCGGATCACTTCCATCAGGCGCACAGCACTGCTGAGGATGCGGATCAACTCGCCGATCTGGTTGAGGATCTCCTGGTACTCGGCCAGCAGCTTCTCGTGCTCAAGGCCGGTCAGGCGATGCAGGCGCAGTTCCAGGATGGCCTGGGCCTGCTCCGGCGACAGGAAGTACTTGCCTTCGCGCAGGCCGTATTGCGGGTCCAGGGTTTCCGGACGGCAAGAATCGGCGCCTGCGCGCTCAACCATGGCCACCACGGCACTGGATTCCCAAGGCGTGCTGATCAACGCTTCCTTGGCTTCCGACGGGGTTGGCGAGGCCTTGATCAGGGCGATCACCGGGTCGATGTTCGACAACGCAACGGCCTGGCCTTCCAGGATGTGGCCGCGCTCGCGAGCCTTGCGCAGTTCGAACACGGTACGGCGGGTGACCACTTCGCGACGGTGACGTACGAAGGCTTCCAGCAGGTCCTTGAGGTTCAGGATGCGTGGGCGGCCGTCGATCAGTGCAACCACGTTGATACCAAACACGCTTTGCAGCTGGGTCTGGGCGTAGAGGTTGTTGAGGATCACCTCAGGCACTTCGCCACGACGCAGTTCGATCACCACGCGCATACCGTCTTTGTCGGACTCGTCGCGCAGTTCGGTAATGCCTTCGAGCTTCTTCTCTTTAACCAGCTCGGCGATCTTCTCAATCAGACGCGCCTTGTTCAACTGGTACGGGAGTTCGGTGATGACGATCTGCTGGCGGCCACCGACCTTGTCGATGTCTTCGATCATCGAACGGGCACGCATGTAAATGCGCCCGCGACCGGTGCGGTAGGCTTCGATGATGCCGGCGCGACCGTTGATGATCGCGGCGGTCGGGAAGTCCGGGCCGGGGATGTACTGCATCAGCTCATCGACAGTCAGCTCGGGGTTGTCGATAAGGGCCAGGCAACCGTCGATGACTTCACCGAGGTTGTGCGGCGGGATGTTGGTGGCCATGCCCACGGCGATACCGCTGGAGCCGTTGACCAGCAGGTTGGGGATCTTGGTGGGCATGACGGCCGGGATCATTTCGGTGCCGTCGTAGTTCGGCACCCAGTCCACGGTTTCTTTATGCAGGTCGGCCAGCAGCTCGTGCGCCAGCTTGGTCATGCGCACTTCGGTGTATCGCATGGCCGCGGCGTTGTCGCCGTCGACCGAACCGAAGTTGCCCTGGCCGTCTACCAGCAGGTAGCGCAGGGAAAACGGCTGGGCCATCCGAACGATGGTGTCGTACACCGCAGTGTCGCCGTGAGGGTGATACTTACCGATCACGTCACCGACAACACGGGCAGATTTCTTGTACGGCTTGTTCCAGTCGTTACCCAGCTCGCTCATCGCGAACAGCACACGCCGGTGCACGGGCTTCAAGCCATCGCGCGCATCAGGCAGTGCCCGACCGACAATTACGCTCATCGCGTAGTCGAGGTAGGACTGTTTCAGCTCGTCTTCGATATTGACCGGGAGGATTTCTTTGGCCAGTTCGCCCATGAGAAGCCTGATTCCTTTTTCGGGTGAAACCTCGTCACATCCATTCGGGACGAACGAAGCTCGCCGCTGCCGGCACGGTGCCTGACAACGACTTACGACAAATCAACGAGTTATGACACGGATCTGCGCGTTATGAGCAACCCCTCGGGGCAGCCCTGGAAACCGCCGGATGTTATCACAATCGCCGCCACGCACCTATCCCCCTGATGCGCATGGAGGCTAGTAATTTGACGGATGACAGGCTTGAAGGGGACGAGAGGGGCTCAGAGGTGGGGTGATGCTGTTTTTTGAGGATGGATCCGAGGGTTTTATTGACTTTCGGGCCCAATCGGGGGCAAGCCCCCTCCCACACTTGAATTGTGAACACAGTCAAAATGTGGGAGGGGGCTTGCCCCCGATTGCTATTTCACAGACACCACTGTCCTCAATGCAGCCGCTTACGGCACATCAACCTGGCCAATTTGGCAGTATCCGGCCGCTCGACCACGCCTTTCTCGGTCACGATCACATCAATCAGGTCGGCCGGGGTCACATCAAATACCGGATTAAACCCATCCACCTCCAGGCGCTGCCCCATGACGTGCAGCAGCTCAGCGGGATCGCGCGCCTCCAGTGCAACATCATCGCCAGTAGCCATCATCAAATCGAGCGTCGAACTCGACGCCACCACCATAAAGCGCACGCCATGGTGCATGGCACAGACGGCCAGCTGATAAGTGCCGATCTTGCTGATCACGTCGCCATTGGCAGCAATACAGTCAGCACCGACCACCACCCAGGTCACGCCTTTGGTCTTGAGGATATGCGCCCCGGCGGAGTCGGCATTCACCGTCACCGGGATGCCCTCGCCCGCCAACTCCCACGCCGTCAGGCGCGAGCCTTGCAGCCATGGACGGGTTTCGTTGACATAGACCTGCTCGACCAGCCCCTCCAGGAACGCCGCGCGAATCACGCCGTGGGCCGTGCCGACACCGCCCGTGGCCAATGCACCTGCGTTGCCATGGGTGAGGATCGCCTGGGCGTTGCCCTGGTGCTTGCGAATCCGCTCCATACCCAACTGGGCCATGACCACATTGGCCTCCCGGTCGCTTTCATGGATCACAATGGCCTGGGCTTCCAGCACGACAACCGGGTCGGCGTGCTGCTTGAGGCGGTCCAGGCAGTCGCGCATATTCTTGAGTGCCCAGAACAGATTCGACCCGGTCGGGCGGCTATCGGCCAGCAGCGCGTAGTCTTCTTCCCACGCTGCCTGCCAGTCGCCACCCTCGGCAATGCGCTCACGGGCAGCCAGCACCAGGCCATAGGCGGCACTGATGCCGATGGCTGCTGAGCCCCGCACCACCATCGAACGAATGGCCTCGGCCACCGCCGCGACGGTATGGCAGGCCACCCAGCTCTCCCGGGACGGCAACACGCGCTGATCGAGCAGGTACAGCGCGCCGTCACGCCAATCGATGGCCTTCACTTTCTCTGCAGCCAACAGTCGGTCGCGCATCCCTTACCCCGCACTCATGAACAAAAGCCGCGGATTATAGCGATCCGCCAGCCAGGACGCTCGGGTATACTTCGCCCTTCTTTTATAGCTGCCTGGGAAGAAGCCTGCGATGACCTCCACTGCCGCCCCGCTCGACGTGTTGCTCTTGCCGACCTGGCTGGTACCGGTCGAACCTGCCGGCGTGGTGCTCAAAGAGCATGGTCTGGGCATCCGCGATGGGCGCATTGCCTTTATCGGCCCACGGGCCGCCGCATTGAAGCTGGCGGCCAATGAGGTGCGCGAACTGCCCGGCATGTTGCTCAGCCCCGGCTTGATCAACGCCCACGGCCATGCGGCAATGAGCCTGTTCCGTGGCTTGGCCGATGACCTGCCGTTGATGACCTGGCTGGAAAAACACATCTGGCCGGCCGAAGCCAAATGGGTCGATGAAGCCTTTGTGCGCGACGGCACCAACCTGGCCATCGCCGAACAGATCAAGGGCGGCATCACCTGCTTCTCCGACATGTACTTCTTCCCCAAGGTCGCCAGCGATTGCGTGCACAATAGCGGTATGCGCGCGCAGATCGCCATGCCGATCCTCGACTTCCCGATTCCCGGCGCCAGCACTGCCGACGAGGCGCTTCGCCAGGGCATCGAGCTGTTCGGCGACCTCAAGCACCACCCGCGCATCAAGATCACCTTCGGCCCTCACGCGCCCTACACCGTGTGCGACGCCAACCTGGAAAAGATCCGGGTGATCGCCGAAGAGCTGGACGCCGCGATCCATATGCATGTGCATGAAACCGCCTTTGAAGTACAACAAGCCGTGGAGCAGACCGGCGAGCGGCCATTGGCGCGCCTGGGTCGCCTCGGCTTGCTCGGGCCGCGCTTCCAGGCCGTTCACATGACCCAAATCAGCGAAGAAGACTTGGCTTTGCTGGTAGAAAGCAACACCAGCGTCATCCATTGCCCGGAATCGAACCTGAAACTGGCCAGCGGCTTTTGCCCGGTTGAGCGCTTGTGGCAGGCTGGGGTCAATGTGGCCATCGGCACCGACGGCGCCGCCAGCAACAATGACCTGGACCTGCTGGGCGAAACCCGTACCGCCGCGATGCTGGCCAAGGCCGTCGCCGGCTCGGCCACCGCCCTGGACGCCCACCGTGCCCTGCGCATGGCAACGCTCAACGGTGCACGGGCCATGGGCCTGGAAAGCCAGATTGGCTCGCTGGAAGTCGGCAAGGCCGCAGATATAGTCGCCTTCGATCTGTCGGGGCTGGCGCAACAACCGATCTACGATCCGGTCTCACAGCTTATATATGCCACCGGACGCGATTGCGTGAAACACCTTTGGGTCGCCGGCAAGCTATTGCTCGACGACCGGCAATTGACCCGCATGGATGAACAACAGTTGACCGCCACGGCCATTGCCTGGGGCCAACGCATCAGCGGGCACAGCGAATAACGAAGGCGCTGAGCCCATGCGCTCGGCACCCACTCACCGATTTTTCAGATTTAGAGGATTCATCATGAGCAACGTCGACCACGCAGAAATCGCCAAATTCGAAGCCCTCGCCCACCGCTGGTGGGACCGCGAGAGCGAGTTCAAACCCCTGCACGACATCAACCCGCTGCGGGTCAACTGGATTGACGAGCGCGTCAACCTGGCCGGCAAGAAGGTGCTGGACGTGGGTTGCGGCGGCGGCATCCTCAGCGAAGCCATGGCTCAACGCGGCGCGACCGTGATGGGTATCGACATGGGCGAAGCGCCATTGGCCGTGGCGCAGTTGCACCAGCTCGAATCCGGCGTGAGCGTGGAATACCGCCAGATCACCGCCGAAGCCCTGGCCGAGGAAATGCCCGAGCAGTTCGACGTGGTGACCTGCCTTGAGATGCTGGAACACGTGCCGGACCCATCCTCGGTCATCCGTGCGTGCTTCCGTATGGTCAAGCCGGGCGGCCAGGTGTTCTTCTCCACCATCAACCGCAACCCCAAGGCTTACCTGTTCGCGATCATTGGCGCCGAATACATCATGAAGCTGCTGCCGCGTGGCACCCATGACTTCAAGAAATTCATCCGCCCCTCCGAGCTGGGTGCGTGGAGCCGTCAGGCCGGGCTGACCGTCAAGGACATCATCGGCCTGACCTACAACCCGCTGACCAAGCACTACAAGCTGGCCAGCGATGTTGACGTCAACTACATGATCCAGACCCTGCGCGAGGAGTAAGCCTGTGAAGTTGCGAGCGGTTCTCTTCGACATGGACGGTACCCTGCTGGATACCGCGCCGGACTTTATCGCCATCTGCCAGGCCATGCGCGCCGACCGCGGCCTGGAACCGATCAACCCGCAGCACATCCGCGATGAAATCTCCGGCGGTGCGCGGGCGATGGTTGCCGTGACCTTTTCGATGGATCCTGAATCGCCAGGCTTTGAAGAGCTGCGCCAGGAATTCCTCGATCGCTACCTCAAGGGCTGCGCGGTGCACAGCAAACTGTTCGACGGCATGGCCGAGTTGCTGGAAGACATCGAGAAGGCCAAGTTGATCTGGGGTGTGGTCACCAACAAGCCCGTGCGCTTTGCCGAACCGATCATGCAGCAACTGGGCCTGGCCGAGCGCTCGGCCGTGCTGATCTGCCCGGACCACGTGAAGAACAGCAAGCCGGACCCGGAGCCGATGATTCTGGCGTGTAAGCTGCTCGACCTCGACCCGGCGAGCGTATTGTTCGTGGGCGATGACCTACGTGATATCGAATCCGGCCGCGATGCCGGTACGCGCACGGCGGCGGTCACCTATGGCTATATCCACCCGGATGACAACCCACGTCACTGGGGCGCGGATGTGGTGGTGGATCACCCGCTGGAATTGCGCAAGGTGCTGGATAACGCGCTGTGCAGTTGCTGATGGCTCCCACATTGGATTTTCAATGCACTCAAAATTGGTATTACCTACTGAATTTTGTCGAGGCTATTTATGTTTGATTATTCTGCCCCTCCAGAACTGCTCAAAGGCCGGGTCATCCTGGTCACCGGCGCCGGCCGCGGGATTGGCGCAGCAGCAGCAAAGACCTATGCCGCCCATGGCGCCACCGTGCTGTTGCTGGGCAAGACCGAAGCCAACCTGGCCCAGGTGTATGACCAGATCGAAGCCGCCGGCCAGCCGCAACCGGTGGTGATCCCGTTCAACCTGGAGACCGCCCTGCCCCATCAATACGATGAGCTGGCAGCGATGATCGAAAAAGAATTCGGCCGCCTCGACGGCCTGTTGCACAACGCCTCGATCATCGGCCCACGCACGCCCATCGAGCAGTTGTCCGGCGAGAATTTCATGCGCGTGATGCATGTAAACGTCAACGCGATGTTCATGCTGACCAGCACCTTGCTGCCGCTGCTCAAGCTGTCCCAGGATGCATCGGTGGTGTTCACCTCCAGCAGCGTCGGGCGCAAGGGGCGGGCGTACTGGGGGGCTTATGGTGTATCGAAGTTTGCTACCGAAGGCTTGATGCAAACCCTGGCCGATGAGCTGGAAGATGTAGCGGCAGTGCGCGCCAACAGCATCAACCCGGGCGGTACACGCACGAGTATGCGGGCCCAGGCGTATCCCGGTGAGAATCCGATGGAAAGGCCGGCGCCGGAAGACATCATGCCGGTGTACCTGTACCTGATGGGGCCGGACAGTGCTGGCATCAATGGGCAGGCGTTTGATGCGCAGTAAGCCCTGACACCCCGCAAAAAAATGTGGGAGCTGGCTTGCCTGCGATAGCATCACTGCGGTGTAACTGAAGCACCAAGGTGTCTGCATCGCAGGCAAGCCAGCTCCCACACTGCTTTGTGGTGTAGTCAAAAACTCAGTTTTTGACTACTTCTTCAAGGGTGAAACGGCCCAGCGGGTTCTGCAGGAAGTTGCTCACATTCTTGCGTGAAATATTGATGTACGGGCTGTAGTACAGGTCAATCCAGTTCACATCCTGTTTCGCCAGTTTCTGCAACTCGACATACATCTGCTCACGCTTGGCCGGGTCTGCCTCGACTCGCGCCGCAGCTACCAGCGCCTTGACCTTGTCGTTCTTGTAGCGGGTCATGTAGTTCTGGTTGGTGTCGTGGCCCAGCACGAAGGTGGTCTTCTGGTCCGGGTCGAGGATGTCGTTGGTCCAGTACATCACCGAAATATCGTACTCACCGTCCACCAGCATCTGCCAGCTTTGGGTCGGGTCGACCTTTTGCAGGTTGGCGGTCACGCCGACCTTGGCCAACTGGTCCTTGATGATCACCGCAATCTGCTCGTCGGCCTCGTTGCCGGCGTTGACCACGTAGTTGAGCTTCAAGTCCTTGGCACCAGCCTCCTCCAGCAGTTTCCTGGCCTCAGTCGGGTCATAAGGACGTTGCAGGTTGTTGGCGTAGTGGTACAGCGAGCCTTTGGGAATGTAGGAATACGCCACGGTGCCTTGACCGTAAGTAGCGGTTTTCACCAGCGATTGTTTGTCGATGGCCATGTCCAATGCCTGGCGCACCTGCGGCTTGGCGAGCAAGCCGTGCTCGTGGTTGATCAACAAGTGATCTTCACGGGTAGACGGGTCGGCGTGGATCACCACGTTCTTGTCTTTCTTCAGCTCTTCGACCCGCGAGAACGGTACGAAGATCGCCGTGTCGAGTTCGTTGTTCTGCACCATGCGCATACGGGTGTTGTCGTCGGTCACCGACACCCACTCCACGCCGTCGAGGCTGACGTTATTGGCCTGCCAGAAATTCGGGTTCTTCTTCAGGATCACCCGGTCGCCCTTGCGCCACTCTTCCACGGTAAACGCGCCGGACGTCACCGGGTTTTCCGAGTAGGCGTCTTCGCCCATCGTGGTCATGGCTTTTTCCGACAGGATCGACACCGTCGGCGACGCCAATTGCGAGAGGAAGGCCACCGCCGGGGTTTTCAGAGTGACCACCAGGGTCTTCGCATCGCTGGCCTTGGCGGTGTTGATCAGGCTGAACGGATCGCTCCACAACGACGCCTTGTTGTCGCGGATGCGCAACAGGCTGAACGCCGCGTCGGCCGCGGTGATCTTTGATCCGTCGGAGAACTTCGCTTCACGCAGTTTGAAGGTGTAGGTCAAGCCATCCTCGGATATCTCCCAGCTCTCGGCCACGCCCGGTTCCATCTTGGTGCCCAGGTTATCCACGCGCACCAGGGTGTCGTAGACGTTGGCAAATACCCAGGTGTCGCGGTTTTGTGCGCTTTTGATCGGGTCGAAGGTGGTGCTGTCTTCACGGCAGCCGATGGTGAGGACACCAGCGGCCTGGGCCAGTCCTGCGGTCAGCGACCAGGCGGTCAGCGTAGCGGCGGCGAGCAACTTCAAGTGGCGCGATTGCATATCACAACTCCTTGTTAATGAATGGCAGAGGTCAAGGCAAAGGTTCTTCAAGCACGCAACTGTACCGATGCTCGTGCAGGAAATGGGTCGGCGGCAACACCGCGGAACACACGGCTCGCGCATACCGGCAACGCGGGTGAAACGCACAGCCTGTAGGCAGATTCAGTGGGCTTGGTGGCTCACCCGGCAAGGGGTGCGCGGGCAATGGCCGATGCGGGTCAATCTCGGGAATCGCCTCGATCAACGCCGCCGTATACGGATGACGCGGCGTGGTGAACACCGCCTCCACCGGCCCTTCTTCGACGATCTTGCCCAGGTACATCACCGCCACGCGGTCGCACAGGCGCCGCACGATGGCCAGGTCATGGGCGATAAACAGGATCGCCAGGTTCATGCGTTGTTGCAGTTCCAGCAGCAAGTTGATGATCTGGCCCTGGATCGACACATCCAGCGCGGCCACGCATTCATCGGCAATGATCAGGCGCGGCTCCACCGCCAGTGCCCGGGCGATACCCACGCGCTGGCATTGGCCGCCGCTGAGGGAGCCCGGTTTGCGCCCGGCCAACTCGGGGCGCAGGCCCACCAACTCCAGCAGCTCATTGACGCGTGCCGGGATCTGCTCCACAGCCACCTTGCGCTGCACGCGCAACACCTCGGCGAGGGTTTCGCCAATGCTGTGCCGGGGGTTCAGCGCGGCGTACGGGTCCTGGAAAATCATCGCGGTTTCATGGCGCAGGCGGGCGATGTCGATGGCGCTGCCGTGCGCCATATCGATACCGTCAAACAGCACCTGGCCGGCGCTGATCGGGTTGAGGTGCAAAATCGCCCGGCCCAGGGTGCTCTTGCCGCTGCCGGACTCGCCCACCAAGCCGAGGGTTTCACCGGCGGCAAGGTTCAGCGACACCCCGTTCACCGCCCTCACCCACTGCTTGTTCAGGCCGAGCAGGCCACTGCCGGACGCGGCAAAGCGCACCTCCAGGTCCTTGATCTGCAACAGGCTCATGGGCGACCTCCCAGTGGATAGTGACAGGCCACGCGTGCGCCTTGGGGCAACAGCTCGGTGCATAAGGCCCCGGCCTGCGGGCAACGCGGATTAAAGCGGCAACCGTCAGGCAAGGCATCGAGCAACGGCGGCTGGCCAGGGATTGTGCGCAACAAGGCATGACCGCTGCTGTGGGCCGGCTGGCAGTCGATCAGCCCAGCGGTATAGGGATGTTGCGGCCGCGCCAGCAGCTCGTATTTGCTGCCGTGCTCGCACAGGCGCCCGGCGTACATCACCGCGATGGAATCGCAGGTTTGCGCGACCACGCCCAGGTCATGGGTGATCATGATGATCGACAGGCCACGCTGGTCGCGCAGGTCGAGCAACAGGCGCAGGATTTGCGCCTGCACCGTCACATCCAGGGCCGTGGTCGGCTCGTCGGCAATCAGCACTTTCGGGTTGCAGCCCAGTGCCACGGCGATCATCGCGCGCTGGCGCATACCGCCGGAAAACTCATGGGGATAGTTGTCGACCCGCGCCTGCGGGTCAGGAATCCCGACCTGGCGCAGCACCTCGATAGCCTGCAAGCGGGCGTCCTTTTTCGACGCACCTTGATGCAGGCGGATGCCCTCGGCGATCTGCTCGCCGATGCGCATCAGCGGATCCAGGTGGCTGCTGGGGTTCTGGAAGATCATGCCCAGTTGCCCGCCACGCACGGCGCGCATACCGGCGTCATCCAGTTGCAGCAGGTCCTGGCCGGCCAGGCGTACGGCGCCGCCTTGCACACGCAGGCTGGGCGATGGCAGCAGGCGCATCAAGCCGCGGCAGGCCATGGTCTTGCCCGACCCGCTCTCACCCACCAGGCCGAGAATCTCACCTTCGGCCAGGTCGAAGGACACGCGATCCACCAAGGTGACATCACGCCCGCTGTTGTTGGCGATCACGCTGAGGTCGCGCACTTGCAGCAGGCTCACGAGCGGTCCCCCAACACTTGCGCGACACCGTCGGCCAACAGGCTGAAGCCCATGGCCAGGGTCACAACGGCCAACCCCGGGAAGGTGCAGATCCACCAGGCCGTGGTGATAAAGGCTTGCCCCTCGGCCACCATCGTCCCCCATTCCGCGGTAGGCGGTTGCACGCCCAGGCCCAGGTAACTCACGGCGGCGCCGTTGAGCAGCACCAGCACCGCGTCGGACATGGAAAACACGATGGAGCCAAACAGGGCATTGGGCAGCAAATGCCGGAACAGAATGCGCCCATGGCCAAACCCCAGGCTCTTGGCGGCCAGGGCAAACTCGCTTTCCTTGAGCACCAGGATCTGCGAGCGAATCAACCGCGCATACGACACCCAGCCCACCAGTGCCATGGCGATATAAAAGCTCTGCAAGCCAGGCCCCAGAATGGCCATGATCGCCAGCATCAGCACCAGGAACGGGAACGCCAGCACCACATCGATCACGCGCATACAGAAACTGTCGAAACGCCCACCCACATAACCGGACACCGCGCCGACGAAAGTGCCGATGATGAACGGGAAGATCACCCCGACAATCGCCAGTTGCAGGTCGATGCGCGCGCCCCAGATCACCCGCGATAACACATCCCGGCCGTAATTGTCGGTACCCAGCGGATGGGCAAGGCTGGGCGCCAGCAAACTCATGTCGGTGTTTTGGGCGATGGGGTCAAACGGTGCGATCCACGGCGCAAACAGCGCCAGGGCCAGCCACGTCAACAGGATCAGCAGGCCCCAGGCGGCGGTCAGGCGGCCATTGCGAAAGCCAAAGCGCAGGCGCAAGCGCCAGGGTGCAATCAGTGGGCGGCTGCTCATTGCATCTTCACCCGTGGGTCGAGGGCGACCGTTACTATGTCGGCGACGAAGTTGACCACCACCGTGGCACAGGCCAGCACCATCGCCACGCCCTGCACCACCATGTAGTCACGGGTGAAAATACCGCGCACCAGCAATTGGCCGATGCCCGGAATCGCAAACAGGCTTTCGATGACCACCGTACCGCTGATCAGCCAGCCGATGTTGACCGCCAGCAGGTTGACGGCCGGCACCAGGGAGTTGGGCAGTACATGCCGACGAAACACCGCAGCCTCGGACAAGCCTCGGGCCCGGGCGGCGGTGACATGATCGGCCTGCAGCTCCATCAACATACTCGCCCGCAGGTTGCGCACCAGCACCGCCGACAGCGCCAGGGCGATGGTCAGGCACGGCAACACCATATGGTGGGCCTTGTCCAGCCAGGTCCGCCCATAGCCAGACACCGGGAACAGGCCCCATTGCACGCTCAGCAGCAGGATCAGCATCAAGCCCAGCCAGAATGCCGGCATCCCCAGGCCGACCGTGGTGAAAACGCGGATCAGGTTGTCCGCCCAACCGCCTTTGTGGCGCGCCGCTACTGTCGCCAGCGGCACCGCGATCAGCAACGCCAGGGCCACGCTGCCCAGCACCAGCACCAGCGTCGGCTCGATGCGGGTAACGATCAGTTTCAGCGCGTCGACCTTGTACAGCAGCGATTGGCCGAGGTCGCCCTTGAGCAGGTTTTTCAGGAAGTAGAAATATTGCAGCCACAAGGGCTGGTCGAGGCCGAACTGGGCACGGATTTTCAGCAGCGCATCCGGCGTACTGCGCGAGCCAAGCAAAGCCCGCGCTGGGTCGCCGGGGATCGAGCGCACCAACACAAAAGTGATCAGGCTGATGCCAAACAGCACCGGCAGCAGTTGCAACGGCCGGGACAGGACAAAACGGTAACGCGCCAGGTTCATCCGTCAGCCTCGGTTGCGAGCGAGAAAGTCCAGCAGCACCGGGAAGTACGCTTGAGGTTCCTCATAAAACGGCATATGGCTGCTATTGGGGAATACGTGCAGTTCGGCGTGTGTGGCGGCCAGCTTCATGCGCATGGCGCAGGCGGGGGTCAGTTCGTCGTGCTGGCCGGTAGTGATCAGGATCGGCATCCTGAATTCAGCCATCTCCTTGAGGCGGTTCCAGTCCTTGAGATTGCCGATATAAAGGAACTCGTTGGGGCCCTGCATGGTTGCGTAGGGCCCCATGTTCCAGTCGCCCAGGGAGCGTTTGAGCGGCTCCGGCCACTCGTCGAGGCGGCACACATGGCGGTAGTTGAGCAAGGTGATGGCGGCCTGGTATTGCGGGTGGTCGAGGGTGCCCATGGCTTCGTGGCGTTGCATCATGGCCACGGTTTCGCTGCCCAGGGCGCCTCGCAGGCGTTCGAGCTCCTGGGACAGATGGGGAATGTCGCCGACGGTGTTTTCCAGGATCAGGCTTTTCAGCGCATCGGGATAATGGATGGCGTATTCGATACCGAGCCAACCGCCCCAGGAATGCCCGAGCAAATGCACGCGGCCCAGGCCCAGGGCTTGGCGCACGGTCTCGACTTCTTCGACATAACGGCGGATTTCCCACAGCGCAACATCGGTCGGTCTGGCTGATGCGCCCGTGCCAAGCTGGTCGAATGCAACCACTCGCAGGTTATGCGCTTTGAGCCAGCCATGAGCGTCACGCAGATAGTCACACGGCAGGCCTGGGCCGCCGTTGAGACACAGCAGCACTTCATCGCCTTCGCCAAAGCTGTAGACCACGAGGTTATGGCCGTCGACTTGTACGTTGTACTGCTGGTCGGGGGCAATTTCACGCCACATGCATACATTCCTTGTGTTGTATCGGCCTGGCGGGTAGCGGCCGTTTATCAGGTCAACACTACCGAGGATACCGTGCGTCCATAACCTAGTATTTCCTATAGGTTTGGCCTGGCTGTCCTTCGCCGGGGCGTGGCATTCTACTTGCAGCAAGTCGAGATTCAAATGAATTCGGGAGCAGAACGGATGCTGGCCAAGCTGACCGCCTTCAATAATCGCCTCATGCCGGGCAGGAGCCTGGATGAACAGATGGACAATACGTTTATTCTCGCCCAACAACTGGGCTTCGATGCGCTGGTGTACGACTACACGCCGGTGCCCATCGACCTCAATGGCACGCTGATTACCCCCTCGGTGTTGCAACTGCGCAACACACCGCCCGATTGGCACGCCTTATGGTGCAGCGAAGGGTTTTACCAGATTGACCCGGTGCAGCACCTGGCGTTGAGCACGGTATCGCCGTTTGTCTGGTCCTATGAAGCGAAAACCGAGACCGCCCTGCAAAAAATCATCGACCCGTGCCACGCCCCCGTTTCCTCGTACCTGCACGAACGTGAACTGACCTGCGGCGTCAGCGTGCCCATTCACTTGCCCCGTGGTGGCTTCGCATCGCTGACCGGCCTGCGCACCGGCAAGGCGCGCACGGTATTGAAGGACGCACAGCACACATTGGCCGACTTCAGCCTGATCACCCATGCCCTGCAGGAAGCGGCTTACCCGTTGTTCAGCAAGGAACTGCGCGCCTACCCGCACATCCACCTGACCAAGCGCGAACGCGAATGCCTGAAATGGGCCGCCGATGGGCTGACCGCCGCCGAAATCGCCACCAAACTGAGCCGCTCCCTGGCAGTCGTCACCCTGCACCTGGCCTCGGCCATGCACAAACTGGGGGCCAAGAACCGCGTCCAAGCGGTGGTGCGGGCCACCCATTACCGCTTGCTGGAAGGTTGAGTTTTCGCAAAAACCTAGCTGTTTTGCTAGTTACCTAAACTTTTTGTTCAGATTATCGTAACCCTGATCATTTTTTTCAGAGGGTACGAAATGGAATTCATCGAAAAAGTTCGCGAAGGCTTCGCACCCTTTGGCGCCTACCAGACCTGGTATCGCGTCACCGGTGACCTGGGCACGGGCCGCACGCCGCTGGTGATCATCCATGGCGGCCCGGGCTGCACCCACGATTACGTCGATGCCTTCAAGGATGTCGCCGCCAGCGGCCACGCGGTGATCCACTATGACCAACTGGGCAACGGTCGCTCCACGCACCTGCCCCACAAAGATCCTTCGTTCTGGACAATCGGTCTGTTCCTCGACGAGTTGAACAACCTGCTGGACCACCTGCAGATCAGCGAGAACTACGCGATCCTCGGTCAATCCTGGGGCGGTATGCTGGGCAGCGAACACGCGATCTTGCAGCCCAAGGGCCTGCGCGCGTTTATCCCCGCCAACTCACCGACCTGTATGCGCACCTGGGTCAGCGAAGCCAATCGCCTGCGTAAACTGCTGCCCGAAGGCGTGCACGAAACCCTGCTCAAACATGAACAGGCCGGCACTTATCAAGACCCGGAATACCTGGCGGCCTCGCGGATTTTCTATGACCAGCACGTGTGCCGGGTCAACCCATGGCCCGAGGAAGTGGCGCGCACCTTCGCCCAGGTCGACGCAGACCCGACGGTGTACCACGCCATGAGCGGCCCGACTGAATTCCACGTGATCGGCAGCTTGAAGGACTGGAACGTGATTGGCCGCCTGGACGCGATCAAGGTGCCGACCCTGGTGATTTCCGGTAGGCATGACGAAGCCACACCGCTGGTGGTCAAGCCGTTTCTGGATGAGATAGCAGACGTGCGCTGGGCACTGTTTGAAGACTCCAGCCACATGCCCCATGTGGAAGAACGCCAGGCGTGCATGGGGACCGTGGTGAAGTTTTTGGATGAGGTGTGTTCAATGCCGCACAAAGCCCGCAAGGCTGGCTAGATTCCAATGTGGGAGGGGGCTTGCTCCCGATGACGGTGTATAAGTCAATATCTTCAGTGGCTGACACACTGCTATCGGGAGCAAGCCCCCTCCCACATTTTTAGACCTCTGTGGTTTCGGGTTTTGCGGCTTTCTTCGAGGTATCCGCTACCAGAGGAATCTCCTTACCCTCTGCATCAAACAACTTCCCGCCCCGGTAATAATCCCCATCACGCAGCGCGGCCACGTCGCGAAAGCACAGGCTGCGCTCAGTCCCCGCCACAAACACTGACTGCTGGTCCGAGTTACCCGCGGTGAAGTGGTTGAACGCCAGGTTCAGCAAGATCGCCATGATCGCCGACGAACTGATACCCGAGTGGAAGATGGTCGCGAACCAGCTCGGGAACTGATCGTAAAAGCTCGGCGCGGCGATGGGGATCATGCCAAAGCCGATGGACGTGGCAACGATGATCAGGTTCATGTTGTTGCGGTAATCCACCTTGGACAGCGTACGAATGCCACTGGCCGCGACCGTGCCGAACAACACGATCCCCGCGCCACCCAGCACCGAGGTGGGCACCGCCGCGATCACCCGCCCCATAAAGGGCAACAGGCCCAGCACCACCAGGAACACCCCGCCGGTGGCCACCACAAAGCGGCTCTTCACACCGGTCACCGCCACCAGGCCGACATTCTGGGCGAACGCGCTTTGGGTGAACGAACCAAAGATCGGCGCGAACATACTCGACAGCATGTCGGCGCGCAGGCCATTGCCCAGGCGCTTGGAGTCAACCTTGGTGTCGATGATCTCGCCCACTGCGAGGATGTCCGCCGAAGTTTCCACCAGCGTCACCATCACCACGATGCACATGGAAATGATCGCGGCCACATGAAAGGTCGGCATACCAAAGTGGAAAGGTGTAGGAAAGCCAAACATCGGCCCTTGCGTGACGCTGGAGAAGTCAGCCATGCCAAGCAGTACGGCGATTACTGTGCCGATCACCATTGCCAGCAGGATCGACAAACGCGAGATCGTGGCGCTACCGATTTTGCTCAATAGCAGCACCAGCACCAGAGTCAGGGCCGCGAGGCCGACATTCGACATGCTGCCGAAATCCGCCGCACGGCTGTTGCCGCCCATGGCCCAGCGCGCAGCCACTGGCATCAGCGTCAGACCGATAGTAGTGATCACGATGCCGGTCACCAGTGGCGGAAAAAATTTGGTAATGCGTGAAAACACCGGGGTGATCAACAGGCCGATCAACGACGCGGCCATCACCGCACCGAGAATTGCCGGAATACCTCCCGCACCGTCGCTGCCGACAATCGCCACCATGGTCGCCACACCCGCGAACGACACGCCCTGCACCAGTGGCAACTGACAGCCGAAGAACGGCAGGCCAAGGGTTTGCAGCAACGTGGCCAAGCCACCGGCAAATAACGACGCGGCAATCAACAGACCAATATCCGCCGGCGACAACCCGGCAGCCTGGCCGACGATCAACGGCACGGCGACGATGCCGCCGTACATGGTGAGTACATGCTGCAGGCCGTAAGCCATGTTGGCGGCAACGCCCAGATTTTCATCTTCGGGCCGCTGCGGTGACGCCTTCGGGATAGTCATGGTGAGGGGTTCTCTGTTTTTGTTGTGCGCTCACTGTATGCAATATTCAGACTGTATGTCCATAGAGTTGTATACAATCAATCGAACAAGATACCCTCCCGCGGCGTTACAAAAATAATCCGGCCGTCATGAGCCAGAACGCCAAAGGACAAAAATAATGAAAAAGGCACTACAGGGCGCAACCGTTGCATTGACCCTTCTGGGCGGTGGTGAGGCTGTCGCGGTGGAATGGATGAACAACAGCGTAGGATTTCGCTACGGCCAGCACTTCACCAATCCGAACAACCCCGACGATTTCAGCAAGCGCATCTACAGCTTCACCCACGCCAGCGGCTACCGCTACGGCAGCAACTTCCTCAACCTCGATGTGTTTCTGTCCGATAGCCGTGACCCACGCAAGGGTACCGACCATGGCGGCAGCGAGGTGTATGCCGTGTACCGGCACCAGCTGTATGCCTCGCGCGTGTTCGATCTGCCGCCGGACACCGGGTTGATCAAGGATTACGCCCTGACCCTGGGTTTCGACGCCAACCGCAACAACAACTTCGCCTCAGCCAAAAAGCGCGCGCTGGTGATCGGCCCGACCTTGAAGTTCAACACCGTCGGCGTGCTGGACCTGAGCCTGATGTACTACAAGGAAAAGAACCACACCGGCATTCCCGGCGCGCAAGAGTCGAATCACACCTTCGACGACACCTACATGCTTAACCTGACGTGGATGCGCCCGTTCGAGGTCGGCAACCACGCGGCGAAATTCCAGGGGTTTATCAATTACGTCGGGGAGAAAGGCGAGGACTATCATGGCCGCGATACGGCACCGGAAGCGCTCATGCGCACGGCGCTGATGGTGGCGGTGCGGCCGGGTAAAAGCGTCAAGCCGAACCTGTATTTAGGAGTGGGCTATGAGTACTGGCATAACAAGTTCGGCGTGGATGGTGGCCGTGGCAGCCGCACCTCAACGCCGACGCTGAACATGGAAGTCACGTTCTAACTGAAGAAATGCAAAAAAATGTGGGAGCTGGCTTGCCTGCGATAGCGGTGTATCAGTGCCAGATGGGCTAACTGACAGACCGCTATCGCAGGCAAGCCAGCTCCCACAGTTTGATCGTATTGTCAGCTCAGGCGCTGGCCAGTTCGGAAGTATTGCGCTTCGGCCGCGCCAGCCAATACCCCAACACAGCCAACGGCGCCGTCGCCAACATCACAATCACCGTAATCATCAGCGGTTGCTCGATCATCGACGACACCAACAAGCTGGCCAGGAAGCACAGCCCAAGTTGCAGGGTGTTTTGCAGGGCCGCCGCCTTGCCGGAGTTTTCTGCAAACGGCATCAGCGCATTCGCTACCACAATCGGGTAGCTGGCGCCGTTGCACAGCGCCATCAGGCAGAACGGGATCAGCAAGGTGGTCAAGGTCGGCACGCTCAGGGTGGCGACCAGGTACAACGCCACCATGCTCAAGCAATACGCAGCCAGCAGCCACGGCAACAGGACTTTGCCCGACAGGTGTTGCAGGGCGCTACGGCAACTATAGCCACCAACGAGAAACGCCAGGGTCGGCAATACGTAGCTCAGGCCGATGTCATTCGGGCTGTAGCCCATGCCGCCGAGGATGAACGGCGAGGCCGTGAGCCATGCGAAGAAGCTGGCCGAACAGGCGGCGAAAATCATCACGTTGCCGGTAAACACCCGCGAGGTGAGCAACTGTCCATACCCCAGACGCGTGGGTCCGCCCTTGTGCTCCACACGCTTGGGCAGGCTACGCAGGAACAAGGTCGGCAACAGCAGCAATAGTGACACCACCAGCAACACGCCGAAGATCGCCTGCCAGCCAAAGTGATTCAACACCATGGCGCCCAACAACGGTGCAAGGGCCGGCGACAGCGACATCAACGGCATGATGCTGGCGAAGACGCGATGGGCCTTGTCGGCCGGGTAGCGATCAATCACCAATGCCTGCCAGCTCACGGCCGCGGCACACACACCAATCGCCTGGATAAAGCGCAGCGCCAGTAGTTGCGGGGCGGTCTCGACCCAGAACATGCCCAGGCAACCGAGCACAAACAGGCTCAGGCCGGCGAGCAGGATAGGCTTGCGCCCCAGGCGGTCCGAGAGCGGCCCCCACACCAACTGCCCCACCGCAAAGCCGGCGAGAAAAATGCTCAAGCTGGCGCCCACCGCGCCGGCGCCAATCTGCAACTGCTCGCCCATGGCGCCAAACGCCGGCAAGTACATGTCCATGGCGAGATAGCCGAGCATACTCAGCCCCGCCAGATACCAGGTAAAACCAAAAGAATTTTTCATCGAAGCCTTGTAAAAACTGCCATCAAACTATTTGCTGACTGGCGCCCATTATGAAGCTGACAAAATCTGTGTGAAGCGATAATAATTGGACACTCTCATCAATAATTTTGAAGGCAGCCCACATGTGGTCGGAATATTCTCTGGATGTGGTCGACGCCGTCGCCCGTCACGGCAGCTTCAGCGCCGCCGCCCAGGAACTGCACCGCGTACCGTCGGCCATCAGTTACACCGTACGCCAACTTGAAGAATGGCTGGCCGTGCCCTTGTTTGTGCGCCGGCATCGCGACGTGGAACTGACCCCAGCCGGCCGCCTGTTTATCGACGAAGCCCGCAGCGTGATGAAGAAAATGCTCGGCACCCGACGCTTGTGCCAGCAGGTGGCCAATGGCTGGAGCGGCCAGTTGAAGGTGGCGGTGGACTCCATCGTCAAACCCCAGCGCTGCCGCCAATTGGTGCTGGACTTCTATCGGCAGTTTCCCGAGGTGGAACTGCTGCTCGAATACGAGGTGTACAACGGTGTATGGGATGCGCTGGCCGATGAGCGCACCGACATCGTGATCGGCGCCACCAGCGCAGTGCCAGTGGCCAGTCACTTCAGCTTCCGTGACATGGGCCTGTTGAACTGGCTGTGTGTGGTCAGTGCTCGGCACCCCTTGGCGGCGGTGGAAGGCTTGCTCAGTGATGACCAATTGCGCCCTTTCGCCTCACTGTGCATGACTGACACCTCGCGCAATCTGCCCAAGCGTGACACCTGGACCCTGGATAACCAGCGCCGCCTGGTGGTGCCCAACTGGGCTTCGGCCCTGGATTGCCTAAGCGATGGGCTGTGTGTAGGGATGGCGCCGGCCCATCAGGTATTGCCATGGATCGAGCGCGGCGAGTTGGTGGCGCTGCAATTGAGCCGGCCCTTTCCAGCCAGCCCATCATGCGTGGCGTGGGCGCAGAGCAAGCTTTCGCCAGCCATGGCGTGGTTGCTGGAATACCTGGGAGATACCGAAACCATGAACCAGGAATGGCTGAATGGCCCCTCCCTCTGAACCCCACACAGAACCACTGTGGGAGGGGGCTTGCTCCCGATAGCGGTGTATCAGTCAATATCTCCAGTGGCTGACACACTGCTATCGGGAGCAAGCCCCCCCTCCCACACTTTGATTGCGTTTTCAATCCAGCAATCGGGTGATGGTCCGTACGATCATCTCGGCTTCCTTGGCATCCAACGTCAGCGGCGGCAACAGGCGAATGATCTTGCCCCGTGTGACGTTGATCAGCAGCCCGTGCTCCTGGGCGGCACGTTGGGCCAGGTCGCGATAAGGGCTGGCCAGCTCAATCCCGATCATCAAGCCTTTGCCACGAATTGCCCGGACGTGCGGGTGCCCATCCAGCTCCATGCGCAAGCGCGCCAGCAAGTGTTCGCCCTGGTGTGCGGCGTTTTGCAACAAGCCTTGCTCATGAATGATATCCAGCACGGTGCAACCGACACGGCACGCCAGCGGGTTGCCACCAAAGGTGCTGCCATGACTGCCTGGGGTGAACAGCTCGGCGACGGCGGCGCGGGCTAGGCAGGCGCCGATGGGCACGCCATTGCCCAGGCCTTTGGCCAGCGTCATCACGTCTGGCACGATGCCTTCGTGCTGGAAGGCAAACCAGGTGCCGGTGCGCCCGATGCCGGTCTGGATTTCGTCGAGCATCATCAGCCAGCCGTGGCGCGTGCAGTGGTCGCGCAAGGCTTTGAGATAACCCACTGGCGCCACCACCACACCACTTTCACCCTGGATCGGCTCAAGCAGCACAGCTGCGATGCGCGTGCCGAACTGCGCAGTGATCACCTCCAAAGCCTGCATATCGCCAAAGCCTACCTTGATGAAATCCCCCGGCAGGCGCTGAAAGCCCAGGCGCACCGACGGCCCGTCGCTGGCGGCCATGGTGCCCAGCGTGCGGCCGTGAAAGGCGTTCTCCATCACCACCACCAACGGTTGTTCAATGCCTTTTTTCCAGCCATGCAAGCGCGCCAGTTTCAGCGCTGTCTCGTTGGCCTCGGCGCCGGAGTTGTTGAAGAACGCGCGATCGAGCCCGGACAGCTGCGCCAGGCGTTGGGCCAGACGTTGTTGCCAGTCGATGCTGTAGAGGTTGGACGTGTGCAGCAGCAAACCGGCTTGTTCGCTGATAGCTGCCACCAGCCTGGGGTGGGAATGGCCGACATTGGTCACCGCCACGCCGGCGACAGCGTCCAGGTATTCGCGGCCCTGCTGGTCCCAGAGGCGCGTGCCCAGGCCACGGGTGAAGCTCAGGGCCAAGGGTTGGTAGGTGCTCATCAGGCAGGCGGCGGTCATGGTTGCGGCTCCAGTGCATCGTTGCGGTGATGGAAGTATCGTTAACCACCTGCGCTGGATAAACTGCGAATATCTGCAATGACTTTAAACCAGGGCTTGATAATGGATCTGTTCCAGGCAATGTCGGTGTACGTGAAAGTGGTCGAAACCGGCAGCATGACTGCCGCCGCGCAAGAATGCGGGATGTCGACCACCATGGTGGGCAACCATCTGCGGGCGCTGGAGCAACGGTTGGGCGTGAGCTTGCTCAAACGCACCACGCGTAAACAGAACCTGACCGAATTTGGCGGGCAATACTATCAGCGCTGCCTGGAAGTGCTGGGGCTGGTGGCGGACTCCGAACTGCTGGCCGAGCAAATCCACAGCGAAGCTCCTAAGGGCAGCCTGCGCATCACAGCGCCTCCCGTGTTCGGCACCGAACGCCTGGTGCCGGCCTTGAGCGAATTTTCCCAGCGCTACCCGCTTATCGACCTGTACGTGGTGCTGGGCAATGAACGCATGGACCTGGTCGACAGTGGCTTCGACGTAGCGATCCGTCTCGGTGAACTGGGGACCTCCAGCCTGATCGCCCGGCCTATGCAGCCCTATACGCTCACCCTCTGCGCATCGCCTGCCTACCTGGCGCGACGCGGCACGCCGCAGACCCCGCAGGACCTGCAACAACATGACTGCCTGGCATTCGCCTACCCTGCGAACGACAACTGGCGTGACACCGACAAACTGTGGCGCATGAGCGAGGATGGCAGCGAGGTGGAGGTTTCGGTGGCGGGGTCATTGACCATCAACAGCTCGCAAGGCTTGCGCCAGGCGGCCGTCAACGGCATGGGCATCACGATGCTGGCCGACGCCTTGGTGCAACCGGACCTGGAGAGCGGCAAGCTGGTGGCCCTGTTAACCACGTATAAATTGCCCAGCCGCCCGATGCATCTGCTGTATCGCCATGACCGTTACCGCCTGCCCAAGCTGCGGGCATTCGTCGATTTCGTCATGGAAAAGTGGGCACATTAAAGGCCACGCCCAACGCCCGCAGACGCGCGGCGGTGCGCTCGGCAGATACATGATGAATGCCCTGCCAACCCAAGGCGATAGCGGCCTCGGTGTTGCCGGCGACATCGTCGATAAACACCACTTCACTCGGTTTTATGTCCGGCAGGTCAGCGCGGATCTGATCAAGGCTGGCGTGGTAGATCGCCGGATCAGGCTTGATCAATTCCAACTCGCCGGACACGACGATGTTTCGAAAGAGTTGCAGGAACGGATAGTGGGCCCGAGCGTAGGGGAAGGTCTCCGCCGACCAGTTAGTAAGCCCGAACAACGGCATATCGGCCTCGTGCAACGCCTTGAGAATCGCCACGCCGTCGGCTAACTCACCGCGCAGCATCTCGTGCCAGCGCTCGTAGTAAGCCTGGATCAAGGGTTCGTGATCGGGATGCAGGTCAATCAGGGTGCGGGTGGCTTCGGCCAGGGTACGACCGGCATCTTGCTCGGTGTTCCAGGCCTGGGTGCAGATGTTATCGAGGAACCACTGCCGCTCTGCCTCATCGGCGATCAGCTTGCGGTACAGGTGCTGCGGGCTCCAGTCGAACAGGACACCGCCGAAATCAAAAACTACTGCACGAATCGTCATCAGATCCTCCGTTGGCGTGGCTTGATAGCAGCTGGAGTCTGGCAGATCTGGAAGAGAGAGGCGCGCGTCGGGGCGTAAGAAGTGTCTGAAAAGACTCGGATCAAATGTGGGAGGGGGCTTGCTCCCGATAGTAGGGTGTCAGCCACTGAAGATAGTGACTGATACACCGCCATCGGGAGCAAGCCCCCTCCCACATTTTGGTCTGGATCAGACCTTAAGCTTGGATCAGGCCGTTGATTTTGACGGTCGGGTTCACATCCGCGTCGTAGTCCACGCCGTCGACTTCAAAGCCGAACAAGCGCAGGAACTCAGCCTTGTAACCGGCAAAGTCGCTGATCTCGTTGACGTTGTCGTCGGTAACCTGGTTCCACAACGCAGCCACGGCGTCCTGGACCTTCGGTTCCAGCTCGGCCAGGTCGGCGCGCAGGCGGCCATCGGCGTCGAGCTTAGGTTCTTTACCGTACAGGCTGTCCTTGAACAGGCCGTAGACTTGCTCGATGCAGCCTTCGTGGGTGCCCTGCTCTTTCATCACCTTGAACAGCAACGACAGGTACAGCGGCATGATCGGGATCGCCGAGCTGGCCTGGGTCACCACGGCCTTGAGCACAGACACACGGGCATCGCCCTTGAGCGCGGCGAGGTTTTCGCGCAGGGTCAGGACTTTCTTGTCCAGGTCTTTCTTGGCTTCACCGATGGAACCGTTCCAGTAGATATCCTGGGTCAGCTTCTCGCCGAGGTAGGTGAACGCCGTGGTCTTGGCGCCTTCGGCCAACACATCGGCGTCACGCAGGGCATCGATCCACAGCTGCCAGTCTTCGCCGCCCATGACCTTCACGGTGCCGTCGATTTCTTCCTGGGTTGCAGGCTCAAGAGTGGTGTCTACCACTACGCCCTTGTCGGTGTTGATACCGCGCAGGGTCACGGCCTTGCCGATTGGCTTGAGGGTGGAGTTGTGCACCACGCCTTGCGGGTCGGTACGGCGTGGCGCGGCCAGGCTGTAGACCACCAGGTCGATCTTGCCCAGGTCTTTCTTGATGGTGTCGATGGTCAGGCGCTTGATCTCGTCGGAAAACGCGTCGCCGTTGATGCTCTTGGCGTACAGGCCTTTTTCCACGGCAAACTTCTCGAATGCCGCGCTGTTGTACCAGCCGGCGGAGCTCAGCTTGCCTTCTTCGCCTTCTTTCTCAAAAAACACGCCCAGGGTGTCGGCGCCGCAGCCAAACGCAGCACTGATGCGCGCGGCCAGGCCGTAGCCGGTGGAGGCACCGAGGACCAGTACCTTTTTAGGGCCGCCTTCGATGACGCCGTTTTTGGTTACGTAGTCGATCTGCTCTTTGACGTTCGCTTCACAGCCAACAGGGTGAGCGGTCACACAGATAAAGCCACGAACCCGCGGTTTGATGATCATAAAAATTTCTGCCTCTTCCAAGGTGCCGAAGGCCAATGGTGGCCATTCAACTTCAATCGTACCGGTCTATGACGTCCAAAAAACCGAAGCGTCACGATAGTCGCAAATCTTCTGTTCTCAAAATTCAATCCACAAAACGTCGAAGCCTGCACGGCAACGGTTACAAATTGTGCAGCGGCTTCACAATTTCACCCTATTTAAAAACGCCTGCCGGCGCCAGAAACCCCTATGATGACGACATTGTTTCAATATGTTTCGGCCTTGGAGCCTCGTTTCATGAGCAAAAATGCTGTCGGCAAAAAGCTGGTGTCCCTGGCGTGGGCACTCGGCGTTCTGCTGTTGATCTATTGTTTCCCGCGCAGTTGCCTGGTGTTTCTGCTGTTGGTGGTGTGCTGCGGCGTTTATGACTTCCTGCGTAACGGTCTGTACGACCGCGACACCATCAAGAAATACTTCATCGGCAACGGTCGCAATACCTGGGTGCTGGCACCGTTCAACACCCTGCTCGATCTGCTGAGCAGCCGCAACCGCCATGTCTATACGATGCAAGACCTGCCACCGGCCTGGCGCGAAGACCTGCAACAGGTGATCGACGACGCCATGGCCCGCAAGGATGAAATCATCGGTTACCTGGACGAACGCATGGCCGAGAAGAAACGCGGCATGTTGTTTTTCCAGTGGTACGGCCGCCCCATCGAGACCACGCTGGATATCCCGCAACTGCGCAAGAAATTGCCATTCGTGAAGACCATCGGTGTCTCGGTATTCAACGAGAACCGTTCCACGTCCTTTCACTTCGGCCCCCTGCGCATGATGTTCCGCGTGCTCTACAACATGGCCCCGGCGCCCCACCACGAAGGCGTGTATATCCAGGTAGGCAAGCACAAGCACTACTGGCACGACGACCCGCTGTTCATCTTCGATGACACCCTGATGCATGCGTCCTTCAACAAAAACGACGCCAAGCGCTACTGCCTGTTCATCGACATCGTGCGCCCGACCTTGCTGCCGTCAGTGCTCAACGCCGTGATCGCAGGCTTTGCCGGGCTGGTCTTTACCCTGCGTCGAGTTTTCTACAAAAACTGGAAGCTGATTCAGTAAGTTCTGCGGCATGATGGTGCTGGACGGTATTTGCGCTGGGCCTCGCGCCTGAGGTAAATAACCGTCTCGTGCGACCTTAATTGGCGCTCACCATTCTCAAGCCATCGCCCCGAAACGGGCGCGGTGGCTGTGCTTTCAAGGAATCAGAATGCTCCAACGTCAAGTCATCAATGCCTCCGTCAGCCCCAAGGGCAGCCTCGAAACCCTGTCCCAACGTGAAGTGCAGCAACTGAGTGAAGCCGGCACCGGCAGCATCTACACCCTGTTCCGCCAATGCGCCTTGGCCATCCTCAACACCGGCGCGCATATCGACAACGCTAAGACCATCCTCGACGCCTACAAAGACTTTGAAGTGCGTATTCACCAGCAGGACCGCGGCGTGCGCCTGGAACTGCTCAACGCCCCGGCCGATGCCTTTGTCGATGGCGAGATGATCGCCAGCACCCGCGAGATGCTGTTCAGCGCCTTGCGTGACATCGTCTACACCGAGAACGAGCTGGACAGCCAGCGCATCGACCTGAGCAACTCCCAAGGCATCACCGACTACGTGTTCCATCTGCTGCGCAACGCCCGCACGCTGCGCCCGGGTGTGGAGCCCAAGATCGTGGTGTGTTGGGGCGGCCACTCGATCAACACCGAAGAATACAAATACACCAAGAAAGTCGGGCACGAACTGGGCCTGCGCAGCCTCGATGTGTGCACCGGCTGCGGCCCCGGCGTAATGAAAGGCCCGATGAAGGGCGCGACCATTTCCCACGCCAAGCAACGCATCACCGGCGGGCGTTACCTGGGCCTGACCGAGCCTGGGATCATCGCCGCCGAAGCACCGAACCCCATCGTCAATGAGCTGGTGATTTTGCCGGACATCGAAAAACGCCTGGAAGCCTTCGTGCGCGTCGGCCACGGCATCATCATCTTCCCCGGCGGTGCCGGCACGGCAGAAGAGTTTTTGTACCTGCTGGGCATCCTGATGCACCCCGACAACCGCGACGTGCCGTTCCCGGTGGTGTTGACCGGGCCCAAACACGCCGCGCCTTACCTGGAACAGCTGCACGCGTTCGTCGGCGCCACCCTCGGCGAAGCGGCGCAGCAGCATTACCAGATCATCATCGACGACCCCGCCGAAGTGGCGCGCCAGATGACGGCCGGCCTCAAGGCAGTGAAGCAGTTCCGCCGCGAGCGTAACGACGCGTTCCACTTCAACTGGCTGCTGAAGATCGACGAAGGCTTCCAGCGCCCGTTCGACCCCACCCACGAAAACATGGCCAGCCTGCAACTGAGCCACGCGCTGCCGCCCCATGAACTGGCAGCCAACCTGCGCCGGGCGTTCTCGGGGATCGTGGCGGGTAACGTCAAGGACAAGGGCATCCGCCTGATCGAAGAGAACGGCCCGTATGAGATCCACGGCGACCCGGCGATCATGAAACCGCTGGATGAATTATTGAAGGCGTTCGTGGCCCAGCACCGCATGAAACTGCCGGGCGGCGCGGCGTATGTGCCGTGCTATCGCGTGGTGCAGTAAGCCAGCGGCGGTAGGTCATAGTTTGTATCTGTTTGGGGCGTAGCCAACGGTGTGAGGATCGAGCATTCGGACTAGGGTTTTACTACCGACTGACTCACACCTGCGAGCGACCTATGGACCAACGGATATTGTCCTCTGTCATTCCTTACCCTAAGGTAAGGAATATCACGATGGAGATCTTCACTATGGCTACCGCCACACTCACTTCAAAAGGGCAAATCACCATCCCTGTCCAGGTCAGGACAGCCCTGGGCCTGGAAACAGGCGACCGGGTGGAATTCGTCGAATTGGAAGACGGCAAGTTTTCCATGATCGCCGCCAGCAAAACCGTCAAGGACCTCAAGGGGTTGATCCGCAAACCCGCTCACACCGTGTCTATCGAAGACATGAACCGAGCCATCGCGGCCCAGGGAGCAACCGCTGGATGATCGGCCTGGATACCAACGTGCTGGTGCGTTATGTGACCCAGGACGACCCGGTTCAATCAGCTAAAGCATCCCAACTGATCGAATCGCTCACCGCCGCCTCACCCGGTTTTGTCAGCCTGGTGACGCTTACGGAGCTGGTGTGGGTGTTGCAGTCCTGCTACCAGTCGACCAAAAGCGACGTGGTGACCGTGCTGGAAACCTTGCTGTACACACGGGAACTGACCGTCGAGCACGCCGATATCATCTGGCAGGCCCTGCGCAGGTTCACCGCAAGCAAAGCGGACTTTGCCGACTGCCTGATCGAACGCTGTGGCCACGCGGCCGGTTGCGAGTACACCGCAACGTTTGATCTGAACGCGGCCAAGGCAGCGGGGATGAAACGGATCGGCTAGGCCGGCTTTTTTGTAGGAGCGAGCAAGCTCGCTCCAATGGGAGAAAGCGTTGGGTCAGCGAACCCAGCCGCCGATCTGCCAGTGGTAGCCATCATTACGCTGCACCCAGTGCGGGTGTACATAACGATAGCCCTGACGCACTGGTTCCCAATGGCCATGCACTGCCACATAACGCCCGCCTTCCCAACGCCAATAACCGCGTGACCAGATATAACCTTCGCGCACCGCAGGCTCCACTTCGATCACCTGCACCGGCGGCGGTTGCGGCGCCACCACATCAACGTACTCGTGTTGTACCGGCCTGCGCTCATGCACAACACGCTCTTGCACACACCCGGAAGCGGCGACCACCATGGCGGCCAATGCTGCATAACGTAGCAACATACAAAACCCTCGGGCGCGAACGCCCAACACCTGCATCAGAAAGAATTCCTTCCTTTGTTGCAGCCGGGCCCTGCTTGGGCCTGGGTTATTTTTAACAGGAGATGTCTGTCAGATTGCTGAACCTGTAGACCTTTAACGTGCCTCCCGGCGACCGCCACGGTGATGAACCTTCATACCGGACCAAAACGTCCCAGCACAGCCTCGACAAAGCACCGCAACTTGGCAGTGTGCTGGCGGTTTGCGGTGTAGACCAAATGCATCGACCGGCTTGGAGCCTCAAACTCCGGTAGCACCCGCACCAACTCGCCACTCGCCAACGCCGTTCGCAGAAAGTCTTGCGGGCCGAGCACAATGCCAAAACCATCCAATGCCGCCGACATCAATGCCCGGCTTTCATTGATGAGCAAACGACTGGCCACTCGTACCTTGTAGGAAACCGTGCCCTGGAAGAACACCCACTCTCGATCCGCCGGACGCGATGAAAAGGCGTACCCCAGGCACTCATGACGCTCAAGATCCGCCGGCTTCTGAGGTGTGCCTCGCGCCATCAGGTAAGCCGGTGCAGCGCAGGCCACCAACCGATAAGGTGCCAGGGGTCTCGCTGTCAGGCCGCTCGTGCCCAACGGACCAATGCGAAACGCGGCGTCGTAGCCCTCCTCCACCAAGTCGACGAAACGATCCGTCAGGTGCAAATCGAGTTCTACCTGTGGGTTGTCACGTAAAAACCCGGTGATCAACGGCATCAAGCTGTAGGAGCCAAAGGTCACCGGGGCGGTGACCTTCAGCTTGCCGCGCGGCGTGTCGTTCATGACCTGTGCCAGGGAGTCGGCGGCCTCGGTCTCCGTCAGGATATGCTTGCAGCGTTCGTAATACTCCACTCCCAGTTCAGTCAGGCTTTGTCGACGCGTAGTGCGGTTGAGCAATCGCGCACCCAAACGTTGTTCCAACGCGGTGACATGCTTGGCCACCATCTGCGGCGACATGCCCAAGCGTTCGGCGGCCCTCGCATAGGAGCCCAATTCAGCGGCTATCACGAAGGCGTTCATGCTTGATAGGCGGTCCATCATTCCCAACTCCCAGTAACAACACCCACACCGAAATGCTGATTTATCACGTTATGGTTGCCAATCATCATAGCCACTTCCTACTTCCACTGGAGCAAGCACATGAAGATTGGCGTGATTGGAGCAGGTTTTATCGGGCGTGCCGTGGCGCAACTGGCGCTTGCCGCCGGGCATAAGGTGATGTTGAGCAACTCCCGCGGCCCACACACCATGAGCAGCGTGGTGAGCGGCATACTCGGCGTACAAGTGGGCAGCGCGGATGATGCCGCCAGGTTTGGCGATGTGGTACTCGTGGCGATTCCGCTGGAGCACTACCGCAGCGTCCCTGCCCAATGGCTGGAGGGCAAGACGGTGATGGACGCCAACAATTACTACCCCGATCGCGATGGGCATATCCCGCAACTGGACCGGTTTGAAACCACCACCAGCCGATTGCTGGCCGACCATTTGCCGCAATCACACGTGGTAAAAGTATTTAATGCGATCTTCGCCCCAGACCTGACGCAGGATGCCCGCCCGCGCGGCGCTCCTGACCGCCGCGCGCTGCCAGTGGCAGCAGATCACGCTGCGGCAAAAGCGCAAGTGATTACGTTACTCGACGAACTGGGCTTCGATGCCGTGGATGCCGGAGGGCTGGATGAAAGCTGGCGATTCGAGCGGGCTAAACCGGCGTATTGCGTACCCCTGAACCAAGCGGGCTTGAAGGCTGCGCTGGCAGCGGCCGAGCGTACGGTTGAGCTGCCCCCGGTGGAGCGACACCCGCCGCGCGCCTGATCGTTCACGCACAAAAAAGCCCGCTGACCGTCACCGGTTCAGCGGGCTTTTTCGTAGGTGTTGCTTACAGCGCCAGGTCAGACGCCGGCTTGCTCGGCTCAGCCGCAGGCTTGGCAGCCTCGGTAGCCTGTGGAGCAGCCAGTTGCGGGATCGCTGGCGGTGGTGTCAGTTGCAGCACACCGGCCGTGTAGGCCCATTCCTTGGCAACAGCTTCAGGGCTGTCGTTCAGCTTGGTGCCGTAGCTTGGCACGATCTGGTGCAGTTTTTCCTGCCAGGCCGGGCTTGCTACCTTGTCCTTGAAGACTTTTTGCAGCACGGTCAGCATGATCGGAGCCGCGGTGGACGCGCCTGGCGATGCACCCAACAGGCCGGCAATGGAGTTGTCAGCAGAGCTGACCACTTCGGTACCGAGTTTCAGCACGCCGCCCTGCTCTTCGTCACGCTTGATGATCTGCACGCGCTGGCCGGCTTGCCACAGGCGCCAGTCGGACTGCTTGGCGTTCGGGAAGTACTCTTGCAGCGCCTTGAAGCGGTCGTCGTCCGACAGCATCAGTTGGCCGGCGAGATACTCGACCAGTGGGTATTCACGAATACCGACTTTGGTCATGGGCCAGATGTTGTGGGTGGTGGTGCTGGTCAGCAGGTCCAGGTACGAGCCTTCTTTCAGGAACTTGGTCGAGAAGGTTGCGAATGGGCCAAACAGGATCACGCGCTTGCCATCCAGCACGCGGGTATCCAGGTGCGGAACCGACATCGGTGGCGAACCGACCGAGGCTTTACCGTAGGCCTTGGCCAGGTGCTGCTCGGCGATGGTCGGGTTCTCGGTCACCAGGAACGAACCACCGACCGGGAAGCCAGCGTATTCCTTGGCTTCCGGAATGCCCGACTTCTGCAGCAGGTGCAAGGCACCGCCGCCGGCGCCGATGAACACGAACTTGGCGTCGGTTTCAGTTTTGGTGCCGTCTTTGAGGTTTTTGTAGCTCACACGCCACGAACCGTCGTCGTTGCGGGTGATGTCCTGCACTTCGCTCGACAGCTTCAAGTCAAACTTCGGCGTGGTTTGCAGGTGAGCGACGAACTGGCGGGTGATCTCGCCGAAGTTCACGTCGGTACCGATCGGGCTCCAGGTGGCCGCGATTTTCTGGTTCGGGTCACGCCCTTCCATCATCAGCGGAACCCACTTGGCGATCTGTGCCGGGTCTTCGGAGTACTGCATGCCGGCGAACAGCGGGCTGGCCTTCAGGGCTTCGTAGCGCTTTTTCAGGAACTTGATGTTGTCATCGCCCCACACAAAGCTCATGTGCGGTGTGGAGTTGATGAACGAACGCGGGTTCTTCAACACGCCCTGCTGAACCTGCCAGGACCAGAACTGACGGGAAATCTGGAACGCTTCGTTGATCTCGACCGCTTTCGGGATCTCAACGTTGCCGTTCTTGTCTTCCGGGGTGTAGTTCAGCTCAGCCAGGGCCGAGTGACCGGTACCGGCGTTGTTCCAGCCGTTGGAGCTTTCTTCGGCCACGCCATCGAGGCGCTCGACCATCTCCATCGACCAGTCCGGTTCCAGCTCATTGAGCCAGACACCCAGGGTCGCACTCATGATGCCGCCGCCGATCAGCAGCACATCGACTTTCTTTGCCTCTTCCGCGTGAACGGACGTGATCCCCATCGACAAAGCCAGCCCCAGCAGGGCAGTGTTTACTTTTTTAAACATCAGTAGCACCTATGATAAAACGCCATCCGCCCTACCGCCCCCGATCATGAGTAACCCTCGTTCACGCTACGTCAGGCAACGTACCGCGGGGTCTGCACATTCACATGAAGGCTGCAGGGTGGGCACACAAGGCCGATGGATCGACCTCACTGTTATGTCCCTTCTGCGCTGACTTCTTATCGTTATTGGCTTCAGCTACCTGGGCGACAGCCAACCGCTGGGACGTATACGGGTGTACGCACCAGGGAAAGACTAGACCAAGACGGCGCGCAGAATATCACGCTAAACAGCGTTTATGCGCCGTTTGGCCAATTGACAGGCCTAAATCGCGGGTTTTAATGCGCCGGTGTCAAGCCTGACAGCCGCGACCTGCGGTCACAGGCCCGGAACTCTCACGCAAATGGCGGTTCTAGACACCTTCGCCATTGCCTGCGTAGCATCGGCAGCTGTCCTTCGTGCACACCTTCCACACAGAGTTACCCATGACTACCCAGCAAACACCCGGGCATGTACTGCCCGCGCGCAGCGCCGCGAAAATGGAAGCGGCCATGGCCGTAGGCGCCTTCGCGATCGGCACCGGCGAATTCGCCATCATGGGCCTGATGCCCGACATCGCCCAGAACCTGGGCCTGAGCGAACCGCAAGTCGGCCACGCCATCAGCGCCTACGCCCTGTGATGGTCGGCGCCCCACTGCTGGCCATCCTCGGCGCCAAGCTGCTGCGCAAACATATGCTGCTGTTACTGATGGGCCTGTACGCCCTGGGCAACTTCGCCACCGCCTTCACCCCCACCTTCGGCTCGCTGGTGGCCTTTCGCTTTATCAGCGGCCTGCCCCACGGCGCCTACTTCGGCATCGCCGCCGTGGTCGCCTCCAGCATGGTGCCCACCGACAAACGCGCCGGCGCCGTAGCCCGCGTGATGATGGGCCTGACCCTGGCCATGCTGCTCGGCAACCCCATCGCCACCTTCCTCGGCCAACACCTGGGCTGGCGCTCGGCGTTCGCCCTGGTCAGCGTGATCGCCCTGCTCACCATCGCCCTGGTCTGGCAATTCGTGCCCCACCGCCACGACGAACAACGCAGCGACCCGCGCAAGGAACTGCGCGCCTTCACCAAACCCCAGGTCTGGATGGCCCTGTCCATCGGTGCAATTGGCTTTGCCGGGATGTTCTGCGTATTCAGCTACCTGGCGCCAACCATGCTCGAAGTGACCAAGGTCTCGCCGCAATGGATCCCCTTCGGCCTCGCCGCGTTCGGCGTCGGCGGTATCATCGGCAACATTGCCGGCGGCAAGCTGTTTGATCGCATGCAGTTTCGAGCCGTAGGCTTGATATTGGTGTGGTCGATGGCCGTGCTGCTGTTCTTCCCCTTAGCCGCCTCGTCGCTATGGGGCGTGCTGCTGAGCATGGGGTTGGTTGGCACTATGGTTGCGCTGGCAGCACCGTTGCAGATTCGCCTGATGGACATTGCCCACGAAGCGCCAAGCCTGGCGGCAGCGTCCAACCATGCCGCGTTCAACCTGGCTAATGCGCTCGGCCCGTGGTTTGGCGGCATGGCCATTACTGCCGGTCTAGGCTGGACCAGCACCGGCTACATCGGCGCCGCAACAGCCCTGGTCGGCCTGGGCCTCTACCTGATCGCTCGGCGTATGAAAGGCGGCCACTAACGCCACAAGTTTTGCGCCGATCATAGATCCAATGTGGGAGGGGGCTTGCCCCCGATAGCAATGGGCCAGTCAACACACCACTGACTGACCCCCTCCTTCAATCATCATGCAACAACCCCGAACCATACTCCCCATAACTACTCCCCAGCCCACTGCCGCCAAAATTCATCTTGGCGGCTTTGCCGGGGCTGTGGTCCCCAAACGCCTGGCATCCACCAGAAAAGCACGGGTCACTATTCACAGCTGGTGAAGATGAACAAGCACTCAACATCAACGTGCCGGTGATCATCACGACTTTGACGAGATTCGAGATCATGATTTTTCAACTCCCTGTGGGCTGGAGGCGCTGGGGTCCTCTCTTGCAGGCAATCGTAGGCCTCAAAGGCGCAGGGAATTATGAAACTTTGCTGGGGGACAGCATGAGTTCAAGTTGCCGCCTTGGGTAAGGCGGCAGGGATGGTTGTCAGGCTTTGACTGAGGCAGTCACAGGCGCAACTTGCTCCTGGGCTCGATCAACCAGCAGCGAGCTCAACTCGATTAACTGCTGAATGCCTAGGGCGATGGCGCGCTGGGAATCGTCGAGGTCGAACGCCAAAATGGCGGCCATTTCGTTGGCGGCTGCGAGGTTTTCGGCGGCGTTAGCCAGGAGGGTTTCGGGGTCGAGAGTTGGGTTTACGAGGAATAGGTTGTTGCTTGGACATTCGATGGACGATTTACTTTGATCAAGTGAAGGACTGCGAGTGTCGTGGTGCATGGGCGAAGCTCCAATATTCGGGAGTTAAAAACGCCTTAGCAATACGGACTTCCACCTCCGGCCACTGGGTATTCAGCGGCTTGACGAGATTAGCTATGGATGATCCAGGGGGCAAGCCGAAAAAGCGTAGGATATTTCCTGGAAATCCTGACCTATTCCCATAGATCACTCTGTCGCTTCATACGTTGCACCGATGAGGGCTTGGACAAAATATTTTTAAAGGCATTAATTTGTTAAAGGCTTCCAGACCAGATTTCTGCGTACCATTTTTTGCACCTTTCATGCTGTAGAAGCCCCTACTGAGTACCGGCATTGAGTGCGCACATTTTGAATATCGATCAAGTGCCCGTTTTCTTGACGCATCGAAAAACACAAAGTATTTTTCAGCTCCCCTCCTTTTCGGCTACCTCTGCCGTGCACAGCCCAGGCGTTAACTCGCGAAGCGGTCATACAGATGCCGACACTTACACGGCCGCTATTTACCGGCGAGCCTCTATTTAGATATCAAGTGTATAAGGTTGATTTCATGATTATTCGTCAGGCAAGTGCTGCCGACTATCCGCAACTGCTCGACATTTGGCTGCGATCCGTTCGCGCCACTCACCACTTTCTTCAAGAGTCCGACATAGATGCGCTGCTTCCGCAGCTCCGCGACATCTATCTACCCGTTGTTGACGTATGGGTTGCGGTAGACGTGAAAGACAACCCGCTTGGCTTTATTGGACTCAACCAAAGCCACGTAGAAATGCTCTTTATTGATCCTGATCTTCGCGGCCAAGGTATGGGCCGTGCACTACTAAATCACGTTCGCAGTTCGCGCTCTACGATGAGCGTTGACGTAAACGAGCAAAACCCCCAGGCGGTAGGCTTCTATCTCCATTACGGGTTCGTTCAAACAGGCCGCTCTCCTTTGGATGGTGAAGGCAGGCCGTTCCCGCTACTACACATGAACTTATCCCGCTAAGAGCACGATAAAGAATCGGCCCTACACATTCGTGTAGGGCCGACTCACAAGTAGTGAAACCAGGCCCCCAGGACCGAAAAGAGGCCGTGCGTTCGGGAAAAGGGGACCGAGAAACGGGGACAGATTTATTTAATATTTGGGGCTCGCGCCACCCAATCAACACCCAGCCCCCTCCGACCCATTCCTGATAAACTGCCCACCCTTCGCATTCTCCATCCAAGACTCCAATGCCTTCAGCCATAGCTCCACCGAAAGCCATCTCCCGCCGCTTCTCCGTCGCCCCGATGATGGACTGGACCGACCGCCACTGCCGGTTCTTCCTACGCCTACTCTCCAAACACGCCCTGCTCTACACCGAGATGGTCACCACGGGCGCGATCCTCCACGGCGACCACGACCGCTTCCTGCGCCACAACGAAGCCGAGCACCCGCTGGCGCTGCAATTGGGTGGCAGTGTCCCCGCCGATCTGGCCGCCTGTGCCCGTATGGCCGAGGCCGCCGGTTACGACGAGGTGAACCTGAACGTTGGCTGCCCCAGCGACCGCGTGCAGAACAACATGATCGGCGCGATCCTCATGGCGCACCCTGCCCTGGTGGCGGATTGTGTGAAGGCGATGCGCGATGCGGTATCGATCCCGGTGACGGTGAAGCACCGTATCGGCATCAATGGTCGGGACAGTTATGCCGAGCTGTGTGATTTCGTCGGGACGGTGAAGGATGCCGGTTGCACCAGTTTTACCGTGCATGCGCGGATTGCGATTCTGGAGGGGTTGTCGCCCAAGGAGAACCGGGACATTCCGCCGTTGCGTTATGACGTGGCGGCGCAGTTGAAGCGGGATTTTCCGGAGTTGGAGATTAATCTCAACGGTGGGATCAAGACGTTGCAGCAGTGCCAGGAGCATTTGCAGACGTTTGATGGGGTGATGTTGGGGCGGGAGGCTTATCACAATCCGTATTTGCTGGCCGAGGTGGATCAACAGCTGTTTGGCAGCACTGCGCCTGTCATCACCCGCGCCGAGGCGCTGGCACAGTTGCGCCCGTATATAGCCGAGCACTTGGCAACAGGTGGCTCGATGCATCACATCACGCGCCACGTTCTGGGGCTGGGAACCGGTTTCCCGGGGGCGCGTAAGTTTCGGCAATTGTTGTCGGTGGATATTCATAAGGCGGTGGATCCGTTGGCGTTGCTGGATCAGGCGGGGGAATTGTTGGAGGGGCGGTGACGGGTTGGGTGTCAGTGGGGATATTTGGGGCTGACAGACCGCTTTCGCGAGCAAGCCCGCTCCCACAGTTTTGAGCGATGTGTGTCAGGTGAATGTCAGTGGCTGGACTGGCGTTATCGCAGCTCCCACAGTTTGACTGATGGGGGTCAGGTGAATATCAGTGGCGGGGCTGGCGTCATGCACGCAAGCCGGCTCTCACAGTTTGATTGGGGTGGTCACCGGGCAGTTGGGTTGAACCTGCCAGCGATTTTGCCCTCCTATCGAACACCACTGCCGGTAATTCAAACGGCCGTTTCCAGGTTATTGCCCTCGCAAACGACCTAACGCATTTGCGCCCTTGAGCGCCTGCCAGCGCTCGGGTAATGTCATCAGACCCACAGGACAGAGCACGCCCATGACTTCCAAGCTGGAACAACTCAAGCAATTCACCACCGTCGTAGCCGATACCGGCGATTTTTCCACCCTCGCCAAGCTCAAGCCGCAAGACGCTACCACCAACCCTTCCCTGCTGCTCAAGGCTGCATCGATTCCAGGCTATGCCAAGCTGCTGGATGAGTGTGTACAGGACTGCAACGGCGATGTGGGCCTGGCCAGTGACCGCTTTGCGGTGGCGGTGGGTCAAGAAATTCTCAAAGTAGTGCCGGGCCGTATTTCTACTGAGGTGGATGCGCGCCTGTCATTTGACGAAGCCGCCATTCTCAAGCGTGCGCACCGTCTGATCGACCTGTACGACAAAGCCGGCGTTGGCCGTGACCGTGTGCTGATCAAGATCGCCTCTACCTGGGAAGGCATCCGTGCCGCCGAGAAGCTGGAAAAAGAAGGCATCCAGACCAACCTGACGCTGTTGTTCTCCTTCGCCCAGGCCGTGGCCTGCGCCGAAGCCGGTGTGTTCCTGATTTCGCCATTCGTGGGCCGTATCTACGACTGGTACAAGAAGGCCAACGGCAACGACTACACCGGTTCCGATGACCCGGGCGTGCAGTCGGTGACGCGCATCTACAACTACTACAAGGCCAATGGCTACAAGACTGTGGTGATGGGTGCGAGCTTCCGTAACCTGAGCCAGATTGAAGAGCTGGCCGGGTGTGACCGCCTGACCATCAGCCCGGACCTGCTGGAGAAGCTGGCGGCGGATGAAGGCAAGCTGGAGCGCAAGTTGGCGCCAGGCCATGCCGGTGAGGCGCGGGTGCATATGACTGAAGCGCAGTTCCGCTGGGAGTCCAACGAGGATGCGATGGCGACTGAGAAGCTGGCAGAGGGTATTCGCCAGTTTGCTCGGGATCAGGAGAAGCTGGAGGCGTTGTTGTCGGCCAAGCTGTAAGGGCAGATAGCAGCAAAAAGGGCGGCACCTGTGAGGGTGCCGCCCTTTTTTGTGTGCGCCAGCCTCAAGCCAGTCGCAGATCAACTGTGGGAGGGGGCTTGCTCCCGATTGCGGACTGTCAGTTGGATATGTGCCGACTGATACACCGCTATCGGGAGCAAGCCCCCTCCCACATGGGTATGTGTTTCGACAGGGAAGCCGTCAGTGGCGCTCTAGGGCGTTGACCAGGTCGTGGAAGGCTTCGCGGTTGGACTCGTTGAGGCCCATGAGGATCTTGTGCGCTTCCAGCACCTTGACCCGTACGATCTCTTCGGACTGGTCTTGCGACGGCAGGTCGGTGAGGCATTCCGGGCAGGGAATTGGGCGGTCAACGATGTTGAACACCTGGTCAAAGCCCATCGACTGCAATAGACGGGTGATGTCTTCGTGGGTGGTGACCACAGTCGGCAACAGGCCGACCTTCTGCCGCGACAGAATCGACAGCTTGGCCAACAGCCCCAGAGTGGTGCTGTCGATGCTGCGGGTTTCGGTCAGGTCGATCACGATCGCCGAGAAGTTCAGCGCTGTGAAGATCCGCTCAATCGTCGCATCCAGGGCCGAACACAAGGTCAGGCGCACTTCGCCGACAAACTTCAGGACGAAGGTCCCGTCTTGCTCGGCGAATTGGATTCTTCCGGTACTCATCAAAGATTCCTGCTCAACACCAATAGGGCGATATCATCCGGCATCTCCCCTAGCGTGGCCAATCCAAAAACCTGCCGCAGGCCATCCAGGCTGCCGCCCGCCGACTTGACCTTTTGGGGCAAGGCGGCTTCTTTCTCTTTGAGTGTAGGCTCTGGAAGAAGGTCCAGGATGCCATCGGACATCAGCGTCAGGCTGAAGGTCGGCGGCAGTTCCAGGATGTGGTCTTCGTAGGTGGCTTCATTGAACAAGCCCACCGGCAGGCCACGCCCTTCCAGGTAGCGCACACTGTCAGGAGTGTACAAAACAGGCATCGGCAGGTGACCGCCAATGCTGTAGGTCAAAAGACCGGTTTCTTCGTCGATCACGCCGCCGACCATCGTCACGTGCTTGCCCAGCTTGCAGCTGATCAGGCCCCGGTTGATGTGGCCCAGCACCTCGGAAGGGGTGAACTCCGGCAAGGTGCCATTGCGCTTGGACTCGAACAACAGCCGTGTGGTCATGAACTTCAACAACACGGTCACAAAGGCAGAAGAGGCGCCATGGCCGGAAACGTCGGCCAGGTAGAACGCCACGCGTCGCTCATCGACGCGGAAGTAGTCGACAAAATCACCCGACAGGTACAACGACGGGATGATCTGGTGGGCAAACTTGAACTCGTCGATGCTCCAGGGGCTCACCGGCAGCATGTTCATCTGCACCTGGCGACCGGCGTTCTGGTCTTCCTGGAGCAGATTCAGGCTGGCTTCGAGCTCGCGGTTGGCGGTCTCGAGCTTTTCGCGGTAGCGCTGGTTTTCCAGGAGCAGGCGGGCACGGTCCAGGGCGCGGCGCACCGAGTGCTCCAGCACGGCCAGGTCTTCCAGGGGCTTGATCAGGTAATCGGCAGCGCCCAGGCGCAGGGCTTCGACAGCGTCGTTCATGACACCGGCACCGGACACGACAATCACCGGCGTTTGCGGGGCAAGCTCGGTCACCTGGCGAATCAGCTCCAGGCCGCCCATCTGGGGCATGCGCAGGTCGCAGATCACAAGGTCGGGCTTGTCGCGCTCGAATACCTGGAGACCCTGTTGGCCATTACTGGCCTGCAGGACGCTGAAGCCACTGTCTTCCAAGTAGGCCGCGAGGCTCGCGCGCACTACTTCGTCGTCATCGATTATCAGCAGCGTGGCACTGGTTTTTTGCATGTGGGCAAACGGCGCCAGAATTAGGTTGGCGTAGGCGGCTCGGCAATGGCCGGGCTCACGTACTGGATTCGCTTTCTAGCCTCTCTGTCCTACAAAGCATTGGGATTTCGCCCATGCACAACGGTAAAGCAGAGGTGCCCTTCTAAGGCGCAGACGGTACTCCCATCCGTGAGGGGTTTCAAGCTCATGGCGATGGTCGCCGAGCGTCTTTACCCTGCAAATCACCGGGAGTTATAAGAACCGCTTGGACCACAACACAAAGTAAGGTTGGAGCACGCATAAAAAAAGGCGACCATCAAGAGGTCGCCTTATTTCATTTCAAGATGTCACGGCTTAAAAGTCGTCGACAACCTTGCCATCCTTGACCTTGAACTCACGGTTCTGCAGGTAGGCGTTACGGATAAAGGTGTACTTGTCGCCGCTGATCAGCTTCTCGCTGTCGAGCAGGCTGGCGCGCACGTCAACGACGTTGAGGCCGAAGGTGCTGTTACGCCAGCCGATGTCGTTCATGTAGCGGTACGGCTGGGTGTAGCTGTCGACGTACTTGGACGGCGCATCACGCAAGGTGCTTGGGCCCAGCAATGGGATCATCACGTAGGGGCCGCTGCCGACGCCCCAGTAGCCGAGGGTCTGGCCGAAGTCTTCGTCGCTGCGCTGCAGCCCCATTTTGGTGCCGACATCGATAAAGCCCAGCACGCCAAAGGTGGTGTTGACCAACAGGCGAGCGGTGTCGACGCCTGCATTGTGCGGCTTGAGTTGCAGCACGTTGTTGGCCAGGTTGCCGACATCGCCGATGTTACGGAAGAAGTTGTGAACGCCGTCCTGCACAAACTGCGGGGTGACGAACTGATAGCCCTGGGCGATCGGCTTGAGGGCGTAGGTATCAACGGTGTCGTTGAAGGTGAAGATCGGGCGGTTGACGCTTTCCCATGGATCATCTTCCGACGCGGCTTGAGCGGCGAACGGTGCCAACAGGATGGTGGCACACACCGATAGCTGAGCGAAGTAGTGGCTCCAGCGCATAGCTTTTGCTCCTTGAATGGTCTGTCATGGGCGCTATGCCCTGAATAAGGCCGTCAGTATATGACGGAAGTGTGTGTTTAGGCAGCTACCAGGGTCCTGTCTCACGAAAAATGCACAAAATTCCTACAAACACTGTCAGTGTCATGGCCTTGTCATGCCACCCCGATAGTGTTGCTGCTATTTCAGGGACGTTCAGATGCCACACGCCGAGATTGCCATCGCCACAGCCCCCTCGTTGACCGCCGTGCTATTTGGCCTGAGTGGCTGCCTGGTGGATTTCGGTTCCCTGGCGCGTACCGACTCGCCCTGCCCCGGCTGCGTGGCTACACCCGGCGCCTTGAAAAGCCTGCGTAGCCTGAAAGAACAAGGCGTGCCCTGCGCCTGGCTGGATGAACTGCCCCCATCGGTGACCGCGCCCCTTTCCGCCAGCCTGCCGAGCTGGATCAAGGCCGCCTCGCCCTCCTCCATCCGCTGGCCCGCGCCCCACGCCTGCTGGCAAGCCTTGATGGAGTTGAACATTGAGCGCCTGGAAGGCTGCGTGCTGGTCAGCGGCGAGCCGCGCCTGCTGCAATCGGGCTTGAATGCCGGGTTGTGGACTATCGGCCTGGCGTCCTGTGGCTCGCTCTGCGGCCTGTCACCCGAGCAATGGCAGGCACTGACCGCGCAGCAACGCGAATACAAGCGCGGCAAGGCGACGGTAGCGCTCTATGGCCTGGGCGTGCACTCGGTGATCGACCACCTGGGCGAGTTGGGCAGTTGCCTGGCGGACATCAGCCTGCGCCGGCTCAAAGGCGAGAAGCCCTGATCAAGATCATGCACGGTTGGCCGCAGTGGATTAATCTACAGGCCAGCCCGTAGACCTTTCACGGCGTGCCGTGGTCTATGCCAGTGACTATCGATAAAAGGAAAGACGTCATGCCTGATCGCAAAAAGCTGGAAGAACAGGTCGAGATTCTGCGTGGGCAGTTGGAACAGGAGCCGCCGCTGTCGGAAGAAAAACGTGAAGCGCTGGAAGCCCTGATTGCCAAGTTTGAATTACAACTCGAACTTGAACCGGCGACTCAGACACCCAGTATTTCCGACGATGTGAATCAAGCGGCCATAGAGTTCGACGCTGAACACCCGGTCATTTCCGGGACATTGCGCAATATCATGATCACCCTGGGCAATATCGGCATCTAACCCGAACACAGGCCCAGCAAAAAACCCAAATGTGGGAGGGGGCTTGCTCCCGATAGCAGAAGTTCAGACACAGATGCTGTGACTGACACGCCGCTATCGGGAGCAAGCCCCCTCCCACATTTAGTTTTGTGTGCAGGCTTACTGGCGCGCCAGGCGCACGTTCAGGAATTGGGTGTTCTCAGTGCTGCGGTACGGGTTGATATCCAACCCTCCTCGACGCACATAGCGCGCATACACCGTCAACTTCTCCGGCTTGAGCAAGCGCTGCAGGTCGAGAAAGATGCGTTCCACGCACTGCTCATGAAAGTCCGAGTGCTGGCGAAAACTCACGATATATTCCAGCAGGCTGGCGTGATCCAGCGCCGCGCCACGGTACTCCACCACCACACTGCCCCAATCGGGCTGGCTGGTCACCGGGCAGTTGGATTTGAGCAGGTGGCTGTGCACACTCTCCTCAACAACACGCGAGTCATCACAGCGCAGCAGCTCCGGGCGCGGGTGCTCGTAGCTGCTGACATTGATATCCAGGCCGTCAATGCACGCACCCGGCAACGCCATCACACCCTCTGCCTCGATGTCGGCCAGGCTGCGGATGCGCACGGTCACCGGCTTGCCGGCAGCAGCGCTGAGGTCGGTGCGCAAGGTGGCTTCAAGGCCTTGCGTATCGGCAAACGCAGTCTGGTTCAGCGAGTTGAGGTACAGCTTGAACGACTTGGACTCGATGATGTTCGGCGAGTCGGCTGGGATGCTGAACTCACCGATGGCCACCACCGGCTTGCCCGATGGCAGCAACCAGGACAGTTCGAAGCAGTTCCAGAAATCCACGCCCTTGTACGGCAGGGTGTCGGCGCTCAGGCCCAGTTCGGCCCACTTGGCGGCACGCGGAATCGGGAACAGCAACGAAGGCGTATAGGTAGAGATGTATTCACTGGACTTGCCCAGCGGCGAATGTTCGGCTGCGGGATGCATGGCGGAAACCTGGCTAAATAAACCGCGCCAGTCTACCAGCCTTTGCCCCCTGCCTTAACAAACGCCTCACTCAACGGTCAGCTTGCCGACCATGCCCGCCTGATAATGGCCGGGAAGGTTGCAAGCGAACTCCAGGCCAGTGGCCTTGGTGAAGGTCCACGTCAGTTCGGCCGTCTTGCCCGGCTCCACCAACACACTGTTGGGATCGTCATGCTTCATGCCGCCCATATCGCCGTGGCCCATGGCGCTGTGGTCCATCTTGCCCATACCGGTGGCGGTGAGCATGCCGCTGGCTTGCATCTGCAGCATCTCTTTCTGGTGAGCGGCATGCATCGCCGCGTCGCCCAGGTTGAATTCGTGGAGCAACCGGCCTTTGTTGACCAGTACAAACCGCACGGTTTCACCGGCTTTTACGTCCAGGCTCTTGGGCTCGAAGGCAATGTCCTGCAGGGTGACTTCCACGGTACGCGTGGCCTTGGCTGCCGGAGCCGGCTGGCCGAACGCGTAACCATGAGCCGCATCCGCCAGCGCATTGAAGCTAAGCGCCAATAAGCAGCCCGCCATTAACAGGGATGTACGCAACGCCATTTCTCACGCTCCAAAAATAGGTGACCAGCTTGGGCCGCACTTTAAGATAGCCTCGCTGCCAGCCAGCTGACTGCTAGATTACAACTTTGTCAGCTTGCGCCCATACCCTTGCGCCCACGGTATAAAGGCCCGCGCTTACCCCTTGCCAAGAGCCCAACATGAAACTGCTGATCGTCGAAGACCAACCCAAAACCGGCCACTATCTGCGTCAAGGCTTGGCCGAGGCTGGCTTTACCACCGAACTGGTGGCCGACGGCACGACCGGCCAGCACCTGGCGCTGAGCGGGGATTATGACTTGTTGATCCTCGATGTGATGCTTCCGGGCCGCGACGGCTGGCAGATCCTGCAGGCGGTGCGCAGTGCCGGCCTGGACATGCCGGTGCTGTTCCTCACCGCTCGCGATGCGGTGGAGGACCGCGTACATGGCCTGGAACTGGGCGCCGACGACTACCTGGTCAAGCCCTTCGCCTTTTCCGAACTGCTGGCCCGGGTGCGCACTTTGTTACGCCGTGGCAGCAGCACACCGCAGGAAACCACCCTGCAACTGGCCGACCTGCGCCTGGACCTGATCCGTCGCCGCGTCGAGCGCGACGGCCAGCGCATCGACCTCACCGCCAAGGAGTTTGCCCTGCTCGAAATGCTGCTGCGTCGCCAGGGCGAGGTGCTGCCCAAGACGCTGATCGCGTCCCAGGTGTGGGACATGAATTTCGACAGCGACACCAACATTATCGAAGTGGCGATCCGCCGCCTGCGCCTGAAAGTCGACGATAACTTCCCCAACAAACTGATCCACACCGTGCGCGGCATGGGTTACGTGCTGGAGGAGCGCTTCACGTGATCAAGCGCCTGTCCCTGACCAGCCGCCTGGCGCTGCTGTTTGCCGCCTGCACCGCGGTGGTCTCGTTGATCGCCGGCGTACTGTTCAATCGCGCCAGCGAAGCGCACTTCGTCGAGCTGGACCAGCAACTGCTCGACAGCAAGCTGGTGGCCCTGCGCAGTGCCTTGCAGGGTGTCGACTCACGTGAAGCCTTCGCCCTGCGCGGCCCGCAATTGCGCGCCGAGCTGGATCACCAGCCCGACTTCACCGTGCGCATCACGGCGGCCGGCCAGCGCTGGGTGGACGGTGCGCCGAACCTCAATGTGCCCGCCGCCCCGGGCCTGCACAGCCTGCAAAACGCAGGCACCGACTACCGTGTGTACAACGCGCCGTTGACGCCCGGCCAACCCGGTTCGCCACAGCTGAGCCTGATACTCGACATCACCCACCACCAGCACTTCCTGGAGCATATGCAACGCTTGATCTGGCTGACCGTCGGCCTCTCCGCGCTGGCTACCGCCCTGCTCGGCGCATGGGCCGCACGCAGTGGGTTGCGACCGTTGCGGCGCATGGGCGAGGTGGCCGCCAGCGTATCCGCCCACTCCCTGACCCAACGCCTGCCCCAGGCGCAAATGCCGGTGGAGCTGGCGGAACTGGCTCAGGCCTTCAATGCCATGCTGGGGCGCCTGGACGACGCGTTCCAGCGCCTGTCGGCGTTCTCCGCCGATATCGCCCACGAGCTGCGCACGCCGCTCTCCAACCTGCTGACCCAAACCCAGGTCATTCTCACCCAGCCACGCCCACTGGAGGATTACCGCGAGGCGCTGCACAGCAACCTGGAAGAGTTGCAGTGGATGGCGCAACTGGTCAACGACATGCTGTACCTGGCCAAAGCCGACCACGGCCTGCTGATGCCCAACCGTGAAGCCCTGGATCTGGGCGATGAGGTCGACGCACTGTTGGAGTTCTTTACCCTGCTGGCGGAGGACGCACAGGTCACGCTGGTACGCGAAGGCAGCGCCCATACGCTGGGCGATCGCGGCATGTTGCGCCGGGCCCTGTCGAACTTGCTGGATAACGCGCTACGGTTTACCCCACCAGGCGGTGAAGTGCGGGTGCGCATAGAGAGTGGCGTGACACTGACAGTTGAGAACACCGGGGAAGGCATTCCAGCGCAATTATTGCCGCGGCTGTTCGACCGGTTCTACCGAGCCGACCCGTCAAGGCGGGCAGGCAGCAGTGAACATGCGGGGCTGGGGTTGGCGATTACCCAGTCGATTGTGCGGGCCCACGGGGGGAGGATTTATTGTGAGTCGCAGGCGAGGTGGACGAGGTTTGTGATTGAGTTGCCCAAGGGAGATTGACGCAAGCTGGGCCGGCCCTATCGGGGGCAAGCCACCTCCCACATTTTGCCCTCATTGTTCCTGTATAAACGCGGTCCAGTGTGGGAGGGGGCTTGCCCCCGATAGCGGTCTAAGACCTTACGAATATCTCAAGGCATGCGCCGGCTCAATCTTCGCCGCCCGGTACGCCGGGTAAATCGTCGCCAAAAAGCTCAACACAAACCCCGCCGAGCAAATCAGCAACACATCCCCACCTTGCAGCTCCGAAGGCAGGTTGCTGACAAAATACACATCCGAACTAAAGATATGCTGCCCGCTCACCCGCTCCAGCCAACCTACCAGTTCGCTCACGTTCAGCGCTGCAATTACCCCCAGCACGCCGCCGATCAAGGTGCCGACCACGCCGATCACCGTGCCCTGCACCATGAAGATCGCCATGATCTGCCGAGGCGTGGCGCCGATGGTGCGCAGGATCGCGATGTCCGCGCCCTTGTCGTTCACCACCATGATCAACGTGGCGATGATGTTGAACGCAGCGACTGCGACGATCATCAGCAACAACAGACCGATCATGGTCTTTTCCATCTTCATCGCGCTGAACAGGCTGCCCTGGGTGTGGGTCCAGTCATCCGGCTTGTAAGCCGCGCCGAGGCTGGCAGCGATATCCGCCGAGACTTTGGGCGCTGCGTACAGGTCCTTCACCGCCAGGCGCACGCTTTGCACCTGGTTGGGCTGCCAATGCTGGATTTCTGCCGCGTCGGCCATGTGGATCAGGGCCATGGAGCCATCCAGCTCGGCGCCGACTTTGAAGATACCCACCACGTTCAACCGCTGCATACGCGGGGTGATGCCACCCGGCGCGCTGCTCAGTTCCGGGACGATCAGGGTCAGCTTGTCGCCCACGCTCAGGCGAAAGCGCCGCGCGGTGATATCGCCGACCACCACGCCAAACTCGCCGGGTTTGAGGTCGTCCAGTTTGCCGCGCACGATGTGCTGGGTCACGATCGACACCTTGCCTTCCTGGGCCGGGTCGACGCCGCTGATCTCGATCGGCTGCATGGCGCCCTTGTAGGAGAACATGCCGTCCATCTGCGTGAAGGGTACGGCGGCGGTGACTTGGGGATTCTTCATCGCCGCGGCCGCCACCGGTTGCCAGTCATCAATCGGCTTTACGCCAACAATTGTGGCGTGGGGCACCATGCCGAGGATGCGCGAACTCATTTCGCGCTGGAAGCCGTTCATCACAGACAGCACCACGATCATGGCCAATACGCCCAGGGCGAGGCCGATCATCGAGGTCATCGAGATAAACGAGACAAAACGGTTACGGCGCTTGGCGCGGGTATAGCGCGTGCCGATGAAAATGGATAACGGTCTGAACATTCGCGTACACCGCCTGAAAAAATGAAAAAGCCCGACGCCAGGCGCCAGGCTTGAAACAGGTCAGATGGCGACCAGGTGACCTTCCTGCAGGTGCAACACGCGGTCCATCTGCCGGGCCATGCTCATGTCATGGGTCACCACCAGGAACGCGGTGCGCATCTGGGTGCTCAGCTCCAGCATCAAGTCCTTGATGCCCTGGGCGGTGTGGGAGTCGAGGTTGCCGGTCGGCTCGTCGAGCATCACCAGGCCAGGGTTGTTCACCAGGGCGCGGGCAATCGCCACACGCTGGCGCTCACCGCCGGACAGTTCGGCCGGCTTGTGCTCCAGGCGATGGCCGAGGCCGACGCGTTCCAGCAAGGCGGTGGCACGTTGGCGCGCCTCCGGGATCGCGGTCTTGCCGATCAACAGCGGCATGCACACGTTTTCCAGGGCGGTGAATTCCGGCAGCAGGTGGTGGAACTGGTACACAAAGCCCAACGAGCGATTACGCAGTTGGCCACGGGCCTTTTCATTCAACGCCGACAGTTCTTCGCCGGCCAGCCATACGCTGCCCTGGGACGGCGTATCGAGGCCGCCCAACAGGTTCAGCAAGGTGCTTTTGCCGGAGCCGGAACTGCCGACGATCGCCACGCGCTCGCCCGGATGCAGCTCCAGTTGCAGGTTCGACAGCACGACCACCGATTCCGGGCCTTCCTCGTAGGATTTGCCCAGGTTGCGGCAGCTCAGGATTGCTTTTTCACTCATGCCCGATTCACTCATAACGTAATGCCTGTGCTGGCTGGGTACGTGCCGCGCGCCAGGCTGGATACAGGGTGGCAAGGAAGCTCAGGACCAACGCGGCGCCGCCCACCATCAGCACGTCCTGGGTTTGCACCTGGGACGGCAAGTAGTCGATGAAGTAGACGTCAGCGTTGAGAAACTTGTGGCCGATCACTTTTTCAAGCAAGGCGATGGCGGCGCTGACGTTCAGCGCGGCCAGAATGCCCACCGCGGTACCGATCAGGGTGCCGACCACGCCAATCACGGTGCCCTGCACCATGAAGATCGCCATGATCTGCCCCGGCGTGGCGCCCAGGGTACGCAGGATGGCGATATCGCCCTTCTTGTCGTTCACTACCATCACCAGCGTGGAAATGATGTTGAACGCAGCCACGGCGACGATCAGCAGCAACAGCAGGCCGATCATGGCTTTCTCCATGCGGATGGCCTGGTAGAGGTTGCCGTGGGTACGGGTCCAGTCGCGGGCGTAATACTCGGATTCACCCAAGTGCTGGGCGATTTCCCAGGCGCCGCGCGGGGCGTCGAACAGGTCGTTGAACTTCAGCCGCAGGCCCTGCACCTGGTCCGGCTGCCAGCGATGCAGGCGGGCCAGGTCGGTAAGGTTGGTCAGGCCGATGTAACCGTCGATCTCGCCGGCGCCGACGTGGAAGGTACCCACCACGGTAAAGCGCTTCATGCGCGGGAACATGCCGGCCGGGGTCACGGTGACTTCCGGAGCGACGAAGGTCAGCTTGTCGCCAACGCCCACACCGAGCTTGGCCGCGGCCTTGTCACCGATAACGATGCCGAAACTGCCAGGGGCCAGGTCGTCGAGCTTACCTTGCTGCATGAACTTGTCGATGATCGAGACGTTGCGCTCCTGGGCCGGGTCGATGGCATTGAGCAGGATCTTCTGCACCTTGCCGTCGTTGGTCAGCAACCCCTGCATCTGGGTAAACGGCGCGACCGCCACCACCTTGGGGTTCTGCTTGACCTTGGCGGCCAGGCTTTGCCAGTCGTTGATGGGCGCATCGCCCTCGATGGTCGCGTGGGGCACCATGCCCAGCACGCGGGTACGCATCTCATGATCGAAGCCGTTCATCACCGACAGCACCACGATCATCACAACCACGCCCAGGGCGAGACCGATCATCGAGGTCAAGGAAATGAACGACACAAAATGATTGCGACGCTTTGCACGGGTATAACGCGTGCCGATAAATACGAAGAGAGGTCTGAACATGTCGGGGCTTGTTCGGAGGAAAAGAAGACGTCCCGGTGGCGGGGTCTGGTAAGCAGCTTTACACTCAGACCATTACCGTTACCTGGGGTTCGCCATGTCGACATTAGATGAAGAAGAGCGCCGCGAATACTACCGTATCGACGACATGATCGCACTTCAAATCAGCACATTGTCTGGCCCCGACGCGGCGAGCAAGGAAGTGTTGCTGGATGATTCGCCGCTGTTCAATCTGCTCAGCGAACTGCACCTGAGCGAATTCGAAGCCCAGCACCTGCTGCGTCAGATCAGCGAGAAAGATCGCAGCCTGGCGGCCTTCCTCAAAGTGCAAAACAAGCGTTTGGATCTGCTCAGCCAAGTCATGGCCCGCGGCCTGCTGGCTGAAGTGGGCGCGCCGCAACCGGTGATTCTTTCCGAAGGCGGCATCGACTTCCGGCACCCTACCCCGCTGGCCCCCGATACCCATCTGGCAGTCAAGCTGGTGCTGATGCCCCAAGCGCTCGGCCTGTTACTGCGCGCACGAGTGACCCATTGCGATCCCCGGGGCGAGGGCTTTGAAGTGGGCACGGAATTCGAATCCATGACCGATGCCCAACGCCAACTGCTGGCGCGCTATATCCTGCAAAAACAGGCGCAGGAACGCCGTCTGGCGCGAGAGCAAAGCGACGACCTCTGAATACCTATTCATTCCGCCAGCGATCCTGGCGCAAAGGAGCAACTGTGACCCTGATCTACGGCCATCGCGGTGCCAAAGGCGAAGCACCGGAAAATACCCTGACCAGTTTTCAGGAATGCCTCAAGCACGGCGTACGTCGTTGCGAACTGGACCTGCACCTGTCCATGGACGGCGAGCTGATGGTCATCCATGACCCGACCCTCAAGCGCACCGCCGACCGGCGCGGCAAGGTGGTCGAGTACTCGGCGGCTGATCTGGTGAAGATGGACGCGCGCAAAGGCGGCCCGGGTTGGGTCAGCCCGTGCCCGATCCCACGCCTGGAGGAGCTGTTCGAAAAGTGCGACTTCGATCACTGGCAACTGGAAGTCAAAAGCGCTTCACGCACTCGCGCTGCGACCACCGTGCTGGCGATCCGTGAGATGGCCGTACGCTTTGGCCTGATGGACAAGGTCACCGTGACGTCAAGCTCACGGGAGGTGTTGAAAGCCGCAGTAGAACTCACCCCGGACCTGTCACGCGGGCTGGTGGCCGAGTACGCCTGGCTCGACCCGTTGAAGGTCGCGCAGAACTACGGCTGTGAGTACCTGGCATTGAACTGGACGTTATGCACCCCTGAGCGGCTGGAGAAAGCCCAGCGCCAGGGTTTGCATGTATCCGTGTGGACGGTCAACGAACCTGCGCTGATGCGCAGGCTCGCCGACTTCGGCGTAGATAGCCTGATTACAGACTTTCCCGGTTTGGCCACTGCCACTCTCGGGAATTACTGAAATCGGTCTCCCCGGCCGGCTCAGGCCACCGGCCGGAGCCGCTCAAAAAAGCCGGTTGAGGCCGTCGTAGGCGGCTACCCGATAGGCTTCGGCCATGGTCGGGTAGTTGAAGGTGGTGTTGACGAAATACTTGAGGGTGTTGAGATCACCCGGCTGGCTCATGATCGCCTGGCCGATGTGCACGATCTCCGACGCCTGGTAGCCGAAGCAATGCACGCCGAGGACCTCCAGGGTTTCACGGTGGAACAGAATCTTCAGCATGCCTTGCGGCTCACCGGCAATCTGCGCACGCGCCATGCTCTTGAAGAACGCCTTGCCCACTTCGTAAGGCACCTTGGCCTTGGTCAGTTCGTGCTCGTTCTTGCCGATGGAGCTGATCTCGGGAATCGTGTAGATCCCGGTCGGCACATCATTCACGTAGCGCCAGCTGCCATTGTCGACGATGCTGCCGGCGGCCGAACGGCCCTGGTCATGGGCGGCACTGGCCAGGCTTGGCCAGCCGATCACGTCACCGGCACCGTAGATATTGGTTACGCAGGTGCGGTAGTTCTCGTCCACCTCGATCTGGCCACGGCTGTTGACCTTGACCCCAATATTTTCCATACCCAGCTTGTCGGTGTTGCCGGTACGGCCATTGCACCACAGCAAGGCGTCGGCCTTGATCTTCTTGCCGGACTTGAGGTGCAGGATCACACCGTTGTCCAGGCCTTCGACCCGCTCGTACTCTTCGTTGTGGCGCACGGTGATGTTGTTGTTGCTGAAGTGGTAGCTCAACGCCTGGGAAATTTCCGAGTCGAGGAAGCTCAGTAACTGGTCACGGTTGTCCACCAGCTCCACCAGTACACCCAGGCCGCTGAAGATCGAGGCGTATTCGCAGCCGATCACGCCGGCGCCATAGATGATCAGTTTGCGCGGGGTGTGGCCCAGGCTGAGGATGGTGTCGCTATCGTAGATACGCGGGTGGTGGAAATCGATGTCCGCCGGGCGATACGGGCGCGAACCGGTGGCGATGATGATGTGCTTGGCCACCAGCTTCTCGACCACGCCATTGGCGCAGACCACTTCGACGGTTTGCTCGTCGGCGAAGCTGCCGGTGCCGAAGAACAGGTCGACGCGGTTACGGGCGTAGTAGCCGGTACGCGAAGCGACTTGCTTGGAGATGACTTTTTCGGCGCTTTTCAACACGTCCGGGAACGAGAACCAGCGCGGCTCGCCAATGGCCCGGAACATCGGGTTGGTATTGAATTGCATGATCTGGCGCACGGAGTGACGCAACGCCTTGGACGGGATGGTACCCAGGTGGGTGCAGTTACCGCCGACCTGACGACGGCTATCGACCATCGCCACCTTGCGCCCTGCTTTGGCAGCGTTCATCGCCGCACCTTCTCCAGCCGGGCCGGAACCCAGTACCACCACGTCGTAGTTGTAGACAGCCATGCGTACTCCTCAGAACAGGCCAGGCGTACGGTTGGACGCCGGGCTAAATCATGCCGCGGCCAGCGGTCATGAAGGACAATTTGGCTCAAGTGTGTGAACCGGGGCACAGTCTATAGAAGGCCGAGCGCCGCGAACATTAACCCTTGGTCGCGTCGTAGGCCAGTGTTGCCATACTACAGGACGCAAATCAGCGCCGAATTGAGGGTGAGCCTTATGCGACAACTATTTTTTTGTTTAATGCTGATAGTGTCGCTCACGACGCACGCCAACGATGCGAAGCGGCTCAAGCAGGCAAGCTTCCCCGCACAGGTCGAGGGGCTGGCCCTGAAAAACCAGGCGGTGTTCAACTATCTTTGGGCGGATGTGTATGCGGCGGCGCTGTATGCACCGGCTGACCTCGCTGCAAAGCAAGCCTGGGAGCAACAGAAGGCTGTGCGCCTGGCGTTGTATTACTTTCGCGACATTGACCGCGATGATGTGATCAAGGCGGCCACGGTAACCCTGGAACGCCAGCAAGCCAATGCTCGATTAAAGCCGCAGTTGGATCAGTTGCACGCCAGCTTTCGCAACGTCCGCAGCGGTGATCGTTATGCCCTGGATTTTCGTCCGGGCCGTGGGTTGAAGCTGGAGATCAATGAGCAGGTGGTGTTCAGCAGTCGTGATGAGGAACTGGCGCGGGCCTACCTGGGCATCTGGCTGGCGCCCAAAGGGCTGTCTGATGAGTTGCGCGACAAGTTGCTGAATTGATGTGTCGGCTGTAGCACCGCCATCGGGGGCAAGCCCCCTCCCACAGTTGACCGAGGCCACCCTGAAGGAATACGACCCAATGTGGGAGGGGGCTTGCCCCCGATGAGGCCCTCCAGGCAACACAAAATCCACAGCCATAAAAAAGCCCCGAACCAGTCGGGGCTTTCTCATTCAGCCCAAAGGCTTAGCGCGGGAACGCAGGCGGGTTGACCCCAGCCATGTCTTCCATCACGCGAACCACTTGGCAGCTGTAGCCAAACTCGTTGTCGTACCACACGTACAGCACAACACGGTTGTCCTGGGTGATGGTCGCTTCAGCGTCCACCACACCGGCGTGGCGCGAGCCAACGAAGTCGGTGGAGACCACTTCCTGCGAGTTGACGAAGTCGATCTGCTTGTGCAGGTCGGAGTGCAGCGCCATGTAGCGCAGGTACTCGTTCATCTCTTCGCGGGTGGCGGCTTTCTCAAGGTTGAGGTTGAGAATGGCCATCGACACGTTCGGCGTCGGTACACGGATCGCGTTACCGGTCAGCTTGCCGGCCAGCTCAGGCAGGGCCTTGGCAGCAGCGGTGGCAGCACCGGTCTCGGTGATCACCATGTTCAACGCGGCGCTACGACCACGGCGATCGCCCTTGTGGAAGTTGTCGATCAGGTTCTGGTCGTTGGTGTACGAGTGAACGGTTTCAACGTGGCCGTTGACGATACCGAACTTGTCATTCACAGCTTTGAGCACCGGCACGATGGCGTTGGTGGTGCAGGAAGCGGCGGACACGATCTTGTCGTCAGCGGTGATTTCAGCGTGGTTGATGCCGTGCACGATGTTCTTGAGCTTGCCTTTGCCAGGCGCGGTCAACACGACACGGTCGATACCCGGGCAAGCCAGGTGCTGGCCCAGGCCCTCGGCATCACGCCATACGCCGGTGTTGTCCACCAGCAGGGCGTCCTGGATGCCGTACTGGGTGTAATCCACCTCGGTCGGGTTCTTCGCGTAGATCACCTGGATCAGGTTACCGTTGGCGGTAATGGTGTTGTTTTCTTCGTCAATGGTGATGGTGCCGTTGAACGAGCCGTGTACCGAATCGCGACGCAGCAGGCTGGCGCGCTTGGTCAGGTCGTTCTCGGCGCCTTTGCGCACCACGATGGCACGCAGGCGCAGGCCGTCGCCGCCACCGGTTTTCTCGATCAGGATGCGCGCCAGCAGGCGGCCGATACGGCCGAAGCCGTACAGCACCACGTCGGTGCCTTTGCGGGCGGCAGCGTTTTGCTGGCCAACCACATCGGCCATTTCTTCACGCACGAACTGCTCGGCACTGCGGCCGGCGCCTTCCTTGCGGAATTTGTAGGCCAACTTGCCCAGGTCTACCGAGGCCGCGCCGAGCTTGAGCTCGCTCATGGCTTTAAGCAGTGGGAATGTTTCGTGGACGGAGAGTTCGCTGTCGTCGGCGGAGCGATGGCGCGCAAAGCGGTGAGCTTTGAGAATCGCGATGACAGACTGGTTGATCAGGCTGCGGCCATAGATCGAGCTCACCACATTGTTATTGCGGTACAGCTGGCCGATAAGCGGAATCATCGCTTCTGCGAGTGCTTCACGGTCGATCCATTCACCAAGACACTGGTCGGGCTTCTGAGTCACGGGAACCTTCCACATGTAGGGGCAGAAAAAAGGGGCTACATTATGTCGCCCGACTGGCCGTTGAGCAATGCGCGAGGGGCAACAAAAAGCCCTTGCAAAAAAATACCTCCGCGCTACAGCCCAGTAAATACGCGGGTTCCAGAAGGCCACTAGTCCAGCGCCATCGCCGACTTGTCCGTAACCCTCCTAAACATTCGCGCATTTTGGCACTACATATTGAGTCAAAACCGGTCATTGTTTGTCTTAGCCACTACATTTCCTACAAACCGTAATAGGCACAGTCAGCAACTGACAGGCGGCACCTGGGGCCGTTACAATTACCGACTTTGTCGCAACGCTTGGAGCTCAACCTTCCGTGCCCGTTCTGCGTCTACCGCTTCTCCCTGCCGCGGCAGGTAAACAGCACTGGGGCAACCTGCCCGGTGCCGCCCTGAGCCTGGCCATTGCCGAGGCTGCCAGCGCAGCCAAGCGCTTTACCCTGCTGCTTACCGCCGACAGCCAAAGTGCCGAACGGCTGGAGCAGGAGCTGAGCTTCTTCGCCCCGGATTTGCCGGTGCTGCATTTTCCCGACTGGGAAACCCTGCCTTACGACCTGTTCTCGCCGCACCAGGACATCATCTCCCAGCGCATCGCCAGCCTGTACCGCTTGCCGGAACTGGCCCACGGCGTGCTGGTGGTGCCGATCACCACGGCGCTGCACCGCCTGGCGCCGACCAAGTTCCTGCTCGGCAGCAGTCTGGTGCTGGATATCGGCCAGAAGCTCGACGTAGAACAGATGCGCACGCGCCTGGAAGCCAGCGGCTACCGCTGCGTCGACACGGTGTACGAGCACGGTGAGTTCGCAGTGCGCGGCGCCCTGATCGACCTGTTCCCGATGGGCAGCAAGTTGCCGTATCGCATCGACCTGTTCGATGACGAAATCGAGACCTTGCGCACCTTTGATCCGGAAAACCAGCGCTCCATCGACAAGGTCGACTCGATCAAGCTGCTGCCGGCGCGGGAGTTCCCGCTGCAAAAAGACGCGGTCACCCGTTTCAAGGCGCGCTTTCGTGAGCGCTTTGACGTGGATTTCCGTCGCTGCCCAATCTTCCAGGACTTAAGCAGCGGGATTACCCCAGCGGGTATCGAGTACTACCTGCCATTGTTCTTCGACGAAACCTCCACCCTCTTCGACTACCTGCCCCAGGACACCCAGGTGTTCTCGCTGCCAGGCATCGAGCAGGCGGCGGAAAACTTCTGGAACGACGTGCGCAACCGCTATGAAGAGCGCCGCGTCGATCCGTCCCGGCCTTTATTGCCGCCCGCCGAATTGTTCCTTCCCGTAGAAGACTGCTTCGCCCGCTTGAAAAACTGGCCGCGCGTGGTCGCCAGCCAACAAGATGTAGACGCCGGCAGTGGTCGGGAACGCTTCCCCGCGGGAACCCTGCCCGACCTGGCGATCCAGGCCAAAGCCACGCAACCGTTGGAAGCGCTGTCCAACTTCCTCGGTGACTTCCCTGGCCGCGTGCTGTTTACCGCCGAGTCCGCCGGGCGCCGCGAAGTGCTGCTGGAGCTGTTGGAACGCTTGAAACTGCGGCCCAAGACCGTCGACAGCTGGCCGGATTTTGTAAATAGCAAAGAGCGCCTGGCGATCACCATCGCCCCCTTGGACGAAGGCTTGTTGCTGGACGACCCGGCCCTCGCCCTGATCGCCGAGAGCCCGCTGTTCGGCCAGCGCGTGATGCAGCGCCGTCGCCGGGAAAAACGCGCAGACGCCAACAATGATGCAGTGATCAAGAACCTCACCGAACTGCGCGAAGGCGCCCCGGTGGTGCACATCGACCACGGTGTCGGCCGCTACCTGGGCTTGCAGACCCTGGAGATCGACAACCAGGCCGCCGAATTCCTCACCATGGAATACGCCGAGGGCGCCAAGCTCTACGTGCCGGTGGCCAGCCTGCACCTGATCGCCCGTTACACCGGTAGCGACGACGCTTTGGCACCGTTGCATCGCCTGGGCTCCGAGACCTGGCAGAAAGCCAAGCGCAAGGCCGCCGAACAGGTTCGCGACGTGGCCGCAGAATTGCTCGACATCTATGCCCGCCGTGCCGCCCGCGAAGGTTACGCGTTCGCTGACCCGAAAGCCGACTACGCCACCTTCAGTGCCGGCTTCGCCTTCGAAGAAACTCCGGACCAGCAAACCACCATCGAGGCGGTGCGCGCCGACATGCTCGCGCCCAAGCCAATGGACCGCCTGGTGTGTGGCGACGTGGGCTTCGGCAAAACCGAAGTGGCCATGCGCGCCGCCTTTATTGCAGTGCACGGCGGTCGCCAGGTGGCGATTCTGGTGCCGACCACCCTGCTCGCCCAGCAGCACTACAACAGCTTCCGCGACCGCTTTGCCGACTGGCCAGTGACCGTGGAGGTGATGAGCCGCTTCAAGTCCGCCAAGGAAGTGAATGCCGCCGTTGCCGACCTGGCCGAGGGCAAGATCGATATCGTCATCGGCACCCACAAGTTGCTGTCGGACGATGTGAAGATCAAGAACCTGGGCCTGGTGATCATCGACGAAGAGCACCGCTTTGGCGTGCGCCAGAAAGAACAGCTCAAGGCCCTGCGCAGCGAAGTCGACATCCTTACCCTCACCGCTACGCCGATTCCGCGCACGCTGAACATGGCCGTTTCAGGTATGCGCGACCTGTCGATCATCGCTACGCCACCGGCGCGCCGCCTGTCGGTGCGCACTTTCGTGATGGAGCAGAACAAGAGCACGGTCAAGGAAGCCCTGCTGCGTGAACTGCTGCGCGGCGGCCAGGTGTATTACCTGCATAACGATGTGAAGACCATCGAGAAATGCGCCGCCGACCTCGCCGAACTGGTGCCGGAAGCCCGTATCGCCATTGGCCACGGGCAGATGCGCGAGCGCGAACTCGAACAGGTAATGAGCGACTTCTACCACAAGCGCTTCAACGTGCTGATCGCCTCGACCATCATCGAGACCGGCATCGACGTGCCCAGCGCCAACACCATCATCATCGAGCGCGCCGACAAGTTCGGCCTGGCGCAGCTGCACCAACTGCGCGGCCGCGTCGGGCGCAGTCACCACCAGGCCTACGCCTATCTGCTCACGCCGCCACGCCAACAGATCACTTCCGATGCGGAAAAACGCCTGGAAGCGATCGCCAACACCCAGGACCTCGGCGCCGGCTTTGTGCTGGCCACCAACGACCTGGAAATCCGTGGCGCCGGCGAACTGCTGGGCGATGGCCAGAGCGGGCAGATCCAGGCGGTCGGCTTCACCCTGTATATGGAGATGCTCGAACGCGCAGTGAAAGCCATCCGCAAGGGCGAGCAACCGAATCTCGATCAACCCCTGGGCGGCGGCCCGGAGATCAACCTGCGCTTGCCGGCATTGATTCCCGAAGACTACCTGCCGGATGTGCATGCGCGGCTGATCCTCTACAAGCGCATCGCCTCGGCCACCGACGAAGAGGGCCTCAAGGACCTGCAAGTAGAGATGATCGACCGCTTCGGCCTGCTGCCCGAACCGACCAAGAACCTGGTGCGCCTGACCCTGCTCAAGTTGCAGGCCGAGCAGTTGGGGATCAAGAAGGTCGACGCCGGGCCGCAAGGTGGGCGTATCGAATTCGAAGCGCAGACGCCGGTCGACCCGTTGGTGCTGATCAAGCTGATCCAGGGCCAGCCCAACCGCTACAAGTTCGAAGGGGCTACGCTGTTCAAGTTCATGGTGCCGATGGAACGTGCCGAAGAACGCTTCAATACCCTGGAGGCGCTGTTTGAGCGCCTCATCCCGAAATCCGCTTGAAGGACGCCGCCATGCGCTTGTTCCGCATTCTGAGCCTGTTGTTGGTGGTACTCGCGCCTTCGGCATTTGCCGACAGCCCGTACCAGGTGGAAATGATCCTGGTGCGCCAGAATGCCGAGCCGGTGATCAACAGCCGCGCCGCGCCGGAAAACTGGGATGAAGGTGCACCGCGCCTGGGCGAGCGGCTGAGCCCGCCGCGCCTGGGCAACATCGTGGAAAAATTGCGCGCCGACTCCAACTACACCGTGCTCGCGCACAAGGCCTGGGAACAGAACCTGGGCGAGCAGCCGGTGAAGATCGCGATCACCGACGGCCAGGAGCAATTCGGCCAGTTCCCTATCGAAGGCGTGCTGAGCCTGCAACTGGGTCGTTTCACCGACATCGATGCCGACTTCTGGATCAACCAGTTCGACGGCAACGGCAGCGTGATCGCCAGTGAACACCTGGCGCAGAAAGACGTACGCACCAAGAACAACCAGCTTAATTACCTGGACGGCGGCCACCTGGCGTTGCTGATCAAGATCACCTCGCTGACCGCCAAGCCGCCCAGCGCACCGCCGCCCGACATGCAGGACTGATCCAGCGCCATGCCCCTCACTTCGCCTCTGACCAAACCCCTGGCCCCTTCGTGGGCCAATCGCTTCAAAGAGCAGAGCCTGGAGCGCGGGCGGCGTTACGCACTGGAAAATCGCGTGCGTATCGTCGAGTGCGGTGACAGCACCATTACCGCCAGTTGCGAAGGCTCCGGCGGTAACGTCTATCGGCAAACCATCTCGTTGCGTGAGTCGGCCAAGGGCCTGCTGATCCTGGTGGATAGCCGCTGTACCTGCCCGGTGCACACCAACTGCAAACACATCGCGGCGGTGCTGCTCAAGGTCCAGGAAACCCTGGCCTACCCGGCGGCGACCCAGGATGCGCAACTGCTGGAAAAACTCCAGGCCGTGCTGGATAACCGCGTGGTCCTGCCGCAGGTGGTCATGGAGGATGTGCGGCCCGTGCCACGCCTGTGGCTGGCGAGCGTCGAGTTCAGCGCGTTCGAACCGCGCAACGGCAAGATGCAGCGCTATATCCAGCACCGTGCGGCACTGTCGTTCAACTACCTGGGCAATTACGTCAGTGGGCAAAAGAACGCCGATATCATCGTGCGCCAGGACACCCAAAGCCTGCGAATCAAGCGCCACCCCGAGCTGGAACAAGCCTGTCGCGAACAGCTGCGTCTGCTGGGTTTCAAGATCGCTACGCGCCAAAGCAAGGCCTTGCCTGAAAGCGCCGGCGAGCTGTTCGAGATGGTCAATGACAGCGCCTGGCTTAACTTCACGCTCAACTCATCGCCCACGCTGCGGGCCGAGGGCTGGGAGCTGCAAATCGATGAAGACTTCGGTTTCGACCTGAGCCCGGTGGACGACTGGTACGCCAGCGTCGATGAAGCGCCGGAGCGTGACTGGTTCGACCTGGAGTTGGGCATCATCGTCAATGGCGAGCGGTTGAGCCTGCTGCCGATCCTGTTGAACCTGATGCGCTCCCACACCGAGATCCTCAACCCGGAAAAACTCGCAAGGCGCCGCGATGATGAACTGATCCTGGTGAATATCCCCGGGCTGCCCAACGGCCACGGCCCGCTGCAAGTGGCGCTGCCCTACGGGCGCTTGAAGCCGGTGCTGGCGACTCTCGGCGAGTTCTACCTGCAAGAAACCGGCACCACGACGTTGCGCCTGGCCAAGGCCGACGCGATCAGGCTCAACCCGCTGGAAGACCTGCCGTTGCAATGGGAGGGTGGCGAGAAGATTCGCAACTTCGCCCAACGTCTGCGGGACATCAAGGACTTCACCTGCGTGGCGCCCGAGGGCCTGAACGCAACCTTGCGCCCCTATCAACTGGAAGGCTTGAGCTGGATGCAGTCACTGCGCCAGCTGGAAGTGGGCGGGATTCTCGCGGACGACATGGGCCTGGGCAAAACCCTGCAAACCCTGGCGCATATTCTCACCGAGAAAATCGCCGGGCGCCTTGATCGGCCCTGCATGGTCGTGATGCCCACCAGCCTGATTCCGAACTGGCTCGACGAAGCTGCGCACTTCACCCCGCAACTGCGGGTGCAGGCGCTGTACGGCGCAGGGCGCAAGAAACACTTCGCCAACCTGCACGACTACGACCTGCTGCTGACCACCTATGCCCTGCTGCCCAAGGACATCGACACGCTCGCCGCCCTGCCCTTGCATGTATTGATCCTGGATGAAGCGCAGTACATCAAGAACCCGTCCAGCAAGGCCGCCCAGGCCGCACGCGAGCTGAATGCCCGCCAGCGCCTGTGCCTGAGCGGCACGCCATTGGAAAACCACTTGGGTGAACTGTGGTCGCTGTTCCACTTCCTGTTGCCGGGTTGGCTGGGCGACGTGAAGAGCTTCAACCGTGATTACCGCGTGCCGATTGAAAAACGCGCCAATGAAGTGCGCTTGCAGCACCTCAACGGTCGAATCAAACCGTTCCTGCTGCGCCGCACCAAGGAACAGGTGGCGACCGAACTGCCACCCAAGACCGAAATTATCCACTGGGTCGACCTCAACGAGGCCCAGCGCGATGTGTACGAAACCATGCGTCTGGCCATGGATAAAAAAGTCCGCGACGAAATCACCCGCAAGGGCGTGGCCCGCAGCCAGATCATCATCCTTGAAGCGCTGCTCAAACTGCGACAAGTGTGCTGCGACCTGCGCCTGGTCAACGACGCCACTCTGCCGGCGCGTGGCAGCAGCTCGGGCAAGCTCGACAGCCTGATGGACATGCTTGACGAGCTGTTTGCCGAAGGCCGCAGGATTCTGCTGTTCTCGCAGTTCACTTCGATGCTGAGCCTGATCGAAATCGAACTGAAAAAACGCGGGATTGCCTACGCATTGCTGACCGGCCAGACCCGTGACCGACGTACACCGGTGAAGGATTTCCAGAGCGGCAAGTTGCAGATCTTTTTGATCAGCTTGAAGGCCGGTGGCGTGGGTTTGAACCTGACCGAAGCCGACACGGTGATTCACTACGACCCGTGGTGGAACCCGGCCACGGAAAACCAGGCCACCGACCGTGCGTATCGCATCGGGCAGGAAAAGCCAGTGTTTGTGTACAAGATGATTGCGCGGGGCACGGTGGAGGAGAAAATTCAGCACTTGCAGAAGGAGAAGTCCGACCTTGCGGCGGGTGTTCTGGATGGCCGGACCACTGGCGATTGGCAGTTGGGTAATGAGGATATCGAGGCGCTCTTCGCACCACTGCCTAATAAGCAAGAGAAGCGCTGACTGTTAGATCGCTATCGCAGGCAAGCCAGCTCCCACACTTGAATGTATTCACACATCAAAATGTGGGAGCTGGCTTGCCTGCGATGGCCGCGCTTCGGTTTTCAGCCGATCAACTGCGCATCGCGCAACGCAGTAAGCGCTGTCAGCCAACGCGGGTCCTGCTTATAGTCCGTTGAGGCAACCGCCTGCCCACGCATACGCGCTATCCGCGCCGATGGCGTGACCTTCATCCGCTGTGCTGCACTCAGCGCCAACTCGGCCGCCGCACGGTCATTGCACACCAAGCCCATGTCACAACCAGCGGTCAACGCCGCTTCGATACGGCTGGCCGCATCGCCGACCACATGGGCGCCCGCCATGGACAGGTCATCACTGAAGATCACCCCGTCGAACTGCAACTCACCGCGCAGGATGTCCTGCAACCAGCGACGCGAAAAACCAGCAGGCTGGGCATCAACCTGCGGGTAAATGACGTGCGCCGGCATCACGGCGGCCAATTGCTTACTCAAGCGTGCGAAAGGCACCAGGTCGTTGGCGCGAATCTGTTCCAGGCTGCGTTCGTCATTGGGAATCGCGACGTGGGAATCGGCCTCGGCCCAACCGTGCCCGGGGAAGTGCTTGCCGGTGGCGGCCATACCGGCGCTGTTCATGCCGCGAATAAAGGCACCGGCCAGTACGGCGGCGCGCTCGGGGTCGCCTTCGAAGGAGCGAGTGCCGACCACGGCGCTGCGTTGGTAATCCAGGTCCAGCACTGGGGCGAAACTCAGGTCGAGACCCACGGCCAGTACTTCGGTGGCCATGATCCAGCCGCACTGTTCTGCCAGGTATTCAGCGTTGGGGTTATCGGCCAGCGCGCGCATGGCTGGCAGGCGCACAAAGCCCTGGCGCAGGCGCTGTACGCGCCCGCCTTCCTGGTCGACCGCCAGCAGCAGGTCCGGGCGCACCGCACGGATCGCCGCACTCAGCTCGCGAACCTGGCGTGGATGCTCGATATTGCGCGCAAAAATAATCAGACCGCCCACTTCCGGTTGGCGCAACAGGTGACGATCCTCGGCCGTCAGCCAGGTACCGGCAACGTCGACCATCAAAGAACCTTGCAGGGCAGCAGTCATAAACCTTCCTTAAATAACGCACACAACCCGTCGGGCTGACCAGGCACGGTCAGCACGACGGGTTGCGGATAAATAGCTGAAATCGGCATGGCGGCTAGCTTAGCGGATGCTAGCGGCCACGCACACCCAGGGGCGATCAAACCTTGGCAGCGACCGGTGCAGTTTTGCTGCGTGGGCGCAATTGGGCGGCAGCCATGGTCGAGTCGGTGACGCCGGTCTCGGCGCGCATACCCGCAGCGAGGAACGGCACCATCAGGCGCATCACCTGTTCGATCGAGGTGTTCACGCCGAAATCGGTCTCGGCTATCGCTCGCAACGCCTTGATCCCGGACATGCTGAACGCCGCAGCGCCGAGCATGAAATGCACGCGCCAGAACAGTTCGATAGGCGGAATACGTGGGGCCGCCTCGTTGACCAGCAACATATAGCGGCGGAATACTTTGCCGTACATGTCTTCCAGGTAACGACGCAGGTGGCCTTGGCTCTGGCTGAACGCCAGGCCCAGCAGGCGCATGAAGATCGACAGGTCATTACCACTGCGAGGTTGCACGACCAACGCCTGCTCTACAAGAATTTCCAGCAGCTCTTCCAGGCTTGGCTTGTGATCGGCCTTGGCCTGGCGGCGCTCCAACTCACGGTCGAGGCTGGCACAGAATGGCCCCAGGAAGCGTGAAAACACCGCCTGGATCAGGGCTTTTTTCGAGCCGAAATGATAGTTCACGGCAGCGAGGTTGACTCCAGCCTTGCTGGTGATCAGCCGCAATGAAGTTTCAGCAAATCCTTTTTCCGCGAACAATTGCTCGGCAGCATCGAGAATGCGTTCAACGGTTTCCGACTGGGCCATGGCTACTCCGCCTGACAAACACTTGTTTGAAACATACGTTTCAGAGTGTGTCTTGTCAAGCCTGCGGGTTCGCTTTCCGGCCGGGCAGTCACCCCTTTCATCGCTATTTAATCACATCCCTTTCGCCGTGTAGGCAACACCCTATCTACGTTGTAGGAAGGGTGACGCATGACCGTCCAGCGGAGTCGCGCAAAAGGATGATTGCCAAGCGCAGTTCACTGTATATAATCCCAGTCACTGTATAAAAAGACAGAGCGATCAACATGCTAAAACTGACGCCACGCCAAGCCGAGATTCTGGCCTTCATCAAGCGCTGCCTCGATGACAACGGTTACCCGCCTACCCGTGCGGAGATTGCCCTGGAACTGGGGTTCAAGTCCCCGAATGCCGCGGAAGAACACCTCAAGGCGCTCGCTCGCAAAGGCGCGATCGAGATGACTCCAGGGGCTTCACGCGGTATCCGCATCCCTGGCTTTGAAGCCAAGGCCGACGAATCGACACTACCGATCATCGGCCGCGTCGCTGCCGGTGCGCCGATCCTGGCGCAGCAGCACGTCGAGGAATCCTGCAACATCAACCCGACCTTCTTCCATCCTCGCGCCGACTATCTGTTGCGTGTGCACGGCATGAGCATGAAGGACGTAGGCATCTTCGATGGCGACCTGCTCGCCGTGCATACCACCCGTGAAGCCCGCAATGGCCAGATCGTCGTCGCCCGTATCGGCGATGAGGTCACGGTCAAACGCTTCAAGCGTGAAGGCAGCAAGGTCTGGCTACTGGCCGAGAACCCTGAGTTCGCCCCGATTGAAGTCAACCTGAAAGATCAGGACCTGGTGATCGAAGGCTTGAGTGTCGGCGTCATTCGCCGCTAAAGGAGGCATCATGCAGCTCGTGCACACCCCACAACACACACAACTGTCGCTGTTCGAGGCCTTTATGGCCCAACCCCTTGCGCCCATCCTCAAGGAAACGGTCGAAGCCCCCTGGGGCGGTGAACCTGAGGCGTTCAGTGAATTGTCGTTGCGCGGTGCAGCCGAAAGCTGCCTGAACCTGCTGGCGCCAATTCTGCGCGAATTGAGCGAAGACCAGGACGCACGCTGGCTGACGCTGATCGCCCCGCCCGCCAGCCTGACCCAGGCCTGGCTGCGGGACGCCGGCCTCAACCGCGAGCGCATCCTGCTGTTGCAGCCACGGGGAGCGCAGAGCGCCCAGCAGTTGACCTGTGAGGCCTTGCGTCTAGGCCGCAGTCATACGGTGGTGAGCTGGTTGAATCCGTTGAATGCGAGCGCCAAGCAGCAACTCATCAGTGCCGCACGTACGGGCGACGCTCAGAGTTTGAATATTCGTTTGGGATAAAACTACAGCTTGGCTTGCAGTGATCGGGCTTGGAAGCCCCCTCACCACAAGACTCAGTGAAGTACGCGCGGGCCGTCGTCCTTCTCCGGTTCGCCTTCAGCCAGGCGACCTGCCATCTGCACGCCCACGCTCAACATGGCTTTAGCCACTTCCACGTGCTGGCCCTGCAGGAACACTTTGGCATCTTCGGAAAAATCCAGAATAACCAGAGAACCTTCGTCCTCAGCCCGGCGCAGTTCGATTCGGCCATCAGGCAGTTCAACAATTTCCAGAAAGGACGTTGGCATAAAAGTCTGTTCTCCACGAAAGGCCGAGATTATATCAGTCATCCACCCAGCCTCGCAGAGGAACCGGGCAGGTTTCTTTACGGCTTGATGAATGGTGCCCGGCGAGCGCCGACCTTCAACACTCGTTCAACCCCTCACGAAAACGCAGCGCCATCTTTTTCAGCTCCTGGCGCCAGCCTTCCAACTCTTCGCGCCCCAAGGGCTTGGGCTCATCCTGTTCCAGCGCCACGGCAACGATCAGCGGCTGGGTGACATCGCCCTTGGGCACATGGGGAATACGTGGTGGATGGAACATATCGGCATGGGCCTTGAGCAGCCGTGCCACCCAACTGTCAGGGCTCTGGGCCATTTCCACCAGCTCGGCCAACTCAGGGATCGCCATCGAATCGAGCACTTCACGATTCATGATCATTTCTGCACGGGGGGCACCCGCCTGGGGCAAGCGGTAGAACCCTGCAATTTCATGACACAGCCCCAGCAACGCGCCATAGAGATGGAACAAGGCCGCTTCGCGTCCCGCCTGCACCAGCGCGATGGCATTCATCTCCTTCCCTTCCTCTGCACGGCCAAGGGCGTCCAGGGATAAACCCGCGAAGTAAATTTTCTGATTGGTACGGGTATAGAGTTCGTTGGCCATGACGGCAATCTCCACAACGAATAGGCGTGATGCTGGCTGAACAGTGTCACGGATCAGCCGAACGTACTGCAAGTGCAAATGTGGGAGGGGGCTTGCTCCCGATGGCGGTGGGTCAGTTACAGATGTATCAACTGACACTCCCTCATCAGGGGCAAGCCCCCTCCCACATTTGGATCTTCAGCGCATCCGACGGATCAAGCGCCCTGGCGCTTGTCCTCGACCTTCCACTTGCCGCCGTCGTAGAACGCTTTCCAGCCAGTAGGCTTGCCGTCCACTTCGGTCTGCACGTACTGCTCCTTGGTCTTGCGGCTGTAGCGGATTACGGCTGGGCGACCATCCGGGTCCTTCTTCGGCGCTTCACACAGGAAGTGGTACTTCGGATCGATCTCGTCCTTGTGCGGCACGATCTCCATCACCAGCGGCGCACGGGTCTCGCGGTTTTTCGGGAACTGGCTGGCAGCCAGGAACAGCCCCGAAGCACCGTCACGCAGGATGTAGGTGTCGTTGACCTTTTCGCACTTGAGCTCCGGCATCTTCACCGGATCCATCTTCGGCGGCGCCGCATCACCGCTTTTGAGCAGTTTGCGCGTGTTCTTGCAGGTAGGATTGGTGCAGCCGAAGAACTTGCCGAAACGGCCGGTCTTGAGCTGCATCTCGCTGCCGCACTTATCGCATTCCAGGCTCGGACCTTCATAGCCTTTGATGCGGTAGGTGCCCTCTTCGATCTCGTAGCCATTGCAATCGGGGTTGTTACCGCAGATGTGCAACTTGTGCTTCTCGTCCAGCAGGTAGGCGTCCATCGCCGTGCTGCAGATCGGGCAACGGTGCTTGCCACGCAGCACCAGCGACTCGGATTCACCCTCGTCATCAGCCGCGATTTCATCACCCGGCACCAGGTTGACGGTCGCCTTGCAGCGCTCTTTGGGCGGCAGGCTGTAGCCCGAGCAACCGAGGAACACGCCCGTGGAGGCGGTACGAATCTGCATTGGTCGACCGCAGGTGGTGCACGGAATATCCGTCATCACCGGCTGGTTGGCGCGCATACCGCTCTCAGGGTTCTCGGCCACTTCGAGTTTTTTCTTGAAGTCGCCGTAGAACTCATCCAGCACGTTTTTCCAGTCGCGCTCGCCCTGGGCCACGTCATCGAGGTTCTCTTCCATACCGGCGGTGAAGCCGTAGTCCATCAGGTTGGAGAAGCTCTCGGACAGGCGCTCGGTAACGATATCGCCCATCTTTTCCGAATAGAAACGACGGTTGTGCAGCGCGACGTAGCCACGGTCCTGGATGGTAGAAATGATCGCTGCATAGGTCGACGGGCGACCGATACCGCGCTTTTCCATCTCTTTCACCAGGCTGGCTTCGGAATAACGCGCCGGTGGCTTGGTGAAGTGCTGGGATGGGTCGAGCTTGATCAGCTTCAACGTATCGCCCTGGGCCATGTCCGGCAGCACGTCGTCATCGCCAGGCTTGGCGATTTGCGGCATGACACGGGTGTAGCCGTCGAACTTGAGGATACGGCCCTTGGCGCGCAGCTCGAAGTCGCCAGCGCCCACACTGACAGTGGTAGACAGGTATTGCGCCGGCAGCATCTGGCAGGCCAGGAACTGGCGCCAGATCAGCTCGTAGAGGCGCTCAGCGTCACGCTCCATGCCGCTCAGCTTGGCGGGCGTGGTGTTGGCGTCGGAAGGACGAATCGCTTCGTGAGCCTCTTGTGCGCCTTCCTTGCTGCTGTAGACGTTCGGCTTCTCCGGCAGATAGGTCTTGCCGAACTCGCTTTCAATATACGTGCGCGCCATCGCCACCGCGTCTTGCGACAGGTTGGTGGAGTCGGTACGCATGTAGGTGATGTAACCGGCTTCATACAGACGCTGGGCCATCATCATGGTCTTCTTCACCCCGAAGCCCAAGCGGTTGCTCGCGGCCTGTTGCAGGGTAGAAGTGATAAACGGCGCCGACGGCTTGCTGCTGGTCGGTTTGTCTTCGCGCTTGACGATGCTGTAGCTGGAGGCCTTGAGCTTCTCCAGCGCGGCCATGGCCTGGGCTTCGTTCAGCGGCTTGAAGGCCTCGCCTTTCTCGCGGGCCACTTCAAAGCGCACGTTGGCGCCCTTGGCGGTGCCGAGATCGGCGTGCACTTCCCAATATTCTTCGGGGTTGAACGCACGAATCTCACGCTCACGCTCTACCACCAGCTTGACCGCTACCGATTGCACACGGCCGGCGGACAAACCACGGGCAATTTTCGCCCACAACAGTGGCGAGACCATGTAGCCCACGACGCGGTCGAGGAAGCGACGGGCCTGCTGGGCGTTGACGCGGTCAATATCCAGCTCGCCCGGCTTGGAGAAGGCTTCCTGGATGGCTTTCTTGGTGATTTCGTTGAACACCACACGCTTGTAGCGGCTGTCATCACCGCCGATGGCTTCGCGCAGGTGCCAGGCAATGGCTTCCCCTTCGCGGTCCAAGTCCGTCGCGAGATAGATGGTGTCAGCATCCTTGGCGAGCCGGCGCAGCTCTTCGATGACCTTTTCCTTGCCCGGAAGGATTTCGTACTTGGCCTTCCAGCCATGGTCCGGGTCCACACCCATGCGCGAGACCAGCTGCTTGCGCGCTTTCTCTTTAGGGCTGAGCACCGGACCTTCGCCCGCAGCCGCCTTGCCGCGCTTGGCGGCAGGCTCCTTGCTGGCGCTAGCCGAACCGCTGGTGGGCAGGTCTCGGATATGGCCGATACTCGACTTCACCACGTACTCGTTGCCCAAGTACTTGTTGATGGTCTTGGCCTTAGCCGGGGATTCCACAATGACCAGCGATTTGCCCATGGATCGGAAAATTCCTGAATTCGAGAAGTGAAAGGCAGTTGGCGCCTGTCGCGGCAACGCTATATATAGTGGCAACAAGGTGAGGTCAAGCGCAGCATTCTGCGCGACCTGCCGTTATTGCCCTTTAAAAAGACTGGGTTCGGCCTGGACCAAAGCAAAGCGCGGGACCTGCTCGCCGTCAACTTCAACGGTCTCCAGGAACATGCTCAAGGGACGCACCCAAAAGCCGTATTCGCCATACAGTGCTTGGTAAAACACCACTTCTTCTTCGGTTTCGGAGTGCCGTGCCACGCTGAAAACGCGGTACTGCGGCCCCTTATAATGTTGGTAGAGCCCTGGTTCAACTTTCATGCTCTGGCCCTCGTACAAAATTTGTTGAAAAAAAATATTAAAAAGTTCCAAAAAACAAAAACCGGGGCACTTGGCCCCGGCTTCCGTCAACCGAACGTTTAGACGCGTTCGAAGACGGTGGAGATGCCTTGGCCGAGACCAATGCACATGGTAGCAACCCCGAGGTTGCCGCCATTTTGCTTCATCACGTTAAGCAAAGTGCCGGAGATACGTGCACCGGAGCAACCGAATGGGTGGCCCAGGGCAATCGCACCGCCGTGCAGGTTAACCTTCTCGTTCATCTTGTCGAGTACTTTCAAATCTTTCAGCACTGGCAGGGCCTGTGCGGCGAAAGCTTCGTTGAGCTCGAAGAAGTCGATATCGGAGATGGAAAGGCCCGCGCGCTTCAAGGCTTTTTGTGTGGCCGGTACTGGACCATAGCCCATGATCGCCGGGTCCACACCTGCTACCGCCATCGAACGGATCACGGCCAGCGGCTGGATACCCAGGTCCTGGGCACGCTGCGCCGACATCACGATCATGCACGAAGCACCGTCGGTGATCTGCGACGACGTACCGGCTGTCACGGTGCCGCCCTTTGGATTGAACGCAGGCTTCAACGCCGCGAGGCTTTCCAGGGTGGTGTCCGGACGAATGGTTTCGTCGTAGTCGAACAGTTTCAGGAAACCGTTCTCGTCGTAGCCGTTCATCGGGATGATCTCATCCTTGAACTTGCCTTCCACGGTCGCCTTGTGGGCGAGCTGGTGGGAACGCAGGCCGAACGCGTCCTGGGCTTCGCGAGTGATGCCGTGCATCTTGCCGAGCATTTCTGCGGTCAGACCCATCATGCCCGAGGCTTTTGCCGCGTACAGCGACATGTGCGGGTTGGGATCGACGCCGTGCATCATGCTGACGTGGCCCATGTGCTCCACGCCGCCGACCACGAATACATCACCGTTGCCGGTCATGATCGCTTGTGCAGCGGTGTGCAGCGCGCTCATCGACGAGCCGCACAGGCGGCTGACGGTCTGGCCGGCTGCGGTGTGCGGGATCTGAGTCATCAACGACGCCATGCGCGCGATGTTCCAGCCCTGCTCCAGGGTCTGGTTAACGCAGCCCCAGATCACGTCTTCGACTTCGTTCGGGTCAACCTTGACGTTACGTTCCAGCAGCTTGCTGATCAGGTGCGCCGACATGTCTTCAGCGCGGGTGTTGCGGTGCATGCCGCCCTTGGAGCGGCCCATCGGAGTACGACCGAAGTCGACAATCACGACGTCTCTTGGATTCAAGCTCATAAATATTCTCGCTCTAGTCGATTGGGCGCTTAACCGAAGAAGCTCTGGCCATTCTTGGCCATTTCACGCAGCTTCGCGGTCGGGTGGTACAGCGGGCCCAAATCAGCGTATTTGTCAGCCAGGGCAACGAACTCGGCCACACCGATCGAATCGATGTAGCGCAGTGCACCACCACGGAATGGAGGGAAACCAATACCGTACACCAGGCCCATATCGGCTTCGGCGGCGGTTTCGACGATGCCGTCTTCCAGGCAACGCACGGTTTCCAGGCACAGGGCGATCATCATCCAGTTGATGATGTCCTCGTCCGACACCTCACGCTGTTCGTAGATGACCGGAGCGAGCACTTCGTGCACCGACGGGTCGGCGACTTTCTTCTGCTTGCCCTTCTTGTCGGCCTCGTAGGCGTAGAAGCCCTTGCCGTTCTTCTGGCCCAGGCGCTTGGCCTCGTACAGCGCGTCGATCGCCGAGCGGCGGTCGTCTTTCATGCGGTCCGGGAAGCCCTCAGCCATCACGTCGCGGCCGTGGTGGCCGGTGTCGATGCCGACCACGTCCATCAGGTACGCCGGGCCCATGGGCCAGCCGAATTTCTCCATGACCTTGTCGATGCGCACGAAGTCCACACCGGCACTGACCAACTTGGCGAAACCGCCGAAGTAGGGGAACAGCACGCGGTTGACCAAAAAGCCCGGGCAGTCGTTGACCACGATCGGGTTCTTGCCCATTTTCTTGGCGTAGGCAACGGTGGTGGCAACGGCCAGCTCGCTGGACTTCTCGCCACGGATCACTTCCACCAGCGGCATCATGTGCACCGGGTTGAAGAAGTGCATGCCGACGAAGTTTTCCGGACGCTTGAGGGCCTTGGCCAGCAGCGAAATGGAAATTGTCGAGGTGTTGGAGGCCAGGATGGTGTCATCTTTGACCTGGGCTTCCACTTCAGCCAATACCGCCTGCTTGACCTTCGGGTTCTCGACAACCGCTTCGACCACCAGGTCGACGTGGCCGAAATCGCCGTAGGACAGCGTAGGACGAATGCCATTGAGCACTTCGGCCATTTTTGCAGCGGTCATACGACCTTTATCAACGCGGCCCACCAGCAGCTTGGCGGCTTCGGCCAGGCCCTGCTCGATACCGTGCTCGTTGATGTCTTTCATCAGGATCGGCGTGCCTTTGGACGCCGACTGATAGGCGATACCGCCGCCCATGATACCGGCGCCGAGTACGGCAGCCTGTTTCACGTCCTTGGCAATTTCGTCGTAGGCCTTGGCCTTTTTCTTCAGTTCCTGATCGTTCAGGAACAGGCCGATCAGGCTCTGGGCCGCCGAGGTTTTCGCCAGTTTGACGAAGCCTGCCGCTTCCACTTCCAGGGCTTTGTCGCGACCGAAGTTCGCGGCCTTCTGGATGGTCTTGATCGCTTCAACCGGGGCCGGGTAGTTCGGACCGGCCTGGCCTGCCACGAAACCTTTGGCGGTTTCGAACGACATCATCTGTTCGATAGCGTTGAGCTTGAGTTTTTCCAGCTTCGGCTGACGCTTGGCCTTGTAGTCAAATTCGCCGCTGATGGCGCCCTTGATCAGGTTCAGCGCGGCTTCGGCCAGTTTGTCCGGAGCCACCACTGCGTCGACGGCACCGACCTTCAGTGCGTCCTCGGCCTTGTTTTCCTTACCGGCGGCGATCCATTCGATCGCATTGTCGGCACCGATCAGGCGCGGCAGGCGCACGGTACCGCCGAAGCCCGGGTAGATGCCCAGTTTGACTTCCGGCAGGCCGATCTTGGCGGTCGCGGACATGACGCGGAAATCCGCTGCCAGGCACATTTCCAGGCCGCCACCCAACGCAATGCCATTGATCGCGGCAACAGTCGGCACGTTGAGGTCTTCGAAATCGCTGAAGATCTTGTTGGCTTCGAGGTTGCCAGCCACCAGCTCGGCATCGGGCAGCTTGAAGTTGTCGACGAATTCGGTGATGTCAGCGCCGACGATGAACACGTCCTTGCCGCTGGAGACGATCACGCCCTTGACCGAAGCATCTGCTTTGATGGTGTCTACGGCCTGACGCAATTCATTCAGGGTTAGACGGTTGAACTTGTTGACGGACTCACCCTTGAGGTCGAATTTCAATTCGACGATGCCACTTTCAAGAGCCTTAACCGTGATGGCTTTACCTTCGTAAATCATCAACTGATCTCCACGATATGGAAGCTGAACAGTACACACCGGACGCTGGCCTCTGGTTTGACGTTGACAGTCGCATCAATGCTCAAACCCATCCGCCAGGCACACCCGCCAGTGCGATAGTCGGGGTTATGTATGAGCTGCCTGTAGGACAAACGCTCAATTCATACGCCCGTTTGATTTGGGTACGCCACCTTCATCCAATTCCGAGCAATTGTCAATCGCTCCAAAGGCTAGGAAAAACGCGACTTTCCAGTCATTTCAGAACCCGGACCACAGGCAGGCAACCCGTCAATATTCAAATATTCACAAGATCAATAATAGAAAAGATGTGGGAAGCGGCTGTACAGAAAGGGATATACGGCTAGGCTAGCGGGAACTTGCAGATTTACCGGCCTGCCTGGCCACCTCCAGCCCGATGATGAAGTCGGGCTTTTTATTGCCCGGCCTCTGTAGGAGTGTCAGGCCAAGGCCCTGAGCAACGCATCAATATCCTTCAACACACTCATGTCGCCCTTCTCGCCCCAGTACAAGGCGATCATCTGCTTGTCGGCCTCGACCTTGTAGACGTTCGCCGGCAGCGTCGCAAAATACGGCAACAACTTTTCATCCACACACTCTTCGCGCCATTGATTGACCCACACACCCGGCTCCAACTGCCAGTAACTCCAGATGGCCGGCGTGCTCCCACGCCGCGGTCGACAGTACTGCGCACAAGGGCTCGGCGGCTCTTGCTTGAGCCAGTGCGGCCATTCCTGGGGCGCCAACTGCATGGCCAGGCCGATGCGGCGTGCCTCCATGCGCAGGGCCATGCGCCCGCTCTGCCCACGCGACGGGCGCAGCCAGGCCAGGGGGCTTAAAACCACCGCAAGGATTGACACCACTATCCACACCGTCATATGTGTACTCCCGAATTTCTAGATGAGCGGATTTGACCTGACGCAACCCCATCCGCTTGAAAGCAGCCATACTGAACTTATTGCAGTCCCTTGGAGGAACGCCTCATGCCCTACAAACATATTCTGGTCGCTGTCGATCTGACCGAAGAGTGCGATCCGGTGATCAAGCGCGCGCAGGAATCCGCATTGGCCAATGGCGCCATACTGTCGCTGGTGCATATCGTCGAGCCCATGGCCATGGCCTTTGGCGGTGACGTACCGATGGACCTTTCCCAGTTGCAGCAACAACAATTCGACCAGGCCAAGGAGCGCCTGGACCGTTTGATTCTCAAATACCCGCACCTGAAAAAGGAAGACTGCCACCTGACATACGGCCAACCGCGTCAGGAAATCCACCACTTGGCCAAGGAAAAGGCCTGTGACCTGATCGTGGTCGGCAGCCACGGCCGTCATGGCCTGGCACTGTTGCTGGGCTCCACCGCCAATGATGTATTGCACGGCGCGCCTTGCGATGTACTGGCCGTCAAACTGGCAAAGAGTTCGTAAGACCGATGAAGGTCTAATGTGGGAGCTGGCTTGTCTGCGATAGCAGCCTGTCAGTTGATGCATCAGGTGGCTGTTACACCGCTATCGCAGGCAAGCCAGCTCCCACAGTTGAATCGCATTTCATATTAAAAAGCCCGGCGCTCATAGAAGAGTGCCGGGCTTTTTTATTGCGGTGCGATTACTCAGGCATCCAGCTCGGCCCAACGCTCAACCAACGCTTCCAGCTCCTGGTTCAACGTCTCCAGGGAAGCGATGACCTTGGCGGTTTCAGCCGCGGGTCGCAGATAGAAACCGGCGTCAGCCATTTCAGCTTCGACCGCAGCAATCTGCTGTTCCTTGGCGTCGATCTCACCCGGCAAGGCTTCCAGCTCACGCTGCAGCTTGTAGCTGAGCTTCTTCTTGGCCGCGGGTGCAGCTTCCTGGGCCGGTGCAGCCTCTTGCACAGGAGCCACCACCGCCGTATTCAGGTCGGCCTTGCCGGACTTGCTCTCGGTCACGCCCAGCAGACGTGGCGAACCACCCTGACGCAACCAGTCCTGGTAACCACCGACGTATTCGCGCACCTTGCCTTCACCTTCAAAGACCAGGGTGCTGGTGACCACGTTGTCGAGGAATTCCCGGTCGTGGCTGACCATCAGCACAGTGCCGTTGAACGTCAGCAGCACTTCTTCGAGCAACTCGAGGGTTTCCACATCGAGGTCGTTGGTCGGTTCGTCGAGCACCAGCAGGTTGGCCGGTTTGCTGAACAGCTTGGCCAGCAGCAAACGCGCGCGCTCACCACCAGACAGGGCCTTGACCGGCGTACGCGCACGTTGCGGGCTGAACAGGAAGTCGCCCAGGTAGCTGAGTACGTGGCGGCTCTGGCCGTCGATGTCGATAAAGTCGCGACCTTCGGCGACGTTGTCGATCACGGTCTTTTCCAGGTCCAACTGGTGGCGCAACTGGTCAAAGTAGGCCACGTCGATGCGTGTGCCCTCTTCCACCTTGCCGCTGGTCGGCTGCAGACCGCTGAGCATCAGCTTGAGCAAGGTGGTCTTGCCGGTGCCGTTGGCGCCCAGCAGGCCGATACGGTCGCCGCGTTGCAGGACCATGGAGAAGTCCTTGATCAGGAACGGGCCGTCCGGGTGATGGAAGCTGACATTCTCCAGCACCATTACCTGCTTGCCCGACTTGTCGGCGGTGTCCAGCTGGATATTGGCCTTGCCGGTACGCTCGCGGCGCTCACTGCGCTCCACGCGCAAGGCTTTCAAGGCACGTACGCGGCCTTCGTTACGGGTGCGACGGGCCTTGATGCCCTGGCGGATCCAGACTTCTTCCTGGGCCAGCTTCTTGTCAAACAGCGCGTTGGCAGTTTCTTCGGCAGCCAGGGCGGCTTCCTTGTGCACCAGGAAGCTGGCGTAGTCGCCGTTCCAGTCGATCAGGCCGCCACGGTCCAGCTCGAGGATGCGCGTGGCCAGGCTCTGCAGGAAAGCACGGTCGTGCGTGATAAACAGCACGGCGCCCTGGAAGTCCTTGATGGCTTCTTCAAGCCAGGCGATGGCGCCGATGTCCAGGTGGTTGGTCGGTTCGTCGAGCAACAGCAGGTCCGGCTCGGACACCAGGGCCTGGGCCAGCAGCACACGGCGACGCCAGCCCCCGGACAATTCGGCGAGGGTCTTGTCGGCCGGCAGTTGCAGGCGGCTCAGGGTGCTGTCCACCAGTTGCTGCAAGCGCCAGCCATCACGGGCTTCGAGGTCTTGCTGGACGTGCATCAGCTTGTCCAGGTCTTCCTCGGTGACGCAGTTCTGCGCCAGGTGATGGTATTGCGCGAGCAACTCGCCGACGCCGTCCAGGCCTTCGGCAACCACGTCGAACACTGTCCGTCCGTCGGCCACCGGCAATTCTTGCGGCAATTCGCCGATCTTGAGGCCCGGGGCACGCCAGACAGAGCCGTCATCAGGCTTCTGGTCGCCTTTTACCAGCTTCATCATGCTGGACTTGCCGGTGCCGTTGCGGCCGATGATGCACACCCGCTCACCACGGGCGATCTGCCAGGACACCTTGTCCAACAACGGCATGGCGCCGAAAGCAAGGGACACATCGCTGAATTTGAGCAGGGTCATACGCTTCTCCAAAAACTGGGCGCGCATTCTACCTGACTTGAGGGTGGGATGCGGTCGGCATTTTCTCTATTGACACGTTCTGTAGGACATTTCCGGCGAACTTGAACGAACCAGACGGCAAAGCTTTCGCGGGCCGCTGGCAAAAGGCTAAGCTAGGGGCAATCAGTGTCGGCAGTGCCGGTGCTAGTCGTGATTTCTCTGCACGGACGTCTCATGCGCAGTCGCCTTTTCAACTTTTTATCTTGTCTGCTTCTTTCCGCCACTGCCGTTCAAACCGCCCAGGCGGTGGACCTCACCACCCAACGTCAGTATTACGATCAAGCCAAACGCGCCCTGGCCAAGGGCGACAGCGGCCCGTACATGCAATACAGCCAGGCCCTGGCCGACTACCCGCTCACGCCGTACCTGGCGTATGACGAGCTGACTGCACGCCTGAAAACCGCGAGCAACGAGGAAATCGAACAGTTCCTCGCCAAACACGGCGACCTGCCCCAGGCCAACTGGATGAAACTGCGTTGGCTGCGCTGGCTGGCCGAGCGTGGCGATTGGCAGACCTTTGAAAAGTACTACGACACCAAGCTCAATTTCGTCGAGCTGGACTGCCTGCATGGCCAGTACCAGCTCAGCCACAATCTGAAAGCTGAAGGCTACAAGACCGCCGAAAAGTTGTGGATGACCGGCAAATCCCAGCCCGCCGCCTGTGACGCCACCTTCGGCCAATGGGCCGCTGCCGGCCAACTGACCGAACAGAAGATTTGGGACCGCACCAAGCTCGCCGCCGAAGCCCGCAATTACGCGCTGGCCAACAGCCTGGTGAAGACCCTGCCAACCCTCGGCGTCCAAGGCCGCCTGATGGTGGATGTGGCGCAAAAGCCTGACATGCTCAGCGATCCGTCACGCTTCCTGCCGGCCACCGAGGCGATGTCTGACGCCGTCGGCCTGGGCCTGCGCCGCCTGGCCCGCCAGGATCCGGACAAGGCCATGGCCCTGCTCGACGGCTACGCCAGCAGCATGCACTTCTCCCGTGACGAAAAGGTGTCGATTGCCCGCGAGATTGGCCTGACCCTGGCCAAGCGCTTCGACCCACGTGCGCTGGACGTGATGACCAAGTACGACCCGGAACTGCGCGACAACACCGTGTCCGAATGGCGCCTGCGCCTGCTGTTGCGCCTGGCACGCTGGGAAGATGCCTACCAGTTGACCCGCAAACTCCCACAAGACCTGGCCACCACTAACCGCTGGCGCTACTGGCAGGCGCGCAGCCTGGAGCTGGCCGAACCGAAAAACGCGCAGGCCCTGGTGCTGTACAAAAACGTGGCCAAGGAACGGGACTTCTACGGCTTCCTCGCCGCTGACCGTTCCAAATCCCCTTACCAGTTGAACAACAAACCGCTGGTGATGAGCCAGGCGTTGGTCAACAAGGTGCGCAATACTCCTGGGGTGCGCCGTGCGCTGGAGTTCTACGCCCGTGGCCAGATCGTGGACGGTCGCCGCGAGTGGTACCACGTCAGCCGGCACTTCAACCGTGACGAAATGGTCGCCCAGGCCAAGTTGGCCTACGACATGAAGTGGTACTTCCCGGCGATCCGTACCATCAGCCAGGCGCAGTACTGGGACGACCTGGACATCCGCTTCCCGATGGCGCACCGCGACACATTGGTGCGCGAAGCCAAAGTGCGCGGCCTGCATTCAAGCTGGATATTTGCCATCACGCGTCAGGAAAGCGCGTTTATGGACGACGCCCGCTCCGGCGTGGGCGCCAGCGGGTTGATGCAACTGATGCCCGGCACCGCCAAGGAAACCGCACGCAAATTCAGCATCCCCCTGGCCTCCCCGGCCCAGGTGCTGGACCCGGATAAAAATATCCAGCTCGGCGCCGCCTACCTGAGCCAGGTGCACAGCCAGTTCAACGGCAACCGTGTGCTCGCTTCCGCCGCCTACAACGCCGGCCCCGGCCGCGTGCGCCAATGGCTGCGCGGTGCAGACCACCTGAGCTTCGATGTGTGGGTTGAAAGCATCCCGTTCGACGAAACCCGCCAGTATGTGCAGAACGTGCTGTCTTATTCGGTGATCTACGGGCAGAAGCTCAATTCGCCGCAGCCGCTGGTGGATTGGCATGAGCGGTACTTCGACGACCAGTAAGGCACTGAACCTTCTTCCAATGTGGGAGGGGGCTTGCTCCCGATAGCGGTGGGTCAGCAACAAAACTGCTGATTGACACTCTGCTATCGGGAGCAAGCCCCCTCTCACATTGGTATTTCTGCAATGCTTGTGGCGCTAGTGATCTGCGCTGAACTGCAGCGCCGCCAACCGCGCATACAGTGGATTGCTCGCAATCAACTCCTGGTGCGTGCCCACCGCCACCAGTTTGCCCTGATCCATCACCGCTATTCGATCGGCATTCTTGACGGTCGCCAGACGGTGAGCGATCACCAGCGTGGTTCTTCCTTGCATCAATTGCGGCAGCGCTTGCTGGATCAGGTGCTCACTCTGCGCGTCGAGGGCGCTGGTGGCTTCGTCCAGCAGCAGGATCGGCGCGTCGACCAACAAGGCGCGGGCGATGGCCAGGCGTTGGCGCTGGCCGCCAGAGAGGCCCATGCCACCGTCGCCGAGGTGGGTCTGGTAGCCGTCGGGCATCTGCAGGATGAAATCGTGGGCGTGGGCGATGCGCGCAGCGGCTTCGACCTGGGACATGGTGGCGGACGGGTTGCCGTAGCGAATGTTGTCCTCGACGCTGCCGAAAAACAGCGCCGGGCTCTGGGACACCAGTGCAAAGTGGCGACGCAGGTCCAGGGGGTCCAGCTCGGTCAGCGGGCGGCCTTCGAGCAGGATGCGCCCTTGCTGGGGATCGTAGAAGCGCAGCAGCAGGTCGAAGATTGTCGATTTACCCGCGCCTGATGGGCCTACCAGCGCCAGGGTTTCGCCGGGATTGATGGTCAGGTTCAAGCCATCAATGGCGTAACTGTCCGGCCGTGAGGGGTAGCAAAAGCGCAGATCTTGCAGCTCCATGCGGCCACTGACCCGCTGCGGCAAGCGTTCGCTGCCATCGGCCGGCGCCTGGATGTCGTTGCTCGACTGCAACAGCTCACCGATACGCTCGGCCGCACCGGCAGCGCGCTGCAACTCGCCGAGCACTTCGCTCAGAGTGCCAACCGCACTGCCGACTATCAGGCTATAGAACACAAACGCCGCCAGCTCACCGCCGGAAATGCGCCCGCTGATCACGTCCATGCCGCCTACCCATAGCATCACGCCCACGGCGCCGAGCACCAGCATGATCACCAGGGTTATCAGCCAGGAGCGTTGCAGGATGCGTTTACGTGCGGTGGTGAACGCGTCCTCCACGGTAACAGCGAAACGCTGTTCGTCCTGCACCTGGTGGTTGTAGGCCTGCACCGTTTTGATCTGGCCCAAGGTCTCGGCGACATAGCTGCCGACGTCGGCAATACGATCCTGGCTCAGACGCGACAGGCTGCGCACCCGGCGCCCGAAGATCAGGATCGGCGCCAGTACCAGCGGCAGCGCCACCACCACGATGCTGGTGAGTTTAGGGTTGGTGATGAACAGCAACACGATGCCGCCGATGACCATCAGGGCGTTGCGCAGGAACAGCGACAGCGATGAGCCGATCACCGATTGCAGCAACGTGGTATCGGTGGTCAGCCGCGACTGGATCTCCGAGCTGCGGTTGTTCTCATAGAAGCCTGGGTGCAGGTAGATCAAGTGATTGAACACTTGCCGGCGAATATCGGCCACCACGCGCTCGCCAATCCACGACACCAGGTAAAACCGCGTGAACGTACCCACAGCCAGGCCCAGTACCAGCACCATGAACAAGCCGATGGACTGGTTGAGCAAGTGCGGTGACTGGGTCATGAAACCCTGGTCGACCAGAAGGCGAATGCCCTGCCCCATGGACAAGGTGATGCCGGCGGTGACGATCAGCGCCAGCAAGGCGCCCAGGGCCTGCCAGCGGTAGGGCGCAATAAAGCGGCTGGCCAGGCGGATCGCACGGCGTTGACGGGTTGAGAGCATGGAAGGCACCACCAATGAGGAATCTGTACTTCAACATTGGGGGAACTTGCGCAAATAACAATGAGTCAGGTTAATTATGCCCGCCGATACAGGCCGCTAGAGGCTATCGGTCTAAGACTCATCTGGAAATATGTACCGGTTTCTGGTGGACTGGGTGTTCGAACCGATGAGCGTGCAAGGAGTTGTAACAGCGCGTTCATGCGGGGGATTTAAGATAGGTACACAACCTGATGAGGAGACAGGCCATGACCTTGCAAGATAGCAGCAACGCCAAGATTGAAGTGATCCGCCAGCAGCAGGTGTTGCCTTGCTCGTATATCGATGCCAAGGGCCGCGAGGTGCAGATTACCGAAGAGATGATCCAGCAAGCCTGCAGCGAGCTGGAACAGCGACTGGTCAAACCTGCCCAGCAAGGCTGAAGCGCCCACGCTCTTTCAAACCCGGCCCAGGTGGCCGGGTTTTTTATGGGTGTTTACAGCGTTTCAGCGCCCAGAGCCGAAACGATAGCCGACAGCGCCGTCGACTCGCCCTTGATGCGCACTTTCAGGCCATCTATCTCACGGCGCTGCGGGTAGTGCTTGCGCAGCAAATCGAAGGACTGGCGCTGCTCCTGCACGGTCCCCACCAGGCTGCGACGAAAATCTGCATCATCACGGCGCGGGTCGTACACGCTGCGGCACAGGGCCGCCAGTGCCCAGGCCGGATCGGTTGAAGCGTCCAGGTGGACTTCGGCCAGCCACGGTGCCGGCAATAAATCACTGAGCTGAACGCTCGGTTCGTGGCCCAGGTGCGCGCAAAATGCCTGGTAGATCTGCGCGGTGCCGCGCTGCTTGCCATCGAGGCTGTAGCCGGCGATATGCGGCGTGGCCAGCACGCACAGGTCAGCCAGGTCGACGTCCACTTGCGGCTCGCCTTCCCACACATCCAGCACCGCTTGCAGGTCTTCACGGGCCAGCAGCACCTCGCGCAGCGCGGCGTTGTCCACCACCGCGCCACGGCTGGCGTTGATCAGCCAGGTGCCGGGCTTGAGTTGCCCCAGGCGCTGGCGGTCGAATAAATGCCAGGTGGCGCCATTGCCGGACTTGATCAGCGGCGTGTGCAAGCTGATCACATCGCACTGCTCGATGATCTGTTGCAGGCTGACGTAGTCGCTGTCCTCGGCGATCTGGCGCGGCGGGTCGCACACCAGCACGTTCCAACCCAGGCCCTTGAGGACCTTGACCAGTCGCCCGCCCACCTCACCGGCACCGACGACACCGTAGGTGCGCGAGCCCAACTCGACGCCTTCGATTTCGGCCAGGGTGTGCAAGCTGCCGAGTACGTAATCCACAACCCCCCGCGCATTGCAGCCAGGCGCGCTGGCCCACTGGATCCCTGCCCGCTTGAAAAAGTCCAGGTCCAGATGGTCGGTGCCGATGGTGCAGGTGCCGACAAAGCGTACGTTGCTGCCTTCGAGCAGGGCACGGTTGACGTTGGTCACCGAGCGCACCAGCAGCACGTCGGCCTGCTCGACGGTAGCGCGGTCGATGGACCGCCCAGGCACGCGGCGAATCTCGCCAAACCCCTGGAAAAAGTCATCAAGCAGCGGAATATTTTCGTCGGCAACAATCAGCATGGCAGGCTCCTTTGGCGGATCAGCAGTGTACAGGCATGGGATTCAACTAACACAACAGATCCCTGTGGGGCTGCATTACAAATCAGCAACACAGGTTTTTTCCTGACCACTGCGTCAAAGCGTAGAATCCGCCGTCCTTGCGACTGCTTTTTTATTGGACACCTGTACGTGAACACTGCCACCGCTACCCTTTCCCGCCCAGCCCGCATCAGCCGGGAAGTGCGCGGCCTGCTGACGCTGGCCTTGCCGATCATGATCGGCCAATTGGCAACTACTGCGATGAGTTTTGTCGATGCGGTGATGGCCGGGCGTGTCAGCCCCCAGGACCTTGCGGCGGTCGGCCTGGGTAACTCGATCTGGATCCCGGTGTACCTGCTGATGACCGGCACCTTGCTGGCCACCACGCCGAAAGTGGCCGAGCGCTATGGCGCGGGCAAACTCACCGAGATCGGGCCGTTGGTGCGCCAATCGTTGTGGTTGGCCGTGGTGGTCGGCCTCTGCGGTGCGGTGCTGTTGCTGTGTGCCGAGCCCATCCTGCATGCGATGAAGGTCGAGCCAGACCTGATCGAGCCGTCCATGGGTTACCTGCATGGCATCGCCGCGGGGATGCCGGCAATTGCGCTGTATTACGTGCTGCGCTGCTTCAGTGATGGCCTGGGCCGTACGCGGCCGAGCATGGTCATGGGCCTGTGCGGTCTGGCGCTGAATATTCCGCTGAACTACATCTTCATCTACGGCCACTTCGGCGTACCGGCCATGGGCGGCGTGGGTTGCGGCTGGGCCACGGCCATTGCGATGTGGGTGATGATGCTCGGCCTGGCTGGCTGGACGCGCTGGGGTCCGGTGTACCAGAGCAGCGAACTGTTCAAGCGCTTTGACTGGCCGAAATGGGCGGTGATCAAGCGCATCCTGGGCATCGGCCTGCCGATTGGCGTAGCGATCTTCGCCGAGTCGAGCATATTCGCGGTGATTGCCCTGTTGCTTGGCAGCCTGGGCGCCACCGTGGTTTCCGGCCATCAGATCGCGTTGAATGTCAGTTCTTTGGTATTCATGATCCCCTACTCCCTGAGCATGGCCGTGACCGTGCGCGTCGGCCAGGCCCTGGGGCGTGGCGAACCGCGTGAAGCGCGCTTCGCCGCCGGGGTCGGCATGGGCACTGCACTGGCCTATGCGTGCCTGTCGTGCAGCCTGATGCTGGTGTTTCGTGAGCAGATCGCGGCGATCTACACGCCCGACCCGGTGGTCATCCACCTGGCGTCGATGCTGATTGTGTTCTCGGCGCTGTTCCAGTTCTCCGACTCGATTCAGGTCACTGCCGCCGGTGCTTTGCGCGGCTACCAGGACACCCGGGTGACCATGGTGCTGACCTTGTTCGCCTATTGGGGCGTGGGGCTGCCGGTGGGTTATGCCCTAGGGCTGACCGACTGGCTCGGCGAACCCAGCGGCCCAAGCGGTTTATGGCAAGGGCTGATCGTGGGTTTGAGCTGTGCGGCGGGGATGTTGCTGGTGCGCCTGGCGCGCAGTGCACGCCGGCGCATTCGTGCCGAAAAGGCGCTGGCTTAATCGGCTTTTTTGCGGATCCAGTACAGGTAGGTGCCAGCATCTTCCTGTTGATCCACCAGTTCGTGGTCAAGAAACACGCAGAATTTGGGAATATCACGACGGGTCGACGGGTCGGTGGCGATCACCTTGAGCAAGCCGCCCGCCGGCAGGTCACGGATGTGCTGGTGCAGCATCATCACCGGCTCCGGGCAGTTGAGGCCGGTGGCGTCGAGGGTGCCGTCTACGGGTAAATCAACACTCATACTTCACTCCTGAAACAGGCCCGCTCTTATGTGGGAGTGGGCTTGCCCGCGATGACGTGGGCACATTCAACATAGATTTTGACTGTTATACCGCTTTCGCAGGCAAGGCAGCTCCCACAATTAATATCAGCGGCTTTTGGATTTCTTTACGTCTATCAGACGACGCAAGTGGCACGTCACTTCCTCTCGGTCGTGGTACAGCTGCTTGCAACCGATTTCCACCCGTATGCCACGCGCCTTGAAGCCCTCTTCGATGCGTTCGAGCAGGCGCTTCACTTCGGCGTAACGCTGCTTCATCGGCAACTTCAGGTTGACCACCGCCTCACGGCAATGCCCCTCGCCGATCCAGGTTTCCAGCAGCGCCGCGTTGCGCGCAGGCTTCTCGACGATATCGCAGACCATCCAGTCCACCGGCTGCTTGGGCACAAAGGTGAAGCCGTCAGCCATCAAGTGTTGCACCAGGCCGGTGTCCATCAGGCTTTCGGCCATGGGGCCGTTGTCGATGGCGGTGACCAGCATGCCACGGTTGACCAGTTGCCAGGTCCAACCGCCCGGCGCTGCGCCGAGGTCGACGCCGGTCATATCACCGTGCAGGCGCTCGTCCCACTGGTCACGGGGGATAAAGTGATGCCAGGCCTCTTCCAGCTTCAAGGTCGAGCGGCTGGGCGCGTCACGCGGGAACTTGAGGCGCGGGATGCCCATCGGCCACATTGCCGAGTTGTTCGACTCGGCCAGCCCCATGAACACTTCGCGGCCGCTCTTGAAGGTCAGCAACAGGCGCGGCTTGCTCGGGTCGTCCACCAGCTTGCCGGCGCCCAGCAGGGCTTTGCGCAGGTGCACTTCGAATTTTTTGCAAAAGTTGGAGAGTTCCTTGCCGTCATTGGTGTCGACCATTTCCAACCACAGGCTGCCGCACACCGGGAAGTCGCGCAGGTGGGTAAGGATCACGCTGATGCGGTCGGTTTCCGGCAGGTCGATAAACACCCCGCGTGCCCACTGCCTTGGGAAGATCAGCTCGGCGAAGCGCTGGCCGTGCATCAAGCGCTGGGCGCCGTCTTCTTCCGTGCAGACAAATTCGGCGCAGGCGCTGCCGGTCTTGGCCTTGGCGTAGCCGGACACGTTCAGGCGCGCGGCGTGTTCCGCGATCTCGGAACAGACTTCGCCTTCAAAACCCGGGCGGCAGTGCATAAAAAGGGTGTTCATCTACTCTCCTGGTGAATCAACTGACCTTGCGCTATCGCAATGCCTGTCATGAAAACGCGCGCATGATAGCCGAGTTCGGAACCTTGGGCTCGGCGATAGAGTCCAGTTATTAGCCTGCTAATGAAAACAGCGCTAACGTGTTAGCTCTGTTCGTCCCGCCAGGTCCGTGGCCGTGCGGACCATAAGGAGTCATGTAATGTCATCCCTTGATAGCCTGAGAACCCTTAAGACACTGCAAATAGACAGCAAGACCTACCACTACTTCAGCCTGCCCGAAGCCGCCAAGAGCCTGGGTGATCTGGACAAGCTGCCGATGTCGCTCAAGGTACTGCTGGAAAACCTGCTGCGCTGGGAAGATGCCAAGACCGTTACCGGCACCGACCTCAAAGCCATCGCCGCCTGGCTCAAAGAGCGCCAGTCGGACCGCGAGATTCAGTATCGCCCCGCCCGCGTGCTGATGCAGGACTTTACCGGGGTGCCCGCGGTGGTCGACCTGGCCGCCATGCGCGCCGCCGTGGCCAAGGCCGGCGGTGACCCGCAGCGCATCAACCCGCTGTCGCCGGTGGACCTGGTGATCGACCACTCGGTGATGGTCGACAAGTTCGGTACCACCAGCGCCTTTGAGCAGAACGTTGACATCGAAATGCAGCGCAACGGCGAACGCTACGCCTTCCTGCGCTGGGGCCAGAGCGCCTTTGACAACTTCAGCGTCGTGCCACCTGGCACCGGCATCTGTCACCAGGTGAACCTGGAATACCTGGGCCGCACCGTGTGGACCAAGGACGAAGACGGCCGCACGTACGCCTTCCCCGACACCCTGGTCGGCACCGACTCCCATACCACCATGATCAACGGCCTCGGCGTACTCGGCTGGGGCGTGGGTGGGATCGAAGCCGAAGCGGCCATGCTCGGCCAGCCGGTGTCGATGCTGATTCCGGAGGTCATCGGCTTCAAGCTCACCGGCAAGCTCAAGGAAGGCATCACCGCCACCGACCTGGTGCTCACCGTTACACAAATGCTGCGCAAGAAAGGCGTAGTGGGCAAGTTCGTCGAGTTCTACGGCGACGGCCTGGCCGACCTGCCCCTGGCCGACCGCGCCACCATCGCCAACATGGCGCCGGAGTACGGCGCTACCTGTGGCTTTTTCCCAGTGGATGAGGTGACGCTGGACTACCTGCGCCTGTCCGGCCGCCCGGCTGAGACGGTCAAACTGGTGGAGGCCTACACCAAGGCCCAGGGCCTGTGGCGCAACGCCGGCCAGGAACCGGTGTTCACCGACACCCTGGCCCTGGACATGGGCAGCGTCGAAGCCAGCCTCGCCGGGCCCAAGCGCCCCCAAGACCGGGTATCCCTGCCGAATGTCGGCCAAGCGTTCAGCGACTTCCTCGACCTGCAATTCAAACCCACCAGCAAGGAAGAAGGCCGCCTGGAAAGTGAAGGCGGTGGCGGCGTGGCCGTGGGCAACGCCGATCTGGTCGGTGAGGCCGATTATGAATACGAAGGCAACACCTATCGCCTGAAAAACGGCGCGGTGGTGATCGCCGCCATCACCTCCTGCACCAACACCTCCAACCCCAGCGTAATGATGGCGGCCGGGTTGGTGGCGAAAAAGGCCGTGGAAAAGGGCCTGACCCGCAAACCTTGGGTCAAGACCTCGCTGGCCCCAGGCTCCAAGGTGGTCACCGATTATTACAAGGCCGCGGGCCTCACCCAGTACCTCGACAAGCTCGGTTTTGACCTGGTGGGCTACGGCTGCACCACCTGTATCGGTAACTCCGGGCCGTTGCCCGAGCCTATCGAAAAAGCCATCCAGAAGGCCGACCTCGCTGTGGCCTCGGTGCTGTCGGGTAACCGCAACTTCGAAGGCCGCGTGCACCCGCTGGTGAAAACCAACTGGCTGGCTTCGCCGCCCCTGGTAGTCGCCTATGCGTTGGCCGGCACTGTGCGCATCGACATCAGCAGCGAGCCGCTGGGTAACGATCAGAACGGAAACCCGGTGTACCTGAAGGACATATGGCCCAGCAGCCAGGAGATCGCCGACGCGGTGGCCCAGGTCAGCACCAGCATGTTCCACAAGGAATACGCCGAGGTGTTCGCCGGTGACGAGCAATGGCAGGCGATTGAAGTGCCGCAGGCAGCGACCTACGTGTGGCAAAAGGACTCCACCTACATCCAGCACCCACCGTTCTTCGATGACATTGCCGGCCCGCTGCCGGTGATCAAGGACGTCAAGGGCGCCAACATCCTGGCCCTGCTCGGTGATTCGGTGACCACCGACCACATCTCCCCTGCCGGCAATATCAAGACCGACAGCCCGGCCGGACGCTACCTGCGCGAGCAAGGGGTGGAACCGCGTGACTTCAACTCCTACGGCTCGCGCCGGGGCAACCATGAAGTGATGATGCGCGGCACCTTTGCCAACATCCGTATCCGCAATGAAATGCTGGGCGGCGAGGAAGGCGGCAACACGTTGTATATCCCCACCGGGGAAAAAATGGCGATCTACGATGCATCCATGAAGTACCAGGCTTCCGGCACGCCGCTGGTGGTGATCGCAGGCCAGGAATACGGCACCGGTTCCAGCCGCGACTGGGCGGCCAAGGGTACCAACCTGCTGGGGGTCAAGGCGGTGATCGCCGAGAGTTTCGAGCGTATCCACCGCTCCAACCTGGTGGGCATGGGCGTGTTGCCGTTGCAGTTCAAGCTGGACCAGAACCGCAAGACGCTCAAGCTCACCGGCAAGGAGAAGATCGACATCCTCGGGCTGACCGATGCCGAGGTCGAACCGCGCATGAACCTGACGTTGATGATCACTCGGGAAGATGGCAGCAGCGAGAAGGTTGAGGTGCTGTGCCGGATTGATACCTTGAATGAAGTGGAGTACTTCAAAGCGGGTGGGATCTTGCACTACGTATTGCGGCAGTTGATCGCGTCATAAGCAACACTGCAAACCAATGTGGGAGGGGGCTTGCTCCCGATGGCGGTATGCCAGGTTAAATATCTATACCTGATCCACCGCTATCGGGAGCAAGCCCCCTCCCACATTTGGCTGCATTTCAAGTCAAGAAATCACAATCAGCCGAACAACCACTTCCACAACAGCACCAACACCACCACCGCCAGCACCGGCCGCGCAATGCGGTACGCCTTGGGATGCTTGCGCTTCCACTGCTTGACCTGGCCACTGAACTTGTCGCTGAAGGTCTTGCTCCAGGCATAGGCCTGGTTGATGCCGCCCACGCGTTCGTCGTCAAGGTTCTGCGGCGCAGTAGCACGGCCCAGTTGCTTGCTGACCCAGCGGTTGACGCGGGTCATCACACGGTTGCTCAACGGCCGTTCGATGTCGCAGAACAGGATCACGCGGGTCTGCTCGGTTTCGTTCTTCACCCAGTGCACGTAGGTTTCGTCGAACATCACGTCTTCACCGTCGCGCCAGGCGTAGACCTGGCCGTCGACGAAGATGCGGCAGTCGTCAGAGTTCGGCGTGGACAGCCCCAGGTGATAACGCAACGAACCGGCGAAGGGGTCGCGGTGCGGGTTGAGGTGGCTGCCGCCCGGCAACAGCGCGAACATCGCGCCCTTGACGTTGGGGATGCTGCTCACCAGCGCCACGGTCTTGGGGCACAACGCCTCGGCCGATGGCAGGGGTTTGTCGTACCACTTGAGGTAGAAGCGCTTCCAGCCTTTCTTGAAGAACGAACCGAAACCGGCGTCGTTGTTCTTTTCGGCGGCGCGGATGTAGCCCTCGTCGAACAGGTGCATGGCCTCTTCGCGGATCACTTCCCAGTTGTCCTTGAGCACGTCCAGTTCCGGGAACTTGCTGCGGTCCAGGTACGGCTTGGACGGCACCGCGGAAAACAGGTACATCAAGGCGTTATACGGGGCGAACAGCGCCGAATGGTTGACGAACTGGCGCAGCATCGGCAAACGGGCCTTGCCACGCAGGTGCACATACAGCGTGCTGCCGATAAACAGCAGCAACACCGACAGTTTGGCGGCCAAAGAAAAGGTCATGCAGCAACTCCTGGAAATAAGCGCCTGGCCGGCAAACTTGCGTCAACGGGAAACCAGACGTAACAGCCGGCCATGATAAACACTTGAGCCATTATGCAGAAGGCCCACGCCGACCGGATGACTTACATCAACCTTGTGGGACCGCTTTGAAGATCAGGCCTGGTTTTCCTGGTCGGTAAACACATCGCTGAACAACATGCTCGACAGGTAGCGCTCGCCGGAGTCCGGCAAAATCACCACGATGGTCTTGCCTTGCATTTCCGGCTTCTCGGCCAGGCGTACTGCCACAGCCATGGCGGCACCGCAGGAGATACCGCACAAGATACCCTCTTCCTGCATCAGGCGCAGGGCCATGGCCTTGGACTCTTCGTCGGTCGCCAACTCCACGCGGTCGACCATCGACAGATCGAGGTTTTTTGGCACAAACCCGGCGCCGATACCCTGGATCTTGTGGGGGCTGGGCTTGATTTCTTCCCCCGCCAAGGCCTGGGTGATCACCGGGGAAACCATGGGTTCCACGGCCACCGACAGGATCGGCTTGCCCGCAGTGTTCTTGATATAGCGTGACACCCCGGTGATGGTGCCGCCGGTCCCCACGCCCGCCACCAGCACATCCACGGCGCCGTCGGTGTCGTTCCAGATTTCCGGGCCGGTGGTTTTCTCATGGATCGCAGGGTTGGCCGGGTTTTCGAACTGGGCCGGCATAAAGTAGGTGGTCGGGTCGCCGGCGAGGATTTCACCGGCCTTTTCGATGGCGCCCTTCATGCCCTTGGCCGGCTCGGTCAGCACCAGCTCGGCGCCCAGGGCCTTGAGCACTTTGCGGCGCTCAAGGCTCATGGACGCCGGCATGGTCAGCAGCAATTTATAGCCACGGGCCGCCGCGACAAACGCCAGGCCGATACCGGTATTGCCGGAAGTCGGCTCGACAATGGTCATGCCTGGCTTGAGCTTGCCGCTGCTTTCGGCATCCCAGATCATGCTTGCGCCAATGCGGCACTTCACTGAATAACTCGGGTTACGCCCTTCGATCTTGGCCAGAATCGTCACGCCACGCGGTGCGATGCGGTTGATCTGAACCAGGGGCGTGTTACCGATGGAATGCGCGTTGTCTGCAAAGATACGGCTCATGAGGGATCCTGTTGGCGACTTTGAAGAAGGTCCCAAGGGTATGCCTCGTTCTCCAGGGCGTCCAGACGGGGGAACGTTGCGTTCATCAGAACAGTCAATCTCCTACAAGCAAGGAGAACTGCCCCATGAAACGTCGTTACAGTTGGCCGTTAGGGACAATCGCCGCTCTGGTGCTGGTCCTGATTGCCTTGAATATCGCGCTGCCCTACCTGGTGCGCAATTACCTGAACGAGAAACTCGCCAACATGGGCGATTACCGCGGCGAAATCGCCGATGTGGACCTGGCCCTGTGGCGCGGCGCCTACCGGATCAACGGCTTGCAAATCGTCAAGGTGGACGGCAAGGTCCCGGTGCCGTTCGTGAAGGCGCCGCTGATCGAGTTCGCCGTGAGCTGGCATTCACTCTGGTACGACCACGCCGTAGTGGCCGAGGGGCATTTTGTGCGTCCGCAGATCAACTTCGTCGATGGCGGCGCCAACAAGCAGGCGTCCCAGACGGGTAAAGGCACCGACTGGCAGGAACAACTGCGCAAGTTGCTGCCGATCACCCTCAATGAAGTGCGCATCGAAGACGGCGAGATTGCCTTCCATAACTTCAGCTCCAAGCCCCGGGTCAATATCAACGCCACTGGGGTCAACGCCAGCTTCTACAACCTGACCAATGTGGTGGATGTCAAAGGCAAGCGCGACGCCCGCTTCGAAGGCAAGGCACTGCTGCAAGGCCAGGCGCCGCTGGAGGCCAATGCCACCTTTGATCCGCTGAGCGATTTCGAAGAATTCGAGTTCCGCTTCCGCGCCCGCGACCTGCAACTCAAGCGCATGAACGACTTTGCATCGGCCTATGGCAAGTTCGACTTCAAGGCCGGCACGGGCGACGTGGTGATCGAAGCCCAGGCTGAAAATGGCCGACTCACCGGCTACATCAAGCCGCTGCTGCGTGACGTAGAGGTGTTTGACTGGCAACAAGATGTTGAAAACAAGGACAAGAATATCTTCCGCTCAATCTGGGAGGCCGTGGTCGGAGCCAGCGAGACGGTGCTGAAAAACCAGCGCAAAAACCAGTTCGCCACCCGTGTGGAGCTCAGCGGTAGCGTGCACCAGCAGAATGTCAGTGCGTTTTCTGCGGTGATCGCAATTCTGCGCAATGGGTTTATCCAGGCGTTCAATGCCCGGTATGAACAACCCAAGCCATCGGCGGATTGAGCCTGACCCGCCATTCAGAGACTGAATGCCCCGTCTGCGTTCACAGTCGCCGGGGCTGCGGGGTATAGTCGGGGCATTGATGAATCCGAGGAATGACCGATGAAGTTCGAAGGCACCCAGGCCTATGTGGCTACCGATGACCTGAAACTGGCCGTCAACGCCGCCATCACCCTGGAGCGGCCATTGCTGGTCAAGGGCGAACCGGGCACTGGCAAGACCATGCTTGCCGAGCAACTGGCCGAGTCCTTCGGCGCCAAGTTGATCACCTGGCACATCAAGTCCACCACCAAGGCGCATCAGGGCCTCTACGAGTACGACGCAGTGAGCCGCCTGCGCGACTCGCAGCTGGGCGTGGACAAGGTCCACGATGTGCGCAATTACCTGAAAAAGGGCAAGCTCTGGGAAGCCTTCGAGTCCGAGGAGCGGGTGATCCTGCTGATCGACGAAATCGACAAGGCCGACATCGAGTTCCCCAACGACCTGTTGCAGGAACTCGACAAAATGGAGTTCTACGTCTACGAAATCGACGAGACCATCAAGGCCAAGAAGCGCCCGATCATCATCATTACCTCCAACAACGAAAAAGAGCTGCCGGATGCATTCCTGCGCCGCTGCTTCTTCCACTACATCGCCTTCCCCGACCGCACCACCCTGCAAAAAATCGTGGATGTGCACTACCCGGACATCAAGAAAGACCTAGTCAGCGAAGCGCTGGACGTGTTCTTCGATGTGCGTAAGGTTCCGGGCCTGAAGAAGAAGCCTTCCACGTCCGAACTGGTCGACTGGCTCAAGCTGCTGATGGCCGACAATATTGGCGAAGCGGTACTGCGCGAGCGTGACCCGACCAAGGCCATCCCACCGCTGGCCGGCGCTTTGGTGAAAAACGAGCAGGATGTGCAATTGCTGGAACGGCTGGCGTTCATGAGCCGCCGCGGTAATCGCTGATGCTGCTCAACCTGTTCAATGAAATGCGTGCGGCCAAGGTGCCGGTGTCGGTGCGCGAGCTGCTGGACCTGATCAACGCGCTGAAACAGCGCGTGACCTTCGCTGACATGGACGAGTTCTACTACTTGGCCCGAGCGATACTGGTCAAGGACGAGCGGCATTTCGACAAGTTCGACCGTGCCTTCGGTGCCTATTTCAATGGCCTGGAAAAACTCGATGACCATTTGCAGGCGCTGATCCCCGAAGAGTGGCTGCGCAAGGAATTCGAACGTTCCCTGAGCGATGAAGAACGCGCGCAGATCCAGTCCCTCGGCGGCCTCGACAAGCTGATCGAGGAATTCAAGAAGCGCCTGGAAGAACAGAAAGAACGCCATGCCGGCGGCAACAAATGGATCGGCACCGGCGGCACCAGCCCGTTCGGTTCCGGTGGCTACAACCCCGAAGGCATTCGTGTCGGTGACGCCGGCAAGCGCCAGGGCAAGGCGGTGAAAGTCTGGGATCAGCGCGAGTACAAAAACCTCGACGATCAGGTGGAACTGGGCACGCGCAACATCAAGATCGCCCTGCGCCGCCTGCGCAAGTTTGCACGTCAGGGTGCGGCCGAAGAGCTGGATATCGACGGCACCATCGACCACACCGCACGCGATGCTGGGCTGCTGAATATCCAGATGCGCCCCGAGCGGCGCAACACCATCAAGCTGTTGTTGCTGTTCGACATTGGTGGTTCGATGGATGCCCACGTGAAAATCTGCGAAGAGCTGTTCTCGGCGTGCAAGACCGAGTTCAAGCACCTGGAGTACTTCTACTTCCATAACTTTGTGTACGAGTCAGTGTGGAAGAACAACCAGCGTCGCACTTCGGAGCGCACGTCCACCCAGGACCTGCTGCACAAGTACGGCGCCGACTACAAAGTGATCTTCATCGGCGATGCGGCCATGGCGCCCTATGAAATCACCCAGGCCGGCGGCAGCGTCGAGCACTGGAACGAGGAGCCGGGGTATGTGTGGATGCAGCGCTTCATGGCCAAGTACAAGAAGCTGATATGGATTAACCCCTACCCGAAAGATACCTGGGGCTATACGGCCTCGACGGGGATTGTGCGGGAGTTGGTGGAGGACCAGATGTACCCGCTGACGCTGCGCGGGCTGGAAGAAGGTATGCGTTTTCTCTCGAAATAGGCGGTGTTTTGACCGGCCTCATCGCAGGCAAGCCAGCTCCCACATGTTGACTGCATTTCAAGGTTGGAATGCAGTCAACATGTGGGAGCTGGCTTGCCTGCGATGCTTTTAGCGATCGGCAAACCGCTGCAAAAACTTGGTGTGCTGCCGATGCGCCGCCTCCTGCACCACCGGTGCCAACCGCACCTTCTCCCCCGGCAAACACTGCGCCAGCCGCGCCAAGGATAGAGGCGTCAACGCGCCCAACCGCGGATAACCGCCGATCGTCTGCCGGTCATTGAGCAACACAATCGGCTGCCCATCCGGGGGCACCTGGATCGCGCCCAACGGAATCCCTTCGGAAATCAACGACGGCCCCTGGTACTGCAACGGCGTGCCGAGCAAGCGCATACCCATGCGGTCGGCGCGGCTGTCCAGCGCCCATTCGGTGTTGAAGGCGTCGAATAAACTCTGCCCGCTGAACTGGCCGATCTGCGCGCCGATAATCACGTCCAGTGAGGCACCGGATTGCAACTCCGGCTTGGCCAGCACCTTCATTGCACCGCCCGTACCGGAATAAGCCAACCGCCCGCCTTCAGCCAATGCCTTGCCGAAACCGTCCACCCCGCCCAACGCTTCGCGCACGACCGTGGCACAACTGCCAAGTACAGCCGGGGCATCGAACCCACCGGGCGCCGCCAGATAAGCGCGTGCCCCATTGAACGGCTGGGTAAAGCGCAGTCGCTGGCCCTTTTGCAGGATAAAACTGCGACCGGGGCTAATGGCGCGCTCATCGATATAGGCGCCCAGGTCTGCACCGGCCAGTGCCAGCAGGCAATAATCCTCGGCCTGCACGGTGAAACCACCCAGGGTGATCTCCACCACCGGCGCATCCAGGGCATTGCCCAAGAGCCAGTTAGCCCAGGACATCGACACCCAGTCCAGTGCGCCGCCCTGGGTTACACCCAGGTGGCGCACGCCAAAACGCCCGGCGTCCTGCAACAGGCACAGCGGCGTGCTGGCCTCGATCATCAAGCGGCTCATGCCAGCGCCTCCAACGGCGTGTCATCGCCACCCAGGTTGACGAATTCGGTGTGGCTGACCGGGGCGAAGCGCACCGTGTCGCCGGGCTGCATCAGGCTGTAGCCGTCGCGCTCACGGTCGAAGAGTTTGGCCGGGGTGCGGCCGATCAGGTTCCAGCCGCCCGGGGACACCACCGGGTACGCAGCAGTTTGCCGTTCGGCAATGCCGACGCTGCCAGCGGCCACGCGTTTGCGCGGCGTGTTGAGGCGCGGTGTGGCGAGGCTTTCATCCACCAGGCCCATAAAGGCAAAACCCGGCGCGAAACCAAGGGCGAAAACCTGGTATTCATGGGCGCTGTGGCGGCGGATCACGTCCTCTACCGTCAGCCCGCTGCGCTGGGACAACGGGGTCAACTCCGGGCCGACGCTCAGGTCGTACCACACCGGCAGCACGTGGCACTGGCCGCTGCCCTGGGCCTGGGGTTGCAGGTCCGTGAGCGCAAGGTCGATCAGCTCCCGAGCCTGTGTCGGGGTCAGCTCCCTGAGGTCGTAATGCACCATCAAGGTGGTGTAGGACGGCACCAGATCCACCAGCGCCGTGCCGAACTCTGCGCGCAAACGCTGCGTGGCAGCGAGCATCCACGGCATGTTGGCCTCGGCAATCACCTCAAACAGACGCACCATCAGGCAGTCGATGGCCACCACTTCAATGCGTGGCTTCATGCTGTATGCAACGCTTGGCGGATACGCTGCACCGCGGCCACCGAGCTGGCGTTGTCGCCATGCACGCACAAGGTATCGGCCTGCAAGGCCAACGGGCTGCCGTCGCTGGCGACCAATGCCGCGCCACGGGAAATGGTCAGGGCCTGCTGCACGATAGTGTCGCTGTCGTGGTGCACCGCGCCGGGCAACTGGCGGGAAACCAGATGGCCCTTGCTGTCGTAGGCGCGATCGGCAAAGGCTTCGAACCACAGGGTCACACCGTATTCGTCACCCACAGCTTGGGCGGCGCTGTTGTCACGGGTAGCCAGCAGCATCAGCGGCAGGTCGCCGTAGGCGGCCACGGCCTGGATCACCGCACGCAACTGCGCGGGGTTGGCCATCATGTCGTTGTACATCGCACCGTGGGGTTTCACGTAGCTGACGCGTCCGCCCTGGACCCGGCAGATGCCGTCCAGCGCACCGATCTGGTAATGCAACAGATCCTGGATTTCCTGCGGCGTGTAGTTCATTGACCGTCGGCCAAAGCCTTGCAGGTCTTGATAGGCCGGGTGAGCGCCCACTTGCACGCCATGCTTGAACGCCAGGCTGACGGTCTTGCGCATGATGCTCGGGTCGCCAGCATGGAAACCGCAGGCCACGTTGGCGCAATCAATGAACGGCATGACTTCGGCGTCCAGACCCATGGTCCAGTTGCCAAAGCTTTCGCCAATGTCGCAGTTCAGTAGCAGGCGGCTCACGGTGGTCGCTCCTGTAGGTTTTGTTTTTTTGTAGTGTGGGATTTATTACACAGAACTCGCAACTTGTCCTGGCACCCCAACGACGCTTATCGTGGAACGGCTCGATTTTTGGCGCTTGCCCGGTGCGACGTCCAACTAATAAAAACCGATCCATGCATAAGAAAAAGTTGATCCCATGAATTTGAAGTTCCTCGAAACCTTCGTCTGGGTGGCCAAGCTCAAGAGCTTTCGCCTGACTGCCGAGAAGCTGTTCACCACCCAGGCCTCTATTTCCAGCCGCATCGCCGTGCTCGAAAGCGAGCTGGGGGTGAAGCTGTTCCTGCGTGACTCCCGGGGCGTGAGCCTGACCCCGGAAGGCTTGAAGGTGCTCGATTATGCCGAGCAAATGATGGTGACCATGCAGGGTTTGAAACAGTCCCTGGAGACCACCAGCAGCAAGGTCGGACGCATTCGGATCGGCGCGATGGACACGGTGATCCACACCTGGCTCAGCCCGCTGGTGGCAGAACTGATGAAGCTGTTCCCGCTGGTGGAAATCGAGCTGGTCGCCGATACCGCGCTGAACCTCAGCGATCAGTTGCAAAAAGGTTTTCTCGACCTGATCCTGCAAACTGACCTGCTGCGCCTGGAAACCGTGCGCAGCCTGGAACTGGCCAGCCATCCCATGGCCTGGATCGTCGCCAGCCACTCGATTTACAACCGTGACTACGCCTCCCTCGCCGAACTGGCTCAGGAGCGCATCATCACCTACTCGAAAAACTCCCACCCGCATCAGGACGTGCTGAGTCTGATGCAGGCCAACGGCGTGGCCGCGCCCAGAATGAACTGTGTGAACTCGGTGTCGGCGATTACGCGATTATTGCGTGACGGCTTCGGCATCGGTGCCCTGCCGCCGGTGCTGGTCAGTGAAGAGCTGGCGCGGGGGGAATTAGTGATGCTGCCGATGGCACAGCGCCTGCCGAACTTGCAGGTGGTGGTGTCATGGCGTGTGGGGGTGGAGTTGGTGGAGGAGATTGTGGGGTTGTGCCAGAAGGTGGTGGCGCGCTATGCCGAGGAAGTCGGTGCAGAACGCATGCAACTGCATAAACCCGATTAAAACTGTGGGAGCTGGCTTGCCTGCGATAGCGGTGGGCCAACGCGCACATCTGTGACTGGACCACCGCTATCGCAGGCAAGCCAGCTCCCACATTGGACCGAGTCGGCCCTGACTTATAGGCCCTTCAAGTCCCGCTCTTCGATCGGCCGGCTCTGGCGTAAGCGCCGGCCACCCAGCACTACCCAGTCGATCAGGCGATACAGGCACTCGATGCCGAACGACAACAGCATCGCCCCGCCCAAGCCCCAGCCCATGGCTTCGGGCGTCAGCAGAATCTGGTAGCTGTAGCCATTCCAGGTTTCCAGGCGGATATCCGGGTCGGCGGCTACGGCCACTTGCAGGGCGCGGATGTACCACGGGCCTTGCATGGCCTGGAATTGCTTGTCCAACTCAAGCTGGCGATCAAGCATCGCGCCCAGGCTGCTGGCGTCGCTCTGGAAAACCGGGTCATCGCTGGCGCGGTAATGCGCCACCAGCGCTTGCATGTCCCCGTTGAAGAACTGCTGCGCGGTCGACTCAAAGCCGCGCAAGCCAGTCTGCGCCTCGATCAGGTGGGCTTCGACGCGCTTGGCGTAATCGTTGATAAACCCCGGCACTTGCACGCCGACCAACAAGCCAATGGCAAACAGCACCAACCGCAGATAGCTGAGCAACATGGTCGATTCCTTATTCGGTAACGCCCTGGCTGACGCATTCACCGCGTCGCCACAGGCTCCATTGGCCCGGTTCATAGCGGGTCCAGTTTTCGTTGTCGGTCAAAGGCTCGGTGGCGATGACGGTTACCACGTCATTGGGCGTCGTTTCGGCCTGAAAATCGACGATCACGTCGACATCTTTCAAGCGTGCGGGGCCAAACGGCGCGCGCCGGGTAATCTGCGCCAGTTTGGTCGAGCAGTAGCAAAACAGCCAGTCGCCGTCGCTGAGCAAGCAGTTGAACACGCCCTTGCTGCGGTATTCGGCGCAGGCGGCGATCAGGTCCGGCAGCACTTGCTCGATGTCCACAGGCTCAGGGAAGGCTTCGCGCACGCGGTTGAGCAGGTCACAGAAGGCCGCTTCGCTGTCGGTATCGCCGACCGGGCGGTAAAACGTGGCGCGCGGGTGGAAGTCGGCCAACTGGCCGTTATGGGCAAAACACCAGTTGCGGCCCCACAGCTCACGCACGAACGGATGGGTATTGGCCAGGCTGACCTTGCCCACATTGGCCTGGCGGATATGGCCGATCACCACTTCGCTCTTGATCGGATAGCGCTGCACCAACAGCGCCACTTCAGACTCACTGCTCGCGGCCGGGTCCTGGAACAGGCGCAGGCCACGGCCTTCATAGAAGGCGATGCCCCAACCGTCGCGGTGCGGGCCGGTACGCCCACCGCGCTGCATCAGCCCGGTAAAGCTGAACACGATATCGGTGGGGACGTTGGCACTCATGCCCAATAATTCACACATGCCAGGGCTCTCGCTGCAGGGGCAGTCTACGTTTAAAGGCGCGGCTCGACCCGCATACCACCAGCAGGCGCCGGGCGACGGAACGGTTCGTCGTCTTCCGGCTCGGCGGCCAAGGCGGCATCTGCAGCAGCCTTGCGCTCACGGCGAGCGCTGGCCGCGCGTTCGATGGGCCAGCGGATCAGCACAAACACGATGTACAGGGCAAACACGATCATCGTGTACATGAACAGATCGGAGATCGCCCGCCAGGCGTTGTTGCCGACCTTGAGCACCAGGTCCAGGGCGGTAATGGCCACGGCCGGCGCAAACTGGGTCTTGACCGGGTCGACGATGGTCGGGCTCAGTAACAGCACCGCCATCAGCAATTGCAGCGGCTCGCGCAGCCAGCGCCAGACCCAGCGGGTCATGCGCCACCACACTAACAGGCAGCCCAAAGCGGCGAAGGCGTAGAGGCCCCAAGCGGTCAGATAGTCGTTCTCGGTCATGGTGTCCATGGCAAGGCTGGCAAAGAGGCGGCTATGATAACGGCTTTTGCGTGTCGCGGCTGCAATGCCGGCCACCGTCCGCCAGATAGGGAATTATCCATGCCTATTTCCACCGCTCCGATTGCCCGCAAGGCCCCAGGCGCAGACCCCTACGCCTGGCTGCAGGAGCGCGACACCCCTGAAGTGCTCGATTACCTCAAGGCGGAAAACGCCTGGCAGGAAGCCCAACTCGCCGACCAGCAGGCTTTGCGCGAAACGCTGTTCGAAGAGATCAAGGGCCGCATCCTCGAAACCGATCTGTCCCTGCCCTCCCCCTGGGGCCCGTACCTGTACTACACCCGCACCACCGCCGGTGACGAATACGCACGCCACTATCGCTGCCGCCGCCCGGCCGATGACAGCAACCAGGTGGACGAGAGCAGCGAAGAACTGCTGCTGGACCCGAACGTCTTGGCCAATGGCGGCTTTTTCTCCCTCGGCGCGTTCAGCATCAGCCCCGACCACCAGCGCCTGGCCTACAGCCTCGACACCAGCGGTGAAGAGATCTACACCCTGTACGTGAAGGAATTGGCCACCGACAAGGTCAGCGAACTGGCGTTCGACAACTGCGACGGCAGCATGACCTGGGCCAATGACAGCTTGACGCTGTTCTTCGGCGAACTCGACGACACCCATCGCCCGCACAAGCTGTATCGCTACCGTCTGGACGGTACGGCGGCGCAGGAAGTGTTCCACGAGCCCGATGGCCGTTTCTTCCTGCACTGCTACCGTTCCAGCTCCGAGCGCCAACTGCTGCTGGCTCTGGGCAGCAAGACCACCAGTGAGATCTGGGCACTGGATGCCGATCAGCCGCACCTGGCCTTCACCTGCCTGGCGCCGCGCGTCGAGGACCACGAATACGATGTCGACCACGGCAAGCGTAACGGCGAGTGGACCTGGTTTATTCGCAGCAACCGCGACGGCATCAACTACGCGCTCTACCTCGCCGCCGATACCGGTACGCCGCCTACCGAGGCCGACTGGCAGAACCTGATCCCTCACAGCGACGAAGTCATGCTCGACGGCGTGAGCCTGAACGCCAGCGCCATGACATTGAGCCTGCGCATCGGCGGCCTGCCGGTCATCGAGGTGCACCCCGAGGGCGTACCGGCTTATCGCGTGGAATTACCCGACGCCGCCTACAGCCTCTACGTACAAAACAGCCTGGAATTTCCAAGCGACAACATCCGCCTACGCTATGAGGCCCTGAACCGTCCCGCCCAGGTGCGTCAGCTAGAGCTGGCAAGCGGCGCGCAGGTGGTGCTCAAGGAAACCCCGGTACTCGGCACATTCAACGCCGACGACTACGTCAGCCAGCGCCTGTGGGCCACCTCTGCCGACGGCACCCAAGTGCCCATCAGCCTGGTGGTCAAGCGTGATCAACTGGGTAAACCCACCCCGCTGTATCTGTACGGCTACGGTGCCTACGGCTCAAGCCTGGACCCATGGTTCTCCCACGCACGCCTGAGCTTGCTGGACCGAGGGGTCGCGTTTGCCATCGCCCATGTGCGCGGCGGCGGTGAGCTGGGTGAAGCCTGGTACCGCAACGGCAAGCAGGAACACAAACAGAATACCTTCAGCGATTTTATCGCCTGCGCCGAACACCTGATCACCGAGGGGCTGACCACTTCCAGGCAACTGGCGATCAGTGGCGGCAGTGCCGGCGGCCTGTTGATTGGCGCGGTGCTCAACCAGCGCCCGGAACTGTTCCAGGCGGCGATTGCCGAAGTGCCGTTTGTCGATGTGCTCAACACCATGCTCGATCCGGAGCTACCGCTGACCATCACCGAGTACGACGAATGGGGCAACCCCGAGGAACCCGAAGTGTATGCGCGCATCAAGGCTTACGCGCCATACGAAAACGTCAGCGCCCAGGCGTACCCGGCCATGCTGGTGATTGCCGGCTACAACGACAGCCGCGTGCAGTATTGGGAGGCCGCCAAGTGGGTGGCCAAGCTGCGCGATACCGCCACTTCAGACAACCTGTTACTGCTCAAGACCGAGCTGGGCGCCGGCCATGGCGGCATGAGCGGGCGCTACCAGGAATTGCGTGACGTAGCGCTCGAATATGCGTTCGTGTTCAAGGCGCTCGGGCTGATCTAAGCACTTGATGGAGCGGTCCTGTCTGAACGCAGGACCGCCTTGACTGTTTTAACCGCCGGGCGTCTTCGGCTTGCTGTCGTTCTGCTGCAAGCCGGGGACAGTCTGGTCCTTGGGCGGCGTGGGCAACACGATGGGCACCAACGGTGGCGTACCGTTCGTCTTGGGCGTGGCGGGCGGGCTGACTTGAGGGTACAACGTCGGGGTCGGCGTGCCCGGCGCGCCTGGGGTTGGTGCGGGCGCGACCGGTACGGTTTGCAACTCCTGAGCCTGCGCCGCAGCGGATATGAGCGCGCTCAATACAATGACCGTTAGAATGCTGCACTTCATCGATGGCTCCATGGCCTGACCGGAATGCCTTAAGGCTACTCCCAACTGCGCAAGAATGCCCTTCCCAATGAGATTTCCATGAAACGTTTCGTTCTGCTGGACACTACTCCGATCCCCGACAACGGCGGCGCCTTGTGCCTGTTCGAGTACGGCGAGGACTTCGTCATCAAGATCCAGGGCGGTGACGGCGGCCAGTTGATGAACACGCGCATGCACGGTTCCGAAGACGCCCTGGCGGAGATTCCCTGCCGCAAGGTCGCCGGTCGCCCGAACTCACGCGTGCTGATCGGCGGCTTGGGCATGGGCTTTACCTTGGCCGCAGCACTCAAGCATTTGGGCAAGACTGCCGAAGTGGTGGTGGCCGAACTGGTGCCGGGCGTCGTGGAATGGAACCGTGGGCCACTGGGAGAAAAATCCGGGTGCCCCTTGCAGGACCCGCGCACGGTGATTCGTCTGGAAGATGTGGCCAAGGTGCTACAGGCCGAGCCCCAGGGCTTCGACGCGATCATGCTTGACGTCGACAACGGTCCCGAGGGGCTTACGCAAAAGGCCAACAGCTGGCTGTATTCCGCCGGTGGCCTGGCCGCCTGCGCCAAAGCCCTGCGGCCCAAGGGCGTGCTCGCCGTGTGGTCGGCCAGTGCCGATAAGCTGTTCAGCGACAAACTGCGCAAGGCCGGCTTCAAGGCTGAAGAGGTTCAGGTGTTCGCCCATGGCAATAAAGGCACGCGGCATACCATCTGGATTGCAGAAAAGCTCAAGGGCTGAATCACCATCGGTCAAATGTGGGAGGGGGCTTGCTCCCGATAGTGGTGTGTCAGCTTGCCTATCCTTAGCAGACACACTGCTATCGGGAGCAAGCCCCCTCCCACATTTGGTACTGCTTCAGTCTCTGGATTTGCGGTAATCGATCACGTACGGCACTTTCTTGTCGAAGGTCTTTTCCAACTCCTTTTGATCCAGCTGGGTCATACCACCCAACTGCCCGGCAGTGAAACCGCTGTCGCCGACCATTGCCCCCGGCGCCAGGCTGACCATGCGCTTGGCGACAGCCTCGATGGCACCCTTGTAGCCGCCCTTCTTGTTCAGGTTGTACTGGCCCAGATCAATCTGCGTGCGCAGCCAGTTGCCCCAGTAGAACTCGAGAAATTCCGGCGCAATCGCACCCTCGTTTGGCTTGCCGTACGCGGCCTTACGGGTGAAATACACCAGGCTGCGGAACGTGTCGTCCTGCAGGTTCTTGAAGCCCAGGTGCGCCGGCAGTTGCTCCGCTGGTAACGCCTGGCCCCGGTTGTCCTTGAGCCAGACCTTGCGGGCCGCTTCCATCCGCTGCCAGAACGTGGCGAGGTTGGGGCTGGAACTGAAGTCGTCGGTGACCTTGACCCACATTTTCAAGCGCGGGCCAGCGCCGGGTGTTTCCCACAAGGTAGTGAAACTGTGATGACCATCGGTCAGGTAAAGCTGGCCGCCGGGACCCACCACCACGGTTTTCATATCCTGCGGGTAGGTGCCGACCGGGTGCTTGCAGGTAAAGCTGCCGGGCCTTAGCAGCTCGGCGTTTTTCGGCACCTGGTCAGCCTCGCCCTGGCCGTTGGTTTCGCAGTATTCATCGAAAGCCTTGGCCGGCTTGTCGGCGAACAGCCCGAGGCTGTAGTAGATCTGGTCGAAACCCACCACGGCCTGGGTGGGGTGCAATTGCTCCAGGGCCACCTCGATCACCTGCCCGGGCTGCGGCGTCGACAACGCCTGGGCCTGAGCGGTAACCACACAGAGCACAAGCCCGATAGTCCATGAATACAGACGCATAAATTTCAAATCCTTATCAGTCAGTGAAGCAATCCCTAGGGGTGATTTTCAGCGTAAGCGGCTAGAATCAACCTTATCCGTGACCCACCAAATAGCCAGGAGCCATGATGAGCTCGACCAACCCGCCCTCCCACACCGCCAAGCTGGACCGCATCCTCGCCGATGCCCAGCGCGACCGCGAAATGGGCTACCGCGACAAAGCCTTGAAGATGTACCCCCACGTGTGCGGTCGCTGCGCCCGTGAATTCGCCGGCAAGCGTTTGAGTGAACTGACCGTACACCACCGCAACCATAATCATGATGACAATCCCCAGGACGGCTCCAACTGGGAATTGCTGTGCCTGTACTGCCACGACAACGAACACTCGCGCTACACCGACCAGCAGTATTTCGGCGAAGGCTCCACCAGCAGCCCGAGCATTGCCAAGGCGACGCACAATCCGTTTGCGGCGCTGGCGGGGTTGATGAAGAAAGACGACTGAAGATCGTCCTTGTCTGTACTGGCCTCATCGCAGGCAAGCCAGCTCCCACATTTGGAATGCATTCCCCTGTGGGAGCAGGGCTTGCCCGCGATGACGATCGCCCAAGCACTGCATACCCCCAGGCCGTATAATCGCCGTTTTTCTCCAAGGCACCCTTCCCCGTGGGCAATAAACGCTACAGCTGCATCGGTCTGTATAACCCAAAATCCCCCGAAAACGTCGGCTCGGTGATGCGTGCCGCCGGTTGCTACGGCGTGGCCTCGGTGTTCTACACCGGCGTGCGCTACGAGCGCGCCCGGGATTTCATCACCGACACCAAGAAGGTCCACCACGACATTCCGCTGATCGGCATCGACGACCTGAAGAAGATCCTGCCCCTGGGCTGCATCCCGGTTGCCGTGGAACTGGTGGAAGGTGCCCGCCCGCTGCCTGAATACACCCACCCCGACCGCGCGCTGTATATCTTCGGCCCCGAGGACGGCTCCCTGGACAAGGAGATCCGCGACTGGTGCGAAGATGTGGTGTACATCCCCACCACGGGTTGCATGAACCTGGCGGCCACCGTCAATGTGGTGCTCTACGACCGCCTGGCCAAGGGCAACAATACCCGTTCGGGCCCCAAGTACTGATTCTGCGGGAACATCCGGCACCTGCGCGCAGTCAGCTAGTAACACTAGCCCTTGTTGGAGACAGATCATGAGCGACAGCAAAATTTTGCAACCTATCATCGAAGCCACACCGTTGAAGCCTCAGCCTACCCAGAACGTGCATGGCTGGGAGCGCATCGGCTCAGTGGCGGGCGGCGTGATGATGGTCGGCAAAGGCCTGCGCCGCGGCGGGATTTTCGGGCTGATCCAGGTGGCGATTGGCGGCGTGGCACTGGCCCGTGGCTTTACCGGGCACAGTTCGCTCAAAGACAAGCTGGAGCAGGGTCGCCAGGAAATGAACAGCGTGCGCACGAAGATCGAGCGGGCCGGGGAAGAATTGAAGAATTTGAAGACCAAGGCGGAAGTGGCGGCTGAGAAGGCTGTAAAACCCAAAGCCTGACCTAAGTCTTGGACATGCTGGAGATTCAAAATGTGGGAGGGGGCTTGCCCCCTCCCACATTTTGAATTGCACAGGGCTTGGGATCAGCGCAGCAGCTTGCTATCCAGTACCACCGACGATTCGCCGATTACACTTTCAGCCAACTGAACGAACTCTTTGGTGTTGATGCTGTTCACCCGCATCACCGCCTGCGCCAGATCATCCAGGGAGCGCTTGTTGTGGGTTTTCACGCGGATCTCGCGGTCCAGGTCCTGCAACACCAGTACTGCCCGCGCTACACCAGCGCTGCCGATTTGCTCGCCCCTCAGCGTGGTGACCGCCTTGCTTTCTTTGGCCAGGCGCGCCTGGATCGCCGCATAACGCTCATCGGTGAGGCCCCCCGCACGTCGCACCAGTTCAATCGCGTAATACTCCCCCAGGCCCTCGCTGATCCAGTCACTGCTGTCGTGGTCGTTGAAGCGCCCGATGGCCTGCACCACCTCGCGCAACAACGGGCTGCCGCCATTTTCGCTGACCAGTGGCGTACGGCTGTTGAGGTAGATCGAATCGTGCGACGCCCAGGCTCCGCGGCGCATCGGGTCACTCGCGCCGACGATCAATAATTTGGCGGGATGGCGTGGGAACGCAGCGTCCACCTGCGGCCAGACGAACGTCAGCAGCGTCAGCACGTCCATGCGGCGCATGCCCTGCCCCTTTGGCGAGGCCACGGTGACCTCGGTTTCACCCAGGCGCAGGCGACGGCTGCCGAGGTTACCGGCGAGCATCCAGCCGGTGGGGCGATCGAACAGGCGGGACACGTTGTCGATGCGGAATTTGTTTTTGCCAATGCGCGGCCAGGCAGTTTCGACGCTCTTCCAGCCCGCGGGCAGTTCGAACATCAGGCGCGATACCAATTCAATGCCATCTTGCTGGTCCAGGCGCGCAGCCGGCACCAGGTCTTCACCGCGCAATAATGCCCAATTGGGCGTGGCCCGTGTGTCAAAGGTGCCCGGCTTGCGCGCGTGGGTCAGACGCACGCGGTAGATCAGGCTGGCCTTGTCGGCGCTGGGCTGCCACACACCACGGCTGCCCGTGACTTGCCATTGGCCGTCGGCCTTGAAGTCGCTGTAATCACCACTGCGGCCCAGGTCAAAGTCCAGGCTGCGCACCGCCGAGCCTTGGGACAGGCTGACGCGCACCTCGGCCTGCTCGCTCTGGGGCAGCAGCTTGACGTGATAATCCAGGTCAACCTTCTTCGCACACCAGCCCGGCCCGCTCAGGGCCAGCAATACCAGGGCCGCTGCCAACTTGGCTGCCACCTTCATACACACTCCTTTGTTCAACCTGCACGGAAGATCAGGTAATCCTCCCAGTCGTCCTCTGGCACGCTGCCTTCGCTGAGCATGCGCCCGGACTGGGAAATGCGTTCATGGTGCACGGCGTCGCGATCGCCGCAGACCAGGTGGTGCCAGAGCGGCAAATCCTTGCGCTCGCTGACCAGACGATAGCCGCAGGTTGGCGGCAGCCATTTGAACTGGTCGGCCTGGCCGGGCGTGAGCTGGATACAGTCCGGCACCGAAGCGCGGCGATTGGGGTAATCGGTGCACTGGCAGGTTTTCAGGTCGAGCAGTTTGCAGGCGATACGCGTGTAATAGACGCTGTTGTCGTCTTCATCCTCAAGCTTTTGCAGACAGCACAGGCCGCAGCCGTCGCACAACGACTCCCACTCCTCCTGGTCGAGGTGCTCAAGGGTTTTGCGTATCCAGAAAGGTTCGACTTTGGCGGCCATGGCTCTACATCAGTATCAGAAGGTGAAAAGGCCGCCAGTCTAGTGCCCAAGCCCGTTACGGCCAAGCGCTTACGACTGACGGTGTTGCAAGACTTGTCAGGCCTGGGTTGGCGCAGTAGTTTTGAACCCCGGCTTTTTTCATCAGGATCTGTCCATGAGCGATAACCCACGCGTTGCCGATTACCCGATCCATACCCAATTCACCGAACGCTGGTCGCCCCGCGCCTTTACTGGCGAAAGCATCCCGCAAGAGACGTTGCTGAGTTTCTTCGAAGCCGCACGCTGGGCACCCTCGGCGTACAACTCGCAGCCGTGGCGGTTTCTCTACGCCCGCCGGGACACGCCGGACTGGGAGCGTTTCCTGGGCCTGCTGAATGAGTTCAACCGCAATTGGGCGCAGCATGCGTCGGCCCTGGTCATCATCGCGTCGAAAACCGACTTCATCGCCCCCGGCGCTACAGAAGAAACCCCGGCGCTGTGGCACACCTTCGACACCGGCTCGGCCTGGGGCCACCTGGCGCTGCAAGCCAGCCTCAGCGGCTGGCACACCCACGGCATGGCCGGTTTCGATCAGGAGCTGACCCGCAAAGAGCTGAAGATTCCACAAGGCTATGCGCTGCACGCGGCCGTAGCGGTGGGTAAGCTGGGTGACAAGTCGAACCTGCCGCAATACCTGCAAGGCCGTGAAGCGCCGAGCCCGCGCAAGCCGTTGACTGAACTGGTGTCCGAGGGCGACTTCAGCCTGTAAGCCTAGTGCAACTCCAATGTGGGAGGGAGCAAGCCCCCTCTCACATTTTAGATTGATGCATGGCCAAGGATCAGTAGCCCCGGTCGAAGTCCACTTCGCCGCGCAGCGCTTGCTTGGCCTGGTAGGCGCGCACGTTTTGCACAAACAACGCCACCATCATCGACGGCGAGGTCGGTGCCGAGCTGTGCCCAGTCAACAGCAAACCCCACGCAGTCCAGAACGGGTGGCGTTGCGGCAACGGCTCCTGACGGCACACGTCGATCACCGCGCCGGCCAGATGCCCTTCTTTCAGGGCCTCGACCAGGTCGGCATCCACCACCGCCACGCCGCGCCCGACGTTGATAAACAGCGCCGTCGACTTGAATTGCTTGAACAACGCCGCGTTGTACACGTCATGGGTGTCCGGGGTATTGGGCAGCAGGTTGATCACGTAATCGACCTCGCCCACCAAGCGGCCCAACTGATCGAGCCCGGCCACTTCAATAAAGGGTGCCTGTTCCCGCGCCGTACTGGCGATGCCGTACAGCTTGACGCCAAAGGGCACTAGGAAATCAGCCACGCTTTTGCCAATATCACCCGTGCCGACAATCAGCGCCTTGCGCCCCGCCAGGCTCTGGCCCATGCGGTTGTCCCACTTGCGCTCGACCTGGCTGACCAGGCGCGCCAGCACTTCGCGCTCATGGCCCAGCATATAGGTGAGGACAAACTCGGCCATGACCTGGCCAAAGATGCCGACTGCACGGGTGAGGCGATAGTCGCGGGGCAAGCCATCGGCCAGCAGCGGCGTGATACCGGCCCAGGTCGATTGCAACCACTGCGGTTGATGGCCCTGGCGCAGCAGCGTCGCCAGCAGATCGGGCTGGCCCAGCCACACCGGGCAATCGGCGGCCAGGCGCGAGAGTTCGGCCGAGTCACCGCTGGTCAGCACGTCAAGGTCCGGGGCGGCCTCCTTGAGCAGTTGGGCGTAGAGCGGGTGATCCTGTTCAGCAATCAGAACACGCATGGTTCAAACCTTTCAAAAACAATGCAGACGGCCGCCCGCATCCTTACGGCCACCGTCGTCTAATACGATTCCATTTAAAGCCTGTGCCCTGACACGGGCACTGATCGATCACATCGGGTCGTTGCGGCGCAGCAACTCTTCGGGCAAGTGCTCGATGTACTCGTCTTCGGCCGGCGGCATTTGCAGGTGGTAGCCCTGTTTGTCGAGGTTTTCCAGCACCACGGTGATGTCTTCGCGCGACAGCTTGCGCTCCGGCGTCAGCACCATGTCAAACGCGTGATGCGCCTTGCCGAAGGCCTCCATCAACGGCTCGGGCACGCGCTCGAGGGCATCGCTTTTGAGCACGTAGAGGTACATGCCGTCTTTTTTCTTGCTGCGGTAGATGGAACAAATACGTTTCAAGGCTGTTCTCCGGCATTGGCCAGGCTGTCGAGCAGCGCCTGGCCCATCAACTCGCGGCGCCAGCCACGCAGCGAGTCTGGCAATTGGTAAGGCCCATCGGGGTAGCCACTTTTGACCAGGGCTTCGAGGGTTTTCTTGCGCAGCATCAGTTCCGGCGCCATCTCCAGGCGCTCGGCGAACGTCTGGCCCAGGGCGCGCAGTTGCTTGATCAGCGCGGCGGCGTCCACCGGCAACGGTTCGGCCACGGCGGGAGGCCATTGGTCCATCGGCACGCTACCGGCACGTTTGATCAGGTCCAGCAGGAACTGGCCGTCCTGACGCACGGTACGCGGGTGCATGTCTTCGATCTTGCCCAGCGCGGCCAGGTTATCCGGCTGGGATTTGGCCAACGGCCAGAGCGAATGCTCGCGGATGATGCGGTTGCGCGGCAGGTCACGGGCGCGGGCCTGCTGCTCGCGCCAGGCGCACAATTCACGCAGCACGGCAAGTTGGGCACGGGACAGTTTCCACGCCAGCTTGGCATCGCGGTACACCTCGAAAGGGTCGATTTCGCGGCGCAGGTTGGCCACCAGTTCGGCACCGTCTTCCAGGACCCAGGCGTACTTGTCATCCGATAGCTGCGGGCGCAGGCGAATATAGACCTCGGCCAGGTGCACCGCGTCTTCAGCGGCGTAGCTGACCTGCGTCTCGGACAATGGCCGCTGCAGCCAGTCCGAACGGGTTTCGCCCTTGGGCAGCTCGATATCCAGCACGGCTTGCACCAGGCGCGAATAGCCCATGGAAAAGCCGAGGTTGAGGTAAGCCGCGGCCAACTGGGTGTCGAACAACGGTGCCGGCAGGCTGCCGGTCAGGCGCAACAGCACTTCCAGGTCTTCGCTGCAGGCGTGCACCACCTTGATCACCGCCGGGTTCTCCAGCAAAGCGGCCAAGGGTTGCCAGTTGTCGATGGTCAGGGGGTCGATCAGGTAAGCGCGTACGCCATCACCGATCTGGATCAGCCCGGCAATAGGGTAAAAGGTGTCGACCCGCATGAATTCGGTGTCGAGGGCGACGAATGGCAACTGCTGCCATTGGGCGCAATGCTGGCCGAGGCTATCGTTGTCGCAGATCCAGTGAATATCGATGGCCACACGGCTCTCCCTTGAAGAATGGCGCGCAGTATATATCGCGAAAGGGGCTTGCGAGCATCCGTAGTGCACACACCATCATGAAAACTCCGACAGGAGATGAAGAATAGTCCGACATATGGGAGTTATCCTCTCTTACGCAGGACGTACACACACCACAGTTTGGAGCCCGGCAGGAACTCCTGGTAATTCAGAACCTTGAAGCCCGCCTGACGAAACTCATCCTCTACCGGTGTACCCGCGCTTACGGAAACAATCACCGTGTCGCGGCTGACGCGGTGAAACTCGCGCAACAACATTAATCGCACATCGCTGCTGGGCACATGGCGAAACAACTCCAGGCAGAAAATACAGTCTACCGCGTTCGCCGAAAGGCCAATCGAAAACGCCGAGCCCTGGAAGGTTTTGACACGTTTTAGCAACGTGCCCGGGTGATGGGTGCGCGCGTGGTCGAGCATGGCCTGGGAGTTGTCAGAGGCGAGGATCACCCGGTTGACGTGCTCGGCCAGCACCGGCCAGAAGCGCCCCGAACCACAGGCCAGGTCAAGGATAAGCCCTGGCTCACCCGCGACCTTCAGCGCATGGCGTACCAGCCGCGCATCCCGCCACGCGGCCAAGCGCTGCAACAGCCTTGGCGGACGCGGATCACCGCACACCCTGGCATGCTCACGGTCACAGCGCTCGGTGAATTCAGTCTCGATGGGGGATGGAGGTTGTGGCGACATCACGGGCTCATGTGGGTAAAACGGTAGTGAACGACCTTGATTCCCAGCTTAACCACTGCAACGTGAAAAAAAGGTCGAAAGCCGCCACCGTAAACTCCGTCACGCCTGATGCAGGTACCAGCGCCAATCCTGCTCGCCGACCTCGCCCATGAACTGGCGATATTCGGCACGTTTGACTGCCAGGTAAACACCAAGGAATTCACTGCCAAACGCATCCTTTGCCCATCGTGAAGCCTCAAGCGCACGCAGGGTGTTCAGCCAGTCAGTGGGCAACAGCTCCTTGGCCTGGGCATAACCGTTTCCTTCCACCGGGGCGCCAGGGTCGCGTTGCTCGCGAATGCCGCGATGGATGCCGGCCAGGATCGCGGCGGCCGCCAGATAAGGGTTGGCATCGGCGCCGCAGATGCGGTGCTCGATATGCCGGGAACTGGCCGGGCCACCGGGCACGCGCAGGCTGACGGTGCGGTTGTCCACGCCCCAGGTGGCAGCCAGGGGTGCATAGCTGTTGGTTTGGAAACGCCGATAGGAGTTGGCGTTGGGGCAGAACATCAGCAGCGAATCGAGCAACGTACTCAGCATCCCGCCCACCGCCTGGCGCAGCAGTGGCGTGCCATCAGCCGCCTCGCTGGCGAACAGGTTATTGCCCTGGGCATCGGCCAGGCTGACGTGCATATGCATACCGGTGCCGGCCAGGTCGTCGAACGGCTTGGCCATAAAACATGCGGCCATCCCGTGCTTGTGGGCCACGCCCTTGACCAGGCGTTTGTAGCGCACCGCTTCGTCCATCGCCTGTAAAGCATCAGTGCGATGTTCAAGGGTAATTTCCACCTGGCCCGGGGCGTACTCGGAGATGGCCGTTCGCGCCGGAATACCTTGCAGCTTGCAGGCGCTATAAAGGTCGGCGAGAAACGGCTCGATCTGCTCCAGTTCGCGCAGGCCATAGACCTGGGTCGAACGCGGGCGATTGCCGTCCATATCCCGTGCCGGTTGCGGACGACCGTTGCCGTCGGGCTTCTGGTCGAGCAGGTAGAACTCCAGCTCTGCCGCCATCACTGGGTAATAGCCATCGGCTTTGAGTGCATCGATGACCTTGGCGAGCAAATGCCGAGGGTCGGCCACGGTAGCGGGCAAGCCTTGTGTGGGGTGCATGCTGACTTGCACCGCCGCGGTGGGGATCAAACGCCAGGGCATACGCTGCAAACTGCCACTGATCGGGTAGGCGCGGCAGTCGATATCGCCGACTTCCCACACCAGCCCTGAGTTTTCTACGTCATCGCCATTGATGGTCAGGCCGAGAATGGTGCTGGGCAGTGGCCGACCGGTTTCGTACACCGCCAGCAGTTCGTCGCGGTGCAGCAGCTTGCCGCGGGGTACGCCGTTGTTGTCGAGGATAAACAGCTCGAACATCTCAATGTCGGGGTTCTGCTCAAGGAAGGTTCGGGCTTCGTGCAGGCGGGCAAAGACACTCATGGCAATTCTCATACGTTTGGGTCGGGCAGATGCAGATGGGCACAGGTGCACGTCATCCGTGGGGGTGGATCAACGTAGAAAAGAGGTGTCTGGCGGGCGCGCGTGTCGACAATGGAACAAGGCCCAGAACGCAAGTGCAGAAGGCAGTGTCGCGGCGTGAGTGTCGGGGCAACCGTCCATGCGCGGATCACAGAAATAGAGAACCCCGAGCGTCACACGCCTGGATAGGCGGTTAAATTCAGGCTTGATGGAGTTTGGGTACAGTTTGGCTAAACATTCCCCACGCCTTGCCACCCTGCCCGGCGCTGGAAATAATGGGCGCCCCGACCGTGCCCCAAGGACTCGCCCCCATGAAAGCTCCTCTGGCCCTCTGTGTGCTGGCAAGCCTGGTAAACATCGCCCAGGCCGACACTGTCCCGTCACGTCTTGACGAGGTGATCCAGCGCGGCACCCTGACCGTTTGCACAACGGGTGACTATAAGCCCTACACCTCATTGCGCGCCGATGGCCATTATGAAGGTATCGACATTGCCATGGCCGAGTCCCTGGCCAAGAGCCTCAACACCACGATCAAGTGGGTGCCCACCACGTGGAAAACCCTGATGCCGGACTTCCTCGCCCAACGGTGCGACATCGCCGTGGGTGGGATTTCGGTGTCGTTGGAGCGGCAGAAAAAGGCGTTCTTCAGCCAATCGCTGGGGGTTGACGGCAAGATCCCACTGGTGCGCTGCGCCGATGTGCAGCGCTACCAAACGGTTGAGCAGATCAACCAGCCACAGGTGCGGGTGATCGAGCCGGCAGGTGGCACCAATGAAGTGTTTGCCCGTGCCCACCTGGGCCAGACACAGATTCGCCTGCATGACAATGTGACGATTTTTGATGAGCTGCTGGCGGGCAAGGCCGATGTGATGATTACCGATGCCAGCGAGGCGCGGTATCAGCAGAAGCTCAAGCCGGGGTTGTGTGCGGTCAATCCTGAGCGGCCGATGCAGTACAGTGAAAAAGCCTTCCTGTTACCTCGCGATGATGTGGCCTGGAAGAGTTATGTGGATCAGTGGTTGCACTTGAGCGTGGCGACCGGGGGGTATGCGGGGATTGTCAGCCAGTGGTTGGCTGCGCCTTGAATTTGCTGCCATGACGGCCTGTCTGGCGCACCGAGATCCAAATGTGGGAGGGGGCTTGCTCCCGATATAGGTGGATCAGCCAAAAAATTGTTAACTGACACTCCGCTATCGGGAGCAAGCCCCCTCCCACATCAGCTCGACGAACGCCCTGCACGCGGCGCTGCGGTAGGCGCCCTTGCGGCTCAAGAGTGCGGCAGTACGCTGCGGCAGCGGTGGGTCGATGGTCACGGCGTGCAGCCCCGTCTGCGCCTCGGCCAGTGCTTGGGGCAGGACGGTTGCCAGTGACGTGTTGCGGACGATTTCGATGATTGCGCTGATGGAGTTGGCTTCCATGGCGATAAATGGTTTCACACCTTGCCCGCGGCAGTAATCATCGATATGGCGGCGGGTAGCGAAGCTCGTGTTCAGCAGCACCAGGGGTTGTTCAAGCCAAACGAGTCGGCTCAATTGGGGATGGCTGGCACTGACCACTACGCTCAGTTGTTCGACAAACAGCCCCTCGCACTCAATGTCCGGCCCATGTTCGCCGGTAAATCCGATACCGATATCCAGCAGGTCTTCGCCCAGTGCAGCTTCGATACGGTCCTGGGTCAACTCCTCGACGCTGAGGGTGATGCCCGGGTACAGCGTATTGAATCGCGCCAGCAACGGGCCGATCAGGTAGGCGGTGAAGGTCGGCGTCATGGCCAGTCGCAACTGCCCGCGGCTGAGGTCCTGCACATCGTGTATGGCGCGGCTGCCGGCCTGCAGGTCCTGCAAGGCCAGCCGCGCAAAGCGCACATAGGCTTGCCCCGCATCGGTCAGGCTGATACTGCGCCCGGAGCGGTCGAGCAGCGGCGCGCCGAGGCTTTCTTCCAGCTGTTTGATCTGTTGTGAGAGGGTCGGCTGCGATACATGCAGCGCTTCGGCGGCGCGAGTGAAGTTGCGATGCTCGGCAACGGCGAGCAAGTAACGGATATGACGCAGCAGCATCGACAGCGCTCCAGCTATAGGCATGACTTATGGACAGCATCATAAACCGGTCTTGGACGCTATAGCCGAAAACTTCCATCCTTGCCCCATCAGCGACGCAAGGAGAACCACCATGCAGCATCTCATCGATGGCTTCCGCAAATTCCAACGTGAAGCCTTTTCCCAACGCAGCGACTTGTTCAAGCACCTGGCGACCACACAGAACCCCGGCACCTTGTTCGTGTCCTGCTCCGACAGCCGTGTCGTACCGGAGCTTCTGACCCAGCAGGAACCCGGCGATCTGTTCGTGATCCGCAATGCCGGCAATATCGTGCCGTCCTACGGCCCCGAGCCGGGTGGTGTGTCGGCCACGGTTGAATATGCGGTGGCGGTACTCGGGGTCAGCGACATTGTGATTTGCGGGCATTCGGACTGCGGCGCCATGACTGCCATTTCCACCTGCAAGTGCCTGGACCATCTGCCGGCCGTGGCCAACTGGTTGCGTCATGCCGAGTCAGCCAAGGTGATCAATGCATCCCGTACGCATGTCTCGGACGATGCGCGCCTGGATTCATTGGTGCGCGAAAACGTGGTCGCCCAACTGGCTAATCTCAAGACTCACCCCAGCGTTGCGCTGGCCCTGGAACAAGGCCGGATGAACCTGCATGGCTGGGTGTATGACATCGAAACCGGTGGCATCGACGCGCTGGACGGTCGCACCGGGCGTTTCGTCTCCCTGCTCGACCATCCAGCCACCCGCGCCCACGCTGCCTGAACCTTAACCACCCGAGAGGAAATCACCATGTTGCAATCCCAATTCGCCCAAACCCCGCGCCTGGCCCTGGCCGATACCGTTATCGACCTCAAGGCACGCAAAAATCTATCATGGCAGGACCTCACCGATGGAACCGGCCTGAGCCTGGCGTTCGTCACCGCCGCCCTGCTCGGCCAGCACCCACTGCCCAAGGAGGCGGCCGACATCGTGTGCGACAAACTCGGCCTCGACCAGGACGCCAGCCGCCTGCTGCAAAGCGTCCCACTGCGCGGCAGTTTCCCCAGCGGTGTGCCGACCGATCCAACCATGTACCGTTTCTACGAAATGCTGCAGGTCTACGGCTCTACCTTGAAGGCCCTGGTGCATGAGCAATTCGGCGACGGCATCATCAGCGCCATCAACTTCAAGCTGGACATCAAGAAAGTCGAAGACCCGGACGGCGGCTCCCGTGCGGTCATCACCCTGGACGGCAAATACCTGCCCACTAAACCCTTCTGATTTGCCGCCAACCGTCTACGCTCTTGGCACACCAACAAGAACGAGGGACGGTAAATGAAGAGACTGCTCCGATTCACCTGGCTGCTGCTATTGTGTTGCAGCCAGGTGCATGCCGCCACGGCACAGGAAGCGGATGCCCAAGCCGCCAAGGCCCTGCTGGAAAAGGCCTTGGCGTACTACCACAAGCAAGGTGACAAGGCGTTCGCCGCCTTCAGCCGTCAGGGCGAATTCATCGACCAGGACCGTTATGTGTTTGTGGTCAATACCCAAGGCGTACTGTTGGCCAGTGGCGGGCCCTCCTCCGCACTGATCGGTCGCGACGTGTCCGAGGTACTCGGGCCCGACCTGCAAGCCTCGTTCAAACAAGCCTTGAGCGTGCCGGAAAGCCAGGGTATCCAGCAGGCTGACTATCGCTGGCAGAACTGGAACGACGGCAAGGTCGAACATAAGCATGTGTTTTATCAGCGGGTGGGCGAACGCATCCTGGCGGTCGGTTATTACTTGCCGCGCGCCACGCCAGAACAGGCACGGGCGCTGCGCAACAAGGCGGTGGAAGCGCTGGTCAAGGATGAAACCGGCACGCTCAAGGCGATCAACTCCTTGCAGGGCGGCTTCTTGCAAGATGACCTGTACGTGTTCGTGGTAGACCTGAACACGCGACGCTACGTCGCCCACGGCACCAACCTGCGCCTGATCAACACCGACTTTGCCAAGATCAAGGACCCGGATGGCAAACCGGTGGGTGTGCCGATCCTCAAGATGATGGCCGAGCAGGACCAGGGCGAATACAAATACCGCTGGAAAAACCCGGTGACGGGTAAGGTCGAGAACAAGCACGCTTATGTGCGCAAAAGCGGGCATTTCATGGTTGCGGTGGGATATTACAGCCCCTGACCTGACTTGAAATGCAATCAAACTGTGGGAGCAAGTCGAATCGTCGCGCCGCCCCTCCCACATTTGGTTTCCTACATTCAGTTGGACCTAGCGGGCTTTGTCTTCCCGACCACGCAGCACCCGGTTCGGCATCACGATCGCAGCCGCCAACCCCAGCAGCGACACTGCCGCACTCACCATCAGCAAATGCCGGAACGTCACCGCCAACTCCCCGCGCAACGCATCCTGCGCCGGGCCGGGTGCGGCGTTGAGGCCGTCAAGCAGCACGTTGCCAGAACTGCCTTCGGCCACCAGTGCGGCGCTCGTCAAATGGGCGAAACTGGAGTCGTGCAACAGCGCCAGCAGCAACGCCGACATGCAAGCCACCCCCACTGCCCCGCCCAGGGAGCGGAACAGGTTGGTGGTGCTGGTGGCCACACCGATATCCCGTTGCTCTACCGAATTCTGCGTACCCACCAGCGAGGTCGGGAACTGCATACCGGCGGCAATGCCGCACAACAGCATGAATACGCTGGTGAGCACCACCGCCTGGGGCGCGCTGTAGGCCATGCCGAGAATCGCCAGCGGGCTCAACACCGCGCCGCTCAGGATCATCGGTTTATAGCGGCCAGTCACCGACGTCATGCGCCCGGCAAAATACGCGCCCATCGGCAAGCCCATCGCCAAGGGCAGCAAGTGCAGGGCCGCACTGTCGGCACCGGCGCCGGTCACGGTCTGGTAACGCAGGGGCATCAGCACGGTCAGGGAAATCGCCTGGAAGCTGGTGACAAAAATCGTGCACCAACACAACACCGCATTGCGGTTGGCAAACAAGTGCATGGGCAGCAGCGGTTCGCGCGCGCGGCGTTCGTGCCACACAAACACGCTCAACGCCAACAGTGCGCAGGCCAACAACCCCAGCACTTGATCGTCACGCCACGAATGGCCCTGGCCGATTTCGGTGATACCCAGCAACAAGGCGGTGAGGCCGACGATCATCAGCACCGTGCCGAGGTAATCGATGATCGGCTTGCGCTGCGGCACCGGCAGCCCCACCAGAGTGCGATGGGCCACGTACCAGGCGCCGGCACCCAGCGGCAGGTTGATCAAAAACACCCAGCGCCACGACAGGTACTCGGTCATATAGCCGCCCAGCACCGGCCCCGCCACGCTGGCCACCGCGTACATGCTGCTGAAATACCCCTGATAACGTCCCCGTTCGCGGGGAGGAATAATGTCGCCAATGATTGCCTGGCTCACTGAAATCATCCCGCCGGCACCGATGCCCTGGAGAATCCGCGCCAGCACCAATTGCTCCATGCTTTGCGCCATGCCACAAAACAGCGACGCCAGGGTAAACACGCCCATGCCGATCAGCATCATGGGCCGGCGCCCATACAGATCGCCAAGCTTGCCGTAGATCGGCACCGCCACGGTCATCGCCACCATATAGCCGGAAATCACCCAGGCCAGCAGGTTGACGTCATGAAACTGCGCGGAAATGGCCGGCATGGACACCGCCACAATGGTCTGGTCCAGTGCGCCGAGGAAGATCGCCATCATCAGCGCAGAAAGAATACTGCGCACGGCGGGAACGGTTGGGGCGGGCTGATTGAGGTGAGTCACGGCAGAACCTTCGAACAAGGCCCGCAGGACAAGATCGCCCGCGGGAATGCTCAATACGATAGCAGGCTATTCGATAGGCTCATAAGCAAGCCCGACGTAATTTTCTGCAATGGTTTTGCGCCCGGCATCCGAGTGGATGAAATAGTCCAGCTCACTCTCGGCAATGCGCTGGCTGAAGGCGTCCGCTTGGGGAAACTCATGCAGCATCGAGGTCATCCACCAGGAAAACCGCTCGGCTTTCCATACCCGGCGCAGGCAGATAGCCGAGTACTTTTGCAGCAAGTCCAGGCGTCCTTCGCGGTACACCTTGAGCAAGATCCGGAACAACGTGCTCACGTCACTGGCCGCCAGGTTCAACCCCTTGGCGCCGGTGGGCGGGACAATATGCGCGGCATCGCCAAGCAGGAACAGGCGCCCGTACTGCATGGGTTCCACCACGAAGCTGCGCAGCGGCGCGATACTTTTTTCAATCGATGGGCCGGTCACCAACTGCTGCGCCAATGAACCGGGCAAGCGGGTTTTCAGTTCATCCCAGAAACGCTCATCCGACCAATCCTCCACAGCCTCGTCCTGCGGCACTTGCAGGTAATAACGGCTGCGCGTCGGTGAGCGCATGCTGCACAGGGCAAAACCCCGTGGGTGTTTGGCATACACCAGCTCGGCGTGTACCGGCGGCGTATCGGCGAGCACCCCCAGCCAACCGAAGGGATAGACCCGCTCGAATACCTTCAAAGCCTGCGCCGGAATCGACTGGCGGGCGACGCCATGGAAGCCATCGCAACCGGCGATGTAATCGCACTCCAGGCGATAGGCTTGGCCTTGGTGATTGAACGTCAGCCAGGGTCGATCACTTTTCAGATCATGGGGCTGTACGTCGCACGCCTCGTACAGCGTGGTAGCGCCGGCGGCTGCGCGGGCGGCCATCAGGTCGCGGGTGACTTCGGTCTGGCCGTAGATCATCACCGATTGGCCACCGGTCAATGCCTTGAGATCGATTGGGATAAGTTGGTCATTAAGGGCAATGTCAAAACCTGTGTGCACCAACCCTTCAACATCCATGCGTTGGCTCACCCCGGCTTCGCGCAACAGGTCAACCATGCCCTGCTCCAACACCCCGGCACGGATGCGCCCCTGCACGTAATCGGCGCTCTGGCGCTCTAGAACAAGGGTTTGAATACCAGCGTTGTGCAGCAGCTGGCCGAGCAGCAATCCAGACGGACCGGCGCCAATAATGGCGACTTGGGTTTTCAGGGTTTTCATTATTTTTATGGCCTTCACGCTTTACCCGAACGTATCGAGTGAAAGAGTTGTTAGTGGAATTGTGGCTGACATTTTTCACTTGAGCGAACCGCATAAGAAGGTGAAAACTGCGTCAAAGCCTGCGCTTTTCGCCAATCGGGGCGATTACCGAACCATTATCCTGAGTATCGGATTGAAACCATGACCAAAACCGCGATTCCGGTCTTCAAGCTTTACGGGGAAAGCCAGCAGTGGCCGACGCCCGATTTGTTGCACTGCGAAACCATTTCCCGGCGCAGTCGGGAATACCAGTGGGAAATCCAGCCCCACCGGCACGCGGATCTGTGCCAACTGCTGTATGTGCACAAAGGCCAGGCACAACTGGAAATCGAAGGCCAGCGCACCACCCTCAATGAAGCGAGCCTGCAAGTGCTGCCGCCACTGTGCGTGCATGGCTTTCGTTTTTCCGAAGATGTGCAGGGTTATGTGGTGACCCTTTCGGCGCCGCTGGTCAGCCATTTGCAGGCGCAATTGGGTGACACCGTCGATGGCCTGCAAACCCTCGGCAGTTATCCTGCGGGCAAGGACAGCGACTACTTGAACAACCTGTTCGTGCGCTTGCAGGACGAATACGCCGATGATCAACCGGCACGGGACATGATGTTGCACGCCTTGGTCAGCGTGCTGCTGGTGTGGGTCAGCCGCCAGGCGATCCAGCGCCGTCATCCACGCGCCCCACGTGGTCGTGAGTATTTTCGGCGTTTCACCCAACTGGTCGAACAGCATTACCGTGAGCACCCCAAGATTGAAGATTTGGCCCACAAGCTGGGCATCTCGGTCTCACACTTGAACGGGACTTGTCGGGAATTGGGCGGGCAACCGGCATTGCAGATCATGCATGACCGCCAATTGCTGGAAGCCAAGCGCTTGTTGACCTACACCAGCATGACCATCAATGAGATGTCCGAGGTGCTGGGCTTTTCCGACCCGACCAACTTCTCGCGACTGTTTCGCCGCAGGGTCGGGTTTTCACCCAAGGCGTTTCGCGAGCAATTGAAGGCCGAGCAGCCTACCTGAGCGCGCTGAAGCTGCCGGTGCGCGGCACGCATTGGTCCTGATGGCAACTGATGGCGAACGCCGCCGGTTGCATGCGCGTTTGCTCAACGCGATAGGCGGCTGTCCCGTACAACGCAGTCGCCAATGCGCAGAGGGTGAAAATCGTCAGGTATTTTCTGGTTTTGATACTCATGGCACAGACCTCTGAACGGATCTACACGGTGCTGTTTAAAGCATAGGTCAGTCAGCGCAAGTTGCCATGATTGGCTGCCATTCAGCGCGTTTATATCGCCTCAGAGGCCGACGTCCCACGCAGGCGCCTCCGGAAACCGCAGCACCAGAAAATCCAGCAGGCTGCGCAGTGCCGAGGGCATGTGCTTGCGCGAGGCGTACACCGCATAGATGTTCATCTGTCGTGGCTCTGCTGCAGGCAGCAAGCGCACCAGTTCACCACTGCGGATCAGGTCACCGGCCTGATAACTGGGGAGCATCGCCACCCCTGCCCCGGCCAGGGTTATACGCAATAACGTGCTGGCCTCGTTGGCGGTGATATTGCCGTGCACCGGCACCGACACGTGTTCGCCCTGCTCTTCGAAATGCCACAGGCTCTTGCCGAAATAGGAGTGGGTCAGGCAGTTGTGCCGGGCCAGGTCTTCGACTTTCTGCGGCGCCGGATGCTCACGCAGATAGGCCGGTGTGGCACACACCACCGAGCGGCACACGGTCAAGCGCCGGGCGATCAGGTTCGGGTCCAGGTCATTGCTGGTGCGGATCGCCAGGTCGATGCGCTCGTCCACCAGGTTCACCGTGCGGTCGAGCATCTGCAAGTCCACCGTCACCAGCGGGTAGCGCTTGACGTACTCGGCAATGGCCGCGCCCAACTGCGCCTGGCCGAACGAGGTACTGACGCTCAGGCGCAACAAGCCCCGAGGCGCGTCATCGGGCTCGCTGACGGCGGCCTGCATATCAGCGCACAGCTCCAGCAATTGCCGGCAGCGCGGCAGGGTTTCGCTCCCGGCAGCAGTGAGGCTGAGCTTGCGCGTGGTGCGGTGCAGCAGGCGCGCGCCGACCCAATCCTCCAGCTCAGCCAGGTAACGCGAGACCACCGGGCGCGACAGGTCCAGATGATCGGCGGCGGCAGACTGGCTGCCCAGGTCCACCACGGTGACAAACACGCGCATTGCTTGAAGACGATCCATGATCTGCCCGATTTCAGAAACAAACTATGTCCAAGCATCGCATTTTTTGTGGTGTTTTATGCAACTAAGCTCTACCCACCCCTTACCAATGGCAGGAGCTGCCCGATGTTCTCGACCTTCAAACGCTTGACCCTGGCCACTGCCGCCCTGGCGTTCGCCGCCCACGCCGCAGCCGCTGAGCTGAAACTGGACGTGTACAACCCAGGCGAAGCGGCGATCTTCCCCGTCAGCTCGGTGCTGGTCAGCGGTGCCAAAGACGCGATCCTGGTGGACGCCCAATTCGGCAAAGGCCAGGCCGAGCAATTGGTGCAGAAGATCCGCGCCAGCGGCAAGCACCTGACCACCATCTACATCAGCCATGGCGACCCGGACTACTACTTCGGCCTCGACACCCTGACCGCCGCGTTCCCCGACGCCAAGGTGCTGGCGCCACAACCGGTGGTCGACCATATCAACGCCACCGTCGCCGGCAAGCTGGCATTCTGGGGCCCGAAAATGGGCGCCGACAAACCGACCAAAACGATCGTGCCGCAAGTGTTGCAAGGCCACAGCCTGACCCTTGAAGGGCAACAGCTTGAAGTGGTCGGTCTGGACGGTCCGCAGCCGGATCGCAGCTTTGTGTGGATCCCGTCGATCAAGGCCGTGGTCGGTGGCGTGGTTGTCGCCGAAAACATTCACCTGTGGATGGCTGACACTCAGGGCGCGCAATCTCATAAAGACTGGTTGAGCACCCTTGAGCGTATTGAAGGCTTGAAGCCAAAAACAGTGATCCCTGGTCACTACCTGGGCACCCCATCGCTGGCCTCGGTGAAATTCACCGCCGACTACATCCAGGCCTTCGACATCGAAACCGCCAAGGCCAAGGATTCCGCCGCCCTGATTGCGGCCATGAAACAGCGTTACCCCACCCTCGCCGACGAAAGCTCGCTGGAATTGAGCGCCAAAGTCGCCAAGGGCGAAATGAAGTGGTGATCGGCTTTAAACCCTAACCCTGATGGAGAACGTCATGAGCAAAATCGCAATCATTGGTGCCACCGGCCGTGCCGGTAGCCAACTGCTGGAAGAAGCCCTGCGCCGCGGGCATACCGTCACCGCCATCGCTCGCAACACCGACAAGCTGGGCGTACGCCCAGGCGTCACGGTCAAGCAGGTGGATGCCCTGGACGCCGATGCCCTGCAACACGCTATCAGCGGCAGCGATGTGGTGATCAGCGCCGCGCACTTTGCCACCTTGCCCGCCAGCGCCGTGATCGGCCCGGTGAAAAAGGCCGGGGTCAAACGCCTGCTGGTGGTGGGGGGTGCAGGCTCGTTGCTGCTACCGGACGGCAGTCGCGTCATCGATAGCCCGGGTTTCCCTGCGGAGTACAAGGCCGAGGCCAGTGCCGGGGCTGATTTCCTGGAAACGCTGCGCCAGGAAACGGAATTGGATTGGACGTTCCTCTCGCCATCGGCGCTGTTCGACGGGACCGAGCGCACCGGCAAATTCCGCCTGGGCCAGGATGACCTGTTGGTGAGCAGTGACGGTAACAGCTCGATCAGCTTTGCCGACTACGCCATCGCCATGATCGACGAGGTTGAAACACCCAAGCACTCGCGTAAGCGCTTCACCGTTGGCTACTGACACCACGCGGTAAAAATGTGGGAGGGGGCAAGCCCCTCCTACATTTGCGCCTGGCTGGTCAGCCAATCCATCAGGGCCAACAACCCGGCAGAAGGCACTGTCTGCGGCGGATACACCAGGAAGTAGCCCATGCCCGTCGGCACCCGCAGTTCAAACGGCATCACCAGGCGCCCCGCCTTCAGGTCCTCGCCAATCAGCGCACGATCACCGATCGCCACGCCCGAGCCTTGTGCCGCCACCGTCATCGCCAGGTCCAGCGTTTCGAAATGATGCCCCTGGCTCAGACTGCTCAGGCGCGTACCCGCCGCCTTTAACCACAATGCCCAATCCCGCTGATCCCGTGTGGGGTGCAGCAGCACCTGGTGTTGCAGATCCGCTGGCGTGTGCAAGTTGTCCAGCAAGGCCGGCGCACAGACCGGTGTGAGTTGTTCATCGAACAAATGCCGAGCCTCCTCGGACTGCTCGCCGATGGGCGCATAGATCACCGCCGCATCAAATGGCTCGCGACGAAAATCCACGGTGTAGGCCACGGTGGTGGTCAGTTCCACCGGTACATCCGGGCGCTCCCTTTGCCATTGCAGCACGCGTGGCAGTAGCCAGCGCATCACACAGGTGGACGCCTTGAGCTGCAAAACCTCGCGGCGACTGCCGATTTGCTCCACGGCCTCACCGATCACGCCGAACACCTGCTGCACCCGCAGCGCCCACTCGCGACCTTCCTCGGTCAGGCTCAAGCCCCGCGCCTGGCGCACAAACAACCCATAGCCCAAATGCCGTTCCAACCCCGCGATCTGGCGGCTCACCGCCCCCTGTGTGATGTGCAGTTGCTCGGCGGCGCGGGTGAAGTTGCAGCATTGGGCCGTGACCCAGAAGGTATGCAATGCGGGCAACGGTGGAAGGCGTTTCATTAGGGCGCAGCCATGACGTGAGGACATGGCGAGTATGACTTTTTATCGATTGTTGCCGCTACCGGCCAGCCGGTCCAATAGCGCCTTCAATCCATAACAAGAGCGACCGGCATGGCAACCTGCGGCGAAGTATTGGTCCACCTCCTGAAAGGCTACGGTGTCGATCATGTGTTCGGCATCCCCGGTGTGCATACCGTGGAGCTGTACCGTGGTTTGGCGCGCTCCGGCATCCGTCACGTCACCCCGCGCCACGAACAGGGCGCCGGGTTTATGGCCGACGGCTACGCGCGCACCTGCGGCAAGCCTGGTGTGTGTTTCATCATTACCGGCCCGGGCATGACCAATATCACCACGGCCATGGGCCAGGCCTATGCCGATTCGATCCCGATGCTGGTGATTTCCAGTGTGCAGGCGCGCAGCCAGTTGGGCGGCGGGCGTGGCAAGTTGCATGAGTTGCCGAATCAGAGCGCACTGGTGGCCGGCGTGGCGGCGTTTTCCCATACCTTAATGTCGGCCCACGAGTTGCCCGGCGTGCTGGCGCGGGCGTTTGCACTGTTTCAGGCCGGGCGGCCGCGCCCGGTGCATATCGAGATTCCGTTGGATGTGCTGGTGGAGAATGCCGACGCTCTGCTGGGCAGCCAGCCGGTCAGCGTGGCCCGCGCCGGAGCGGCACCGGCGGCGATCGAGCACATGAGCCGCTTGCTCGCCACCGCCCAACGCCCGCTGATTCTGGCCGGTGGTGGCGCCATCGATGCGGCGCCCGAGTTGACCCGCCTGGCCGAAACCCTCGGCGCGCCCGTGGCCCTGACCATCAATGCCAAAGGCCTGCTGCCTGCCGCACACTCGTTGTTGATCGGCTCGACCCAGACCCTGGCGGCCACCCGCGCACTGGTCGCCGAGGCCGATGTGGTACTGGCCATCGGCACGGAACTGGCGGAAACCGATTACGACGTGACCTTCGCCGGCGGCTTCAAGATTCCCGGTACGTTGCTGCGCATCGATATCGACCCGGATCAGACCGTACGCAACTACCCACCCGAGGTGGCCCTGGTGGCCGACGCGAAAATCGCCGCCCGGGCGCTGCTCACCGAACTGGACCGCCAGTCACTGGCGCCGCGCAATACCGATTGGGGCGTAGTTCGCGTCGCACGTTTGTGGGCCGAGCTGGAGCCCACTTGGGACGCTGCCACCCGTGCACACACGCGGCTTCTCAACACCGTATTGGAAGAACTGCCCGGCGCCGTGCTGGTGGGTGACTCCACCCAACCGGTGTACAGCGCCAACCTGACCCTGAACCTCGACCGACCACGTCACTGGTTCAATTCATCCACCGGCTACGGCACCCTGGGCTATGCCCTGCCCGCCGCCATCGGCGCCTGGCTGGCGCGCGGCGATAGGCAACCGGTGGTGTGCCTGATCGGCGACGGTGGCCTGCAATTCACCCTGCCGGAACTGGCCAGCGCCGTGGAAGCCCGCACAACGGTGATCGTGCTGTTGTGGAATAACCAGGGCTATGAGGAGATCAAGAAATACATGCTCAATCGGGCCATCGAGCCTGTGGGTGTAGACATTTACACCCCGGACTTTATTGGCGTGGCCAAGGCCCTGGGCTGCGCGGCAGAGAGCATCGAAGGCATCGAGCATCTGCGCTCGGCACTGCGCGCCGCAGCTGATCGCCAGGGGCCGACGCTGATTGAAATCGACCAAGGGCGGTGGGAGTCGACCAAGCCTGGAACTCGCTCTATGTGACTCTGGTTTTCCCCTGTGAGAGGGGCGATCTGTCAGTTATCCGCAATTTTTAGATAGCCCCAGCGACTTTCTGATTTGCCCCACTTGCCCCTGCATGGCCTGATTCGCCCTTGTTCGAACAAGGCAGGCCCATGGAAAACGTTCACGCAAAACCCACCACCGCCGTATGGCTGATGATCAGCGTGGTGCTGGTCGCCCTTAACCTGCGACCGTCGATGGCGGCTGTGGGGCCGTTGTTATCGTCGATTCGCGTGGATGTGCCGTTGAGTTTCGGCAGCGCCGCGTTACTGACCATGTTGCCGGTCATGGCCATGGGCCTGGCGATGTTTGTTGGCATGGGCCTGGCCAAGCGCCTGGGCGAACATCGCAGCATTATGCTGTCGCTGCTGGTGATTGGGCTGGCGACCTTATCGCGGCTGTTGCTGGATTCGGCGCTGGAGCTGATCGTCAGCGCGATTGCCGCAGGGGTCGGCATCGCGCTGATTCAGGCGTTGATGCCGACGCTGATCAAGTCGCGATTCAGCGCTGACGTTTCGCTGTTCATGGGCCTGTATGTGACTGCGATCATGGGCGGCGCTGCGCTGGCGGCATCACTCTCACCCTTGGTGCAAGTGCGCACCGGCAGTTGGCGCATCGGCCTGGCGATCTGGGCGGTACTGGCGCTGTTGGCGCTGGTGTTCTGGTATGCCCAGCGTTCGGCTCTGCCACCCTTGCCTCAAGCAGAATCGAGCACTCGGGAATCATTTTTCAGCAATCGCCGCGCCTGGTTGCTGGCGATCTTTTTTGGCCTGGGCACGGCGTCCTATACCTGTGTATTGGCGTGGCTGGCGCCGTACTACGTCGAACAGGGCTGGAGCGAGCAGAATGCCGGCTTGCTGCTGGGCTTGCTGACCGCCATGGAGGTGATCTCCGGCCTGGTCACCCCGGCCATCGCCAACCGACGCCAGGATAAACGCGGCGTGATCGCGGTGCTGCTGGCGCTGATCATCCTCGGGTTCTGCGGCCTGATCCTCAGCCCGCAACACTGGAGCCTGCTATGGCCTTGCCTGCTCGGCCTGGGTATCGGCGGGTTGTTTCCCATGAGCCTGATTGTGTCCCTCGACCACCTCGACAACCCACGGCGCGCCGGTAGCCTTACCGCATTTGTACAGGGCATCGGTTACCTGATTGCCGGCGTGTCGCCCTTGATTGCCGGAGTGATCCGCGATCAATTGGGCAGCTTTGAAGGAGCCTGGTGGTCGCTGACCGCGGTGACTGTGGTGATGCTGCTGATGGTCCTGCGCTTCAACCCCCGGCATTACGTACGACATATCCGCTGACGTCGTATTACAAACAGTATTTGTCCCACACGAAACATTGACGAGTCCTACAGAGCTTTCTATTGGTACGAGCGTTCCGTTAACATTTTGCCCAGTCTTGTACTGAGTTCGGTACAAAGGGTTTACGGACGAAACCGATGCTAAACAGTAACTCGCTCAGAAAGCTCGATATGCAGGATTTGATGGTGTTTATCGCCGTCTACGACCAGAGCAGCGTTACTGATGTATCCGAAACGCTGTTCGTCAGCCAGTCCACGGTGAGCTACAGCCTGAAGAAGTTGCGCACCAGCTTTGAGGATGAGCTGTTTATCAACACACGGGCCGGTATGCGTCCGACGTACAAGGCCACCACCATGTACGGGCATGTGCAGAAGATCCTGGAAAGCATCAACCTGTGTCACGCCGGTGGCCAGGCCTTTGACCCAACCCAACAGGCGGTGACCTTCAATGTGTGCGCCCCGGAATACTTCGAGCAACTGATCCTGCCACGGCTGTTGAAGCACTTCGACCATGCCGACCTGCCGGTGATCGTCAATGTGCAGAAGCTGGAAACCGACATTCCCGTCGATGACCTGCGTGAAGGCCGCCTCGACCTGGTGATCTGCTTCGGCCCGCACTTTCATCGCACCCATAAAGACTTCAAAACCCAGATGCTGTTGGAGGATGACCTGGTTTGCGTGTTCGACCAGCGCTCGGCACCCAGGGAGCCGGCGTTCAGCCTGCAATCTTTCGTCGAGCGGCGTCACATATTCCCCACGCCATGGTCCTCCGACACCAACATGATCGACGGCTGGCTCGCACGTCAGGCGCGCAAGCGCCAGGTGATCGCACGGGCCAACAGCTACAGCGCAGCGTTGAAGATGATTACCGGCACCGACTTCATCGTCACCCTGCCGCGTCGCGTGCAAAAGTTGCTGGCGCCGGCACCGGGGTTCGGTGTGTGCGAAGCACCCAACGGTTTGCCGGGGTTCACCCTGGATATGCACTGGAAGGAAACCAATGGGCAAGACAGCGCCAATAGCTGGTTTCGTGAGCAAGTGGTGAGGGTGTGTGAGGAACAGCTGCAAGCGGCAAGTTGAAGGCGCCAAGCAGTCTCTACAGTTGCTTTTAGCTTGGAGCCGGGAGCTTGTCACTCATGAACGCCTCCAGCCGCGAACGCATCCAGCGCTCCGCCGGGTCGGTGTCGACGTGGCTGAGCCAGACCATCGACAAATCCAGGGTCGGGGTCTGGAAGGGAAACGGCTCGCAGTACAAATTGCCGCCGGCGGCCATGGCTTGGGCAGTGTAATCCGGCAGGCTGGCGATCATGTCGGTGCCGGCGAGCAACGCCGGCAGCGAACTGTATTGCGGCACCGACAGCACCACATGGCGCTTGCGGCCCACCTCCGCCAGCCACTCATCGGCAAACCCGGCCACGTTGGCAGTGTGGGACACCAGCACATGGGGCCGTGCGCAATATTCATCGAGGGTCAGCGGCGTGTCCGAGGCATCGGCGCGCAGCAGGCAGGGGCGGATATGCCGCAACAGCTTGCGCTTGGCATTTGCCGGCAGGCCGCGGGTCTGGGTGATGCCGACGGTGATATCGCCCGACGCCAGCAAGTCGGGAATACGCCAGTAATCCACGTGCTGCACCACGAACACCACCTGCGGCGCCTCCTGGCGCAAGGCACGCAGCAACGGTGGCAGCAGGCCGAACTCGACGTCATCGGACAGGCCGATGCGAAAGGTCATGGTACTGATGGACGGATCAAAGTCATGGGTCAGGCTCAGGGCCGATGACAAGGAATCCAGGGCCGGCGACAGGTGCTGGATGATTTCCTCGGCACGGGCCGTGGGCTCCATGCGATGGCCGACACGAATGAACAACGGGTCGTTGAACAAGGTGCGCAGGCGGTTGAGGGCCGAACTGATGGTGGGCTGGCCGAGAAACAGCTTCTCCGCCACCCGCGTCACATTGCGCTCAAGCATCAGCGCTTCGAAGACCACCATCAGGTTGATGTCGGCCTTGCGTAGTTCATTGCGATTCATCGGCGCCCACCCCTCTCCCCAAGACAAGCCGCAGTTTAGAAAGGCCACGGGGCTGCGTCTATGTGCGCACTGCTCATCAGGCGGTTTGGGGACTATAAATCAGCGCTTGAGGGTTATGTAAGCCTCACAGAACAACTGTGGGAACGGCCTATCCCACTCCCACAGCTAGATTGTGTTTACCTTGAAGTCAGGGTTTCAGCGGGCGCTCCTGGTCCCGTTCGGAAAGCTCCGTGCCGTCGTCGGGGTGCTTCCAGGTTTGCGGTTTTTCTTCCTCTGGCTGCCGCCGATGATGATCACGTTCTGGCTCATTGTGCTGCTGGTGTTCGTTGCCCATAGCCACCTCCCATCCGTAAGAATTGGACACAAGCTCAAGCATAGAACAGGTCTGAAAAATCGGATGGCCGTTTTGACTGATAACCAAAACACATCAATGCATCCATATTTGTCACTTATCATTTCTAAATGTGTCAGCCACTATCCCCAGTCTTAAGCGAAACAAGCACTTTAAAAAGAACGCTGGAGACACAAAATCATGACTAGCCCTTCCCGGCCCGCCCCTGCCAGCTCGAAAGTAGGCGCTGTACTGCGCGTTACTTCGGGCAACTTCCTTGAACAGTTCGACTTCTTTCTGTTCGGGTTCTACGCGACCTATATCGCCGCCGCGTTCTTCCCGGCCGCTAATGAGTTTGCGTCATTGATGATGACCTTCGCCGTGTTCGGCGCGGGCTTCCTGATGCGACCACTGGGTGCAATCATTCTGGGTGCCTATATCGATGACGTGGGCCGTCGCAAAGGTTTGATCGTGACCTTGTCGATCATGGCCAGCGGCACGCTGTTGATCGTGCTGGTGCCCAGTTATCACACCATTGGCCTATGGGCGCCGCTGCTGGTGCTGCTGGGCCGCCTGCTGCAAGGTTTCTCGGCCGGTGCGGAATTGGGCGGTGTCTCGGTTTACCTGTCTGAAATGGCTACGCCGGGCCGCAAAGGTTTCTACACCAGCTGGCAGTCGGGCAGCCAGCAGATCTCCATCGTGGTCGCCGCAGCGCTGGGCTATGGCTTGAACGTGTGGATGGAACCGGCAGTGGTGGCCGATTGGGGCTGGCGTATTCCATTTGCCGTAGGTTGCGTGATCATTCCGTTTATCTTTGTGCTGCGTCGCAACCTGCAGGAAACCGAAGAGTTCGCCAACCGCAAGCATCGCCCGACCATGCGTGAAGTGATGGCGACCCTGGTGAAGAACTGGACCGTAGTCATCGGCGGCATGTTGATGGTGGCCATGACCACCACCGCGTTCTACCTGATCACCGTGTACGCACCGACCTTCGGCAAGACCGTACTGCAACTGAGCACTTCCGATGCCCTGCTGGTGACCTTGCTGGTGGCGGTGTCGAACTTTTTCTGGCTGCCGATCGGCGGCATCCTCAGTGATCGCTTCGGCCGCAAACCGGTACTGATCGCCATGACCGTGCTGACTGTTCTCACTGCTTATCCAGCGCTGTCCTACGTGGTCAACGCGCCAAGCTTTGCGCACATGCTGGAAACCCTGTTGTGGTTCTCCTTCCTCTACGGCCTGTACAACGGCGCAATGATCCCGGCGCTGACCGAAATCATGCCGGTGGAAGTGCGCGTGGCGGGTTTCTCCCTGGCTTACAGCCTGGCGACTGCAGTCTTCGGTGGCTTCACGCCGGCGATTTCCACCTGGTTCATCCACATCACTGAAGACAAGGCATCTCCCGCCTATTGGATGATGTTCGCCGCACTGTGTGCGCTGTGTTCAACCCTGGCGTTGTATCGCCACGCCAATACCCGTGGCCAAGTCATGCAGGAGGCGGTGCAATGAAGCCTTTGTTCAAATCCCTCACTGCCGTCGTCCTCGGCGCCCTGGCGCTGACGGCCCAGGCCGAAGAGCTCAAGGTGATGACCTCTGGTGGCTTCACCGCCGCCTATAAACTGCTTGGCCCGCAATACGCCAAGCAAAGCGGTGACACCCTCGACACCATTCTCGGCCCGTCCATGGGCAAGGCGCCGGAAGCGATTCCCAACCGCCTGGCCCGCGGCGAGCACGCCGACGTGGTGATCATGGTCGGCTACGCCCTGGATGAGCTGATCAAGCAAGGCAAGGTCGACCCCGCGTCCCGCGTGGAACTGGCCGATTCGCGCATTGGCCTGGTGGTGAAGGAAGGCGCGCAAAAACCTGCGATCAATACCGACGCCGAACTCAAGGCCGTGCTGAGCAAAGCCAAATCCGTGGCGTATTCGGACAGCGCCAGCGGTGTGTACGTCGAGAAAGAGTTGTTCAAGAAACTCGGTATGCCGGCCAAAGGCACCATGATCGAACGCGTGCCGGTGGGCGAGCAGGTGGCCAAGGGTGACTACGAAGTGGGCTTGCAACAGGTGGCTGAATTGTTGCCGGTCAAGGGTGTGACGTTTGTCGGCAAAATCCCGGAAGACGTGCAATCGGTGACACGCTTTGCGGCGGGAATTCCGGTCAATGCCGAACACCCCGACGAGGCCAAGGCGCTGCTGCAGTTCATGGCCTCGCCGCAAGCTCAACCGGTGGTGCAATCCACCGGCCTGGACTCGGTGTCACGCTGACCGAAACGGCATCTCCCGCACCAATCGTTCCAACTCCAGCGCCGCGGGCGGCAATGTCCGCCCGCGGCGCTTGATCAAGCCCACATTGCGCATCACCTGCGGCTCTACCAGCGGCACACTCACCAGAATCGGGTGCTCGCACGCCGGCATCGCAATCGACGGCACCATCGCCACGCCCAGCCCCGCCTCCACCAGCCCGATCATCGTGGTCACGTGGTGGGTCTCGCAGATACTCGGCTTTTTCACCCGCACGCCACGCAGCGCCTGGTCGAGCAGGAAGCGGTTGCCCGAGGTTTTGTCCACGCTGATGTAGTCGTGTTCATAGGCTTCTGTCCAGGTCACGCTCTCACGCGTGGCCAACGGATGGTCACGCCGACAGGCGAGTACATAGCGCTCTTGCAACAACAGCTCGAACTCGACCTCGTCGGCCAGGCTACCGCTGAAGCTCACGCCAAAATCCGCTTCACCGCTTGCCACCGCATTGCTCACTTCGCCAGCACTGGCATCGAGCACCCGCAGGCGAATCTTCGGATACAGCTTGTGGAATTCGGAGATCACGTGGGGCATGAAGTAATACGCGGTAGACGGCACACAGGCGATGGTGACGTTGCCCATGCGTGTGGACGCGACGTTGCTGATGCCCATCAAGGCGATGTCAAGATCGTCGAGCATTCGCTCCACCTGGGGCAAGAAGGCACGACCGACCATGGTCAGACTGACCCGCCGTGTGGTGCGTTCGAACAGCTTTACATCCAGGGCGGATTCAAGCTTCTCGATGCGTCGGCTGAGGGCCGGCTGCGAGATACGGATGGCCTCGGCGGCGCCACGGAAACTGCCCTTGTCTACCACGGCGCGGAAGGCTTGGAGATCGTTGAGGTCGAAATTGATGATCACGGGAGGCAGGCCAGAGTGGTCGGGGTGACGAGCATTATCGTATGGGAGCCGATGCGATGCCATGCGAGCCGGGGCGGCTATATCGAGATAATCCTGTTACAGATATCAAGTCATACATTTCAGCAGCTTATCGGCCACCTGCGGCCACGCGATCGCCAAAACGGGTCAATACTTGCGGCCTGACCCACACAACTGGAGACGCAGCAACTTATGCAAACCTACCCCTTCTGGATGGACGACGAGACGCCGGAGATCGGCATCGATCAGTTGCTTCTTGCATCGCGCCAATGGTCAAGTAGGATTGAATCCTACTCACTTCTGGCGGACATCCCAATGCGCTCAACCCAGCAAATGAGCATCACCTTGCCCCTTGAAATGGCGGCCCTGGTCAAAGCCAAGGTGGCTGCCGGCGAATATGCCAGCGAAAGCGAAGTGATTCGCGACGGATTGCGGGTGCTGCTGGCACGTGACCGTGCCATGGAAGATTGGCTGAGGGACGAAGTCATCCCGGCAGCGACCGCTCTTGAGGCACAGCCTGAGCTCGGGTTATCTGCAGAACAGGTTCGCGAGCATATGGCAGCCAGGCGTCAGCGCAAAGGCATCGGGAACGCGTGAGCTACTCGGTGGTTTTTTCGCCTGAAGTCCTGACGCAACTCAATGCCCTTGAGGATTACATCTGCGATGCCGGCTCCCCCTTGGTAGCGACGCGCTTTATCGACAATCTCGTCAGCCACTGTGAAAGCCTCGCCCTGTTCCCCTTGCGTAGCACGCGCCGTGACGACCTGCTTACAGGCTTGCGCATCACGCACTATCGTCGCAGCACCATCATCGCGTTCAGGGTGAGGCCTAATTGCGAAACGGTGTCGATAGTGGGGGTATTTTATGGCGGGCAAAACTACACGGCGCTGTTCCAGGGTGAGGGGAACGACTGCTTATTGATAGATGAAAAGCCTGCTGAAAACTGATCGGCAGGCTTTTAGCACTTAATCGACTGATAGTTTCTCCCACGCCGCTGGCGCGCTGAAAAACGCCTGCGCGTTACTGTCCAGCGTCTCCAGGTGATAACCCCCTTCCTGCACGATCAAGCACGGCAACCCCAGCCCTCGAATGCACTGCCCCAGCCGCGCAAAGCCTTCCCGTGTCACCGCGACCTTGCTTTGCGGGTCCAGCTCGTAAATATCGAAGCCCAGTGACAACACCAGCACATCTGCCGAGAAGTCCTTCACCGCTGCCAGGGCCAGCTCCAGCTTTTCGAAAAACAGCGCTTCGCTGGCACCGTGGGGCATGGGCAGGTTGAGGTTGAACCCTGAGCCTGGGCCATCGCCTTTTTCGTCGGCAAAGCCCGCCACCCCAGGATAGAAGTTGGTCGGATCGCCATGGATCGACGCGTAGAGCACGTCATCGCGCTGGTAGAAAATCTCCTGGATGCCTTGGCCGTGGTGCATGTCGGTATCGAGCACCGCGACGCGCTGGAAGCCTTGGCGTAACGCTTGCGCAGCCACCGCCGCATTATTGATGTAACAGAAACCACCCGCCGCATCGAAGCGGGCGTGATGACCCGGTGGTCGGCACAAGGCGTAGGCGGCTGGTGCGCCATCGAGGATCGCCTGGGCAGCGGCGACGGCGCTTTGGGCTGACCAATAAGCCGAACGCCAAGTCAGCTCGCCAACCGGGCAACTTCCATCGGCCAGGTAACGTGCAGCCTGGGCAAGAATGCCGCGCAGGGCGTTGGGCTCGCGCACGAAGATGTTGGACATGACTTCGTCGCCCCAGTCTTCAGGAATTTCCTTCCAGCGCTGGTGAGCCTCTTGAAGAAAATCCAGGTAGGCCGCGCCATGCACGGCGAGCAGCGGTTCCATACCGTAGTCGCTTGGTTGCTGGATATCAAAGCCCAGGGTTTGCGCAGCCAGCAGCAGGTTGCGCGCACGCTCGGGGACCTCCTGTGGCGTGCGCATCTGGCCACGAGAATAGTAGCTGCGTGGGTGATGCAGCAGTTGTTCGGGATGGAAAAACGTATTCATAGGATGCTCCTGGATAAACACAGAACCTGTGGGAGCTGGCTTGCCTGCGATTGCGCACGGTCAGAGCACAATGTACTGCCTGCTTCACCGCTATCGCAGGCAAGCCAGCTCCCACATGGGCACGGCGTCAGCCTTTAGAAATGAACCTGGCCGGCGCGTTTCAACACGGCGTTGAGCAATACATCGGTGCCCTGGCGCACGTCTTCAGGCAAGACATCTTCGGCTTCGTTGTGGCTCAGGCCACCGACGCAGGGGATGAAGATCATCGCAGTCGGGCAATAGCGCGCCAGGTGGATAGCATCGTGGCCGGCACCGCTGATGATGGTCTGCTGGCTGTAGCCCAGAGCGTCCACCGACGCTTGTACGCAGGCCACGCACTCAGCATCGAACGGCGTGGCCGGGCTGATCCAGTGCGGTGTGATAGTCACGCTGAGGCCACGGTTGTCGGCAATCGCCTGCAGGCGTGCGCGCACTTGCTGCTCCATGGCGTCGATATCGGCGTCGCGGTGATGGCGCAGATCGACAGTGAAGTCGAGCACACCGGGAATGGTGTTGCGCGACGACTTGGCGATGCTCAACTCACCCACCGTAGTCAGGCCATGCGGGGTAAAATCGGCAGCGAGGTTTTCCAGGGCCTGGATCATTTTTGCGGCGCCGTACAACGCATCTTTGCGCAGCGCCATCGGCGTGGTGCCCGCATGGGCAGCCATGCCTTCGACCCGCACATCGAGCCAGCGAATCGCCTGGCCGCCGGTCACCACGCCGATACTGTTGGCGTTGTCTTCCAGGATCGGGCCTTGCTCGATATGCGCTTCGAAATACGCATCCACTGCCCCACCCAATGCACGCTCGCCGTTATAACCGGTGGTGCGCAACGCCTCGGCCACGCTGACGCCATCACCGTCGGTGGTCGCCAGCGCCTTGGCCAGCGCGAGGGCGCCGGTGAAGACCGCCGAGCCCAGCATCGCCGGGGTGAAACGCGCGCCTTCTTCGTTGGTCCACACCGCAATTTCCAGGGGTTTGCGCGTCTGGATGCCGTGGTCGTCGAGGCTGCGGATCACCTCCAGGCCAGCCAATACGCCGTACACGCCATCGAAGCGCCCGCCTTCGGGCTGGGTATCGAGATGGCTGCCGATCATCACCGGCGCGGCGTCATTGTCGGTACCCGCACGACGGGCGAACAGATTGCCGATGGCATCCACGCTCAACGTCAGGCCAGCCGCTGTACACCAGTGGCTGAACAGCTCGCGACCGGCCTTGTCTTCGGCGCTCAACGCCAGGCGGCAGCTGCCACCGCGTGCAGTCGCGCCGATCTCGGCCATGGCCATCAAGCTATGCCACAGGCGCTCGCCATTGATCTTCAACATTGCTGACTCCCTCAACTGTGTGCCATTTCCAGGCGGTGAGCCGTGGCGTGGCGGCGGGACAAGGCCAGCACGCACACCAACGAGACCGCCGCGATCACGCTGTAAAACACTGCCATCGGCCACCATTGGCCCAGGTATTGATGGGCCAGCCAGGTGCCGATCAACGGTGTCAGGCCACCCGCCAGCGCACCGCAGACCTGGTAAGCCAGGGAAATTGCGGTGTAGCGCACGCGGGTTTCAAACAGACCGCTGACAAAGCCTGCGATGACGGCATAGAACGACGCCATGCACACCACCGCCAGGGCAATGCCGAGGATGATCAAGGGCGCCTGGCCGCTGCTGACCAGCACAAACATGGGGTACGGCGACGCCATTGCCAGTACGCACATGGCGCACAGGAACCGTGTAGCGCCGACCTTCTCTGCCACCCAGGCGGCCAGTGGCTGAATGCAGAACTGGATAATGGCGACGAAGAACAGGCATTCCAGAATCAGCGAGCGCGGCAGGTTCAGTTGCTGAGTGCTGTAGGCAATCATGAAGGTGTTGGTGAAATACACGCCGGCAATCCCCAATGTGTTGGCGCCAATGCACAACAACAGTGGACGCCATGCGGTCTTCAGCACTTCCAGCACGGGGGCTTGGTCCTTCTTGATCGCCCGAGCTTTTTCCGCCTGGGCCTTGTCTTCGAGGAACTCCGGCGACTCGTTCACACCCAGGCGGATCGCCAGGCCGACAACCAACAACAAGGCACTGGCCAGGAACGGCAGGCGCCAGCCCCAACTGAGCAGGTCTTCTTCCGGTAAGCGGGTCACCGCACTGAACGCCAGCAGGGAAAGAATCAAACCGGCCGGGCTGCCCAATTGCGCGAAGGATGCAAAGAAGTTACGCCGCCCCTTTGGCGCATGTTCTCCGGCCATCAACACCGCCCCGCCCCACTCACCGCCGACCGCAATGCCTTGCACCACTCGCAGCAGTATCAGCAGCACCGGTGCCGCGGCGCCGATCTGTGCATAGGTCGGCAACAGGCCGATGCACACCGTGACCACGCCCATCATGACGAGGGTAATCACCAGGGATTTCTTGCGGCCGATGCGGTCGCCGATATGGCCAAACACAATGCCGCCCAACGGCCGCGCAAAAAAGCCCACGGCGAAGGTGCCGAACGCAGCCATGGTGCTGAACAATTTATCGTCGGAGGGGAAGAACAACTGACCGAACACCAGCGCCGCAGCGGTGGCATAGATGTAAAAGTCGTACCACTCGATCATGGTTCCGATAAAAGCGGCGGCCGCGGCACGGCGAGGCTGCGGCGAAGCGGAAGGCTTCATGGGGCTGGCTCCTTTGGTTATTTTTTTGGCAGGAGATGGTCGAACCGGTGCGCTCTGATGGCGCTTGTTGAGCCCGATTTTTCAGCCTGGGGGTATGATTAGTCAATTTTCTATTTATTATCTTGATTATAAATACTGCTTATTATCGAGCGTCACCATGCCCGAATCCCGCCGCGATATTCACCCCCTGCTCAACGACCGCCTGGACTGGAACCTGCTGCGTACCTTCCGCGTGATCGGCCAGGAGCTGAGCATCAGCCGCGCCGCCGCGCGCCTGCACCTGACGCAGCCGGCCATCAGCCAGGCGCTCAAGCGCCTGGAGGAACAGCTGGATTGCCAGCTCATCCTGCGCCGTGGCCCGCGCTTCGTGCTCACCGAGGCAGGTGAACAGATTTTCGCGATTGCCGGCGAGATGTACGGCCAGGTTTCGCAAATGAGCAACGCCCTGCAAAAGCCCGGCGATGAAGTGATCGGCAAAGTGCGCTTGCTGATGATCAGCCGGATTAATTCCGACACTTTCGATGACTTTCTCGCCAGCTTTCATCGCGAACATCCGCGGGTCGATCTGGAAGTCGAAGTGATGCGCAGCTCCGACATCGTCGCCGCCTTGCTGGAAAAAACCGCGACCCTGGGGTTGAGCCTCAATCGTCGGCCTCAGCCGCGCCTGGAACAGCACCTGTTTCTGCGTCAGCGCTACGCGTTCTTTTGCGGAAAACATCACCCATTGTTCGGGCGCACAAACCTGGCCGAGGGGGATTTGCAGTCGGAAAACTTCGTGAGTTTTACCAGCGACCAGATTGGCGGGATGCTCTCGCCGCTGACGATTTTCCGTGATCAGCAAGGCTTCGGTGGGCGGATCGTGGCGTCATCCTCCAGCCTGGAAGAAGTGCGGCGTTTGGTGATTGCCGGGTTTGGTTTGGGTTGCTTACCGACTCATGTGGTGGCGGACGATGTGAAAAACGGGCTGCTGTGGCGGTTGCCGCCGGATGAGGGGATTGCGGATGTGGATATTCACCTGTTGTGGAATCGCGAGCAGAAGATGAGTCGGGCGGAGGGGGTGTTTATTGAGTGTCTTATGGGGCGGTTGGCCGACGTATAATTGGCCACATCCTGCGTGTCAAAAAGCAGTTACAACTCACTGGATGCACGTCGAAGCACGCACGGCTAGGATTGCAGTCAACTAAGCCAATGGCGTACATTAGCGATGATTTTCATAGAGACGTCAGTCTTCACCCGTCGCGTTAAAGAATTGATCGACGAGGATGCCTACACGGCTCTTCAGAACGTGTTGGTAGTCAACCCTTCTGCTGGCGATGTAATCGAGGGTACGGGTGGAGTTCGCAAGATACGAGTAGCAGCCAAGGGCCATGGCAAACGAGGCGGGGCGCGGGTGATCTATTACCACTTCGTCTCGGCATCACAGATTGTTCTACTGATGATCTATCCCAAAAATGAACAGCAGGACTTGACTGCCGACGAGCGCAAGTCACTGAAGGCTGCGATTGAGCACTGGAGATAGCTATGAGCAGATTTTTTGATGAATTGATGGAAAGCGTTCAAGAGATGAACGAGATCCTGCGCGGAGAACGCGAACCTTCTCGTGAATTCCATGTTGATTCAATGCGAGTCAAAGAGATCCGTAAGGCGACAGGGCTGACCCAGGCTAAATTCGCAGCGCTGATTGATGTGCAACTTGGCACATTACGTAACTGGGAGCAGGGTCGTCGTGAACCTACCGGACCAGCAAAGGCATTGTTGAAAGCTATCCATAATGACCCAGTCCATGTACTGAATGCGTTGGCTAGCTAAAATAAGACTCCACTGCTGCGCCTTAAACATCGTCATAACCGGAAAAGCTCGGAGCTGACTCAGCGACGGGCTTTTTCGTTTGTACGGCAGATTTAAGGCTCTTTAAAATCTCACATCGATACCACTGATGATTACTATCGAAACGAGCGCCTGAACGATTGCCGCCACTGATTCCTATAATCGCTCCAAATTCCCTCCTCGCCTGGCTTCAGGCGACATTCCTCCCGGAACCCAATCCCATGCCAAGCGCGAGCCAGGCCCCTAGCGGGCTTCCCGAACATAATCAACAAAGCGTCAAACAGCAGTGGCTGGCGATTCTTTCGGTCGCCGTGGGTGCCTTCGCCCTGGTGACCAGTGAATTCCTGCCGGTGGGCGTACTCAACGACGTCGCCAGCGACCTGGGCATCAGTGCCGGTCACGCCGGATTGATGGTCACATTGCCCGGCATCATGGCCGCCCTCGCCGCGCCGTTTCTGTCGGTCAGCATTGGCGCCATGGACCGTCGCTATCTGCTGATTGGCCTGACACTGGTGATGATCATCGCCAACTCGGTGGTGGCCTTCGCCACCGATTTCAGCCTGCTGCTGTTCGGCCGCGTATTGCTCGGCATCAGCATCGGCGGCTTCTGGGCCACGGCCATTGCCCTCAGCGGGCGGCTGGCGCCCAAAGGCGTTGGGGTTGCGAAAGCCACCTCGATCATCATGATGGGCGTGACCCTGGCCACCGTTCTGGGCGTGCCTGTGGGTACCTGGCTCAGCGGCCTGATGGGCTGGCGCATGACCTTCCTGGTTACTGCGTTGGTGGGCATTCCGGTGCTGCTGGCGCAGATCTTCCTGCTACCGCGACTGACCCCGGAAAAGGCCATTGAGATTCGTGACTTGCCCGCGTTGTTTATCAACCCACAGGCGCGAGTCGGCTTGATCGCTGTATTGCTGATCGGCCTGGCGCACTTTGCTGCGTATACCTATGTCGCGCCCTTCTTCAAAAACAGCTCCGGCTTTGACGGCCCGACAATTGGTTCATTGCTGCTGCTCTATGGCGTAGCCGGGGTAATGGGCAATGTTTTTGCCGGTTTCGCCGCTAACCGCAGTGTGCGTCACACCCTGCTGCTGGTTGCACTGATGATTGGCACCAGCACAGCACTGTTCCCCTACTTCGCCACCGGCCTTTCCGGCGCCTCGATGCTGATCGCACTCTGGGGTTTCGCTTTCGGCGCCTTCCCAGCCTGCGCCAGTATCTGGATGTTTGTGGTGGCGCCCAAGGATGTAGAGCGCGGCATGCCACTGTTTGTGGCGCTGTTTCAGGTGATCATCGCCCTGGGTTCGTTCTTTGGCGGACGCATCGTCGACCAAATGGGCAGCTCGGTGTTGTTGAGCCTGGCCACGGTGTTGGTAGGGTTCGGGTTTGCGACCGTGCTGGTGTTGGGGCGCAAGGTCAGTAATAACCTGGTGGCACAGCCTGCCTGACCGGGTTGTATGCGCAAAAAAGCCTGCTGAGCGTTGAGTTCAGCAGGCTTTTTTCGTTTCAGGGAGCAGGTATTTATTTGGCCGTGGGGAAATCACGCTCGAGGACAGCATCCACCAAGGCTTGCGCGTTCTCGATCAATTGAGCCAGGGCCATGATCACGGGCGACTGCGTGCTGTCTGGATCTTCGGCGCATTGGTAGGCGGTTTGAAGGGCGGATGAGAGGATTTCGGTGGCGTTTGTGAGGGCTTCTTCGGTGCGGACATCATCGGCTACGCAAAAGATTTTGCGTGCTTGCCCTTCGGTAGAATCAGCGGTGCTCTTCTTCATGATGTAACTCCACGTTATGAAAAGAAGCTACCACTCCCTGCTGTCAAACAGGATTGGGTGGCAGCTGTACGCGGGTTGACAGACCGGAAACGTGGAAACCCGGCGCACCCGAAGATGCCCCACGCACAGCCGCCATAACAAATGGGCACAGACAGACGCCTGGAACCAGTTTGGGGATGCACAGAGATCGCACGTTATTCGGCCTGTCAAAACCGGTCGCCATGAGGACGACGGCGGAAGATTAGCGCCCTACCCCAGTCAACGCAACCCTGCTCGAAAACTGCCAAACCTGCACAACGTAAGCACCTGTTTCGGAAAAGCTTGGTAACCAGAATCCCCACCGGGAACCTTGTGTGCATAAGCCTGCGAGCTAGTCTCAAAAAGTCGCCGCCGTGGCGACATACTGTCAAGGATACTGATATGCCAACGAGATATCGCGATGCGGTCACAGGTGAATACGTAACCGAGCAAGAGGCGAAGAAAAGACCAAGGGAAACAGTGAAGGAAACCGATAAAAAGCGCCCGGCAAAGCCGACGGCCAAGAAGTAGGATCAACAGATGAGAGCGACTGCCGTATGTCCAGACAGACTTGCCAATGAAACCCGATTGCCCCAATGTAATGACCAACGTCATTACACAAGGAGCTATCCCTTGGCATCTATCAACATCCGTATCGATGACGACCTGAAAGCTCGCGCCTACCTTGAGTTGGAGAAACTCGGTGTCACCCCTTCCGAACTGATACGTCAGGCGTTGCAATATGTTGCCGAACGCGGCCAGTTGCCATTTAAGCCTGTCCTCATGACTGAAGAGGATGAAGCCTTGATGGCGACCGTACGTGAGCGCCTTGCGTCGCCTCAACGCGTGAGGGTTTCTTTGGATGACCTATAGCCTTGATTTTGATGCGCGTGCATTGAAGGAATGGCAGAAACTCGGCGACACCCTCCGTCAGCAACTCAAGAAGAAGCTGATGGAAATCCTGAACAACCCACGTATTGAGGCTAACCGCCTGCATGGCCTGCCTGACTGCTACAAGATCAAACTGCGTAGTAGCCGGTACAGGCTGGTCTATCAAGTGATAGATCAGGAAGTGACCGTGTTCGTGGTCGCTATTGATAAACGTGAACGAGATCAGGCTTATCGCAAAGCGTCTGAGCGCCTTGATCAGCGCTAGGCAGGACTGGAAAAAATCACTGAAGCAGTCGTAGATAAAGGCTGGAAACGAAAAAGCCCCGCAGCTTATTCAGCTACGGGGCTTTCTCTATGTAATGGCGGAGAGATAGGGATTCGAACCCTAGGTACCGGTGAAGGTACAACGGATTTCGAATCCGTCCCATTCGGCCACTCTGGCATCTCTCCAACGGCGCGCATCATAACAGCATGATTGATGGATGCAAAGCGCCGAAGCGATTTTTTTCCGTGCTATCAGATGCTTGCGTCGATTACAGCGGTACGCCGAGACGATTGGCGACTTCTTCGTAGGCTTCGATCACGTCACCGAGGCCCTGGCGGAAGCGGTCTTTGTCCATCTTTTTCTTGGTGTCCTTGTCCCACAGGCGGCAGCCGTCCGGGCTGAATTCGTCGCCCAGGACGATGGAGCCGTCGTGGAACACGCCGAATTCGAGCTTGAAGTCCACCAGCAACAGGCCTGCGTCGTCGAACAGCTTGGTCAGCACGTCGTTGACCTTGAGGGACAACTCCTTCATGCGCGCCAGTTGTTCAGCGGTGCCCCAGCCGAACGCCACAACGTGGGATTCGTTGATGAACGGGTCGCCCTTGGCGTCGTCCTTCAGGAACAGTTCAAACGTGTAAGGGTTGAGCTTGAGGCCCTCTTCCACGCCCAGGCGCTTGACCAGGCTGCCGGCGGCGTAGTTACGCACGACGCATTCCACCGGGATCATGTCGAGCTTCTTGACCAGGCACTCGTTGTCGCCCAGCAGTTTGTCGAATTGGGTCGGGATACCGGCCGCTTCGAGCTTCTGCATGATGAAGGCGTTGAACTTGTTGTTCACCATGCCCTTGCGATCAAGCTGTTCGATGCGCTTGCCGTCGAACGCCGAGGTGTCGTTGCGAAACAGCAGGATCAGGCGGTTGGCGTCGTCGGTCTTGTACACCGACTTGGCTTTGCCGCGGTAGAGTTCTTCACGTTTTTCCATGATGGGCTCCGCTTTGAGTAAGGTGGGCTAGGCGATGTGTCGCCAATCGAGCCCTGAATCTTGATCGGCCAGTTGCAGCCAGTCCGGGTCGCACCCGAGGGTGTCGACAAAACATTGCCGGGCAAGCGTCGGCAGGTTGTTCTTGCTGCTGAGGTGAGCCAGGACCAGGTGTTGCAGGTCTTGCCAGCCCAACTCATACACCAGGTACGCCGCCTGGTGATTGTTCAAATGTCCCAGCTCGCCGCCCACCCGCTGCTTGAGAAAGTAAGGGTAGTGACCGCGCGCCAGCAGATCCCTGCAGTGGTTGGACTCGATCATCAAGGCATCGAGGTCCCGGTAACCGTCCAGCACCCTGGCGCAGTAGGAACCCAGGTCGGTCAGCACGCCAAAACGCCGCTGGCCGTCACTGAATACGTATTGCGTAGGCTCCTGGGCATCGTGGGCAACCGCGATGACATTGATGCTCAAGGCACCGATTTGCAGTTGCTCGCCACCGGCCAGAAAACCTGCCGGCTCGATGGGTTTGCGCATCCCGCGCAGCGTGCCGCGACTCAAGTACACCGGCAGATTGTAGCGCCGAGACAGTAAACCCACGCCATGCACGTGGTCGGCATGTTCGTGGGTGACCAGAATTGCGCTCAACTGCGTGGGGTGAACCCCGAGGCGCAGCAGGCGTCGCTCGGTTTCTCTTAACGAGAAACCACAATCGACCAGCACATACGTGTCATCGTGGGCGACCAGCGTACCGTTCCCTTGGCTACCGCTGCCGAGAACGGCAAAGCGCACCGAATCAGCCCAGGTTGTCTTGAATCACGCCCAACACTTTGCGCGCTGTTTCAGCTGGCGCGACGGTGTTGATGTTCTTCTCGACGGTGACTTGCACGCTTTCGCCAACCTTGCTCAAACGAACCTGATAACGCTCGGCACGGGTTTCGATCTCTTCCTTGGTCGGCGCGCTGCCGAACAGTTTGCCGAAGAAACCTGGCTCGTCGTCTTTCTTCTCGGCCTTTTCAGCCACGTTAATGTAGTACAGGCCCAGGCTGCGGTTGATGTCTTCAACGCGCCAAGGGCCTTGCTCCAACGCACGGCCAACACTGGCCCAGGCACGGTCGAGGTCTTCACCCAGGTTGAGCACCACGTTACCGCTGCCGTCTTCGGTGAGGCTGACGCGGTTAGGGGTGTCGTAGTCACGGGCGGCGAGCAGGGAAACGGAACCGCCCTTCTCGGAGATACGGCTCATGCTGGCGAGCATCTCGTCGACCAGCGCGGCATCGACGCCGGTGTTGACCGAACGCGGGGTGAAATCGACGTTGGCCGTGCTGCCGGCAGGGCGCTCGGCGCTGACCACATAGACTTCACTGGTATTGCGCTGCACGCCTGGCTCGATGCGCACACGCACACGGGCCTCGCTGTCGGCGGCTACACCGCCGGCCAGCAGGCGCTGAGCCATGTTGGCGGACAACTCGCGGCCTTGCTGCCACGCCGTGGTGAACTCACCGGTTTGCGGGCGTTGCTGGTCGAGACGGAAACCGTTGTCCTGGAAGAACTGCACTGCCACCGGCCAGACTTCGGCAGGTGGGCGCTGAGCCACGATCCAGCGGTTGTCGCCACTTTTCTGCAGGCTGTAGTCGCTGGCATCGGCCACTGCCGTGATCGGCTGCGGGCGTGGTACTACGTACTCGCCCTTGACGGTGTCGTCGGCAACGTTGCGTGGGATCGGCAACAAGGGGTCAAGACGCTTGGCGACATTGACATCAGGCGGCAACTGCATCGGTTTGGTTGCTTGCGCTTCCAGGTAATCGCTGCCGCGGTCACGGAAGTAGCCTTCCGGGCCCCATACCCAACCGCAGCCACTGGTGCTGGAGATAATCAAGGCAAGTGCGGAAAGTCCGGCCAATCGCTTCATGCGTAGTGCTTCCTCAATTAAACCAGGACGCCGGACTGGCGCAGGGCCTGTCGCAGCGGTTCGTGACAGGCTTCGCTGAGCCGGGTGAGCGGCAGACGGATACCGTCCGGCATCAGGCCCATCTCAGTCAGCGCCCATTTCACGGGAATAGGATTGGATTCGATAAACAGTGTCTTGTTGAGCGGCATCAGCTTCTCGTGGATCGCACGGGCCGTCGCGGCATCGCCGGCGATGGCGGCGGCGCACATTTGGCTCATGGCACGCGGAGCCACGTTGGCGGTCACGGAGATGTTGCCCTTGCCACCCAGCAGGATCAGTTCGACAGCGGTGGCGTCGTCACCGGAATACACCAGGAAGTCACTGCTCACGCCGGCCAGGATGTCCTTGGCGCGCTGCAGGTCGCCAGTGGCTTCCTTGATACCGATGATGTTCGGCACGGTGGACAGGCGGATCACGGTCTCGGCCTTCATATCGCACGCGGTACGACCCGGTACGTTATAGAGGATCTGCGGGATCTGGACGGCTTCGGCGATGGCTTTGAAGTGCTGGTACAAGCCTTCCTGGGTCGGCTTGTTGTAGTACGGGGTCACCAGCAGGCACGCATCGGCGCCGGCTTTCTTGGCGTTGCGGGTCAGCTCGATCGCTTCGCGAGTGGAGTTGGCACCCGTTCCGGCGATCACGGCGATGCGGCCCGCAACGCGCTTGACCACGAACTCGATCACCTGGATGTGTTCTTCCACATCGAGGGTGGCCGATTCACCTGTGGTGCCGACCGCCACGATGGCGTTGGTGCCCTCTTGCAGGTGGAAGTCCACCAGTTTGCCCAGGCTGTCCCAGTCGAGACGACCTTGTGCATCCATGGGTGTGACCAGTGCCACCATACTGCCCGCAATCATGCAACCGCTCCTGCCGGAAAAAGAGAGCCGTAATGGTACTGGCGCCAAGATGCTTGTACAAGCGAAGTACCGCGTGAGGATGCGTTCTGGAGCAACTAAACGTCGGGCAATGCCATCATTGGGCCAAAGCACCGCTTCAAGCCGGCCGATCACGCAATGAAAACGCCACCTCCTAGCCCTTGGCGACGCTTTTCGCTACCCTTGATCCTTTGATCGATACGGCCCACACAGTATTGACCGCTCATCGCTTTAGGAAGGCTGCATGTCCACCCCCACAGTTCGCGAACAATTCCTTGTTATCAGTGCCCTCGGCGCCAACCCCATGGAGCTGACCAACGTCCTGTGCCGCGCCAGCCATGAGAACCGCTGCGCGGTGGTGACCTCGCGCCTGACTCGCCACGGCGAGTGCAGCGCGCTGGTCTTGCAGATTTCCGGCTCCTGGGACGCATTGGCGCGCCTGGAAACCGGCCTGCCGGGCCTGGCCAAAAAGCACGACTTCACCGTCAATGTGGTGCGCAGCGCCGCCCTGGAAAATCGCCCACAGGCCTTGCCTTATGTGGCGTACGTCAGCTCGGCCTACCGCTCGGACATCGTCAACGAGTTGTGCCAGTTCTTCATCGACCACAACGTCGAGCTGGAAAACCTGACCTGCGACACCTACCAGGCGCCTCAAACCGGCGGCACCATGCTCAATGCCACCTTTACCGTGACCTTGCCGGCCGGCGTACAGATCAGTTGGCTGCGCGACCAGTTCCTGGATTTTGCCGATGCCCTGAACCTCGACGCACTGATCGAGCCATGGCGCCCACAGAACCCAATGTAAGGAAAGACTCATGCCGGTAGCCATCGATAAACCCGTCGCCGATTTCGAAGCCCAGGCCACCAGCGGCCAGACTTTCAGCCTCGCAGCTCTCAAGGGCAAGCAAGTGGTGATCTACTTCTACCCCAAGGACAGCACCCCGGGCTGCACCACTGAAGGCCAGGGCTTTCGTGACCAGTACGCAGCTTTCCAGGCCGCCAACACTGAAGTGTTTGGTGTGTCGCGTGACAGCGTGAAGTCCCACGAGAACTTCAAGGCCAAGCAGGAGTTTCCTTTCGAGCTGATCAGCGACAAGGACGAAGCGGTCTGCCAGCTGTTTGATGTGATCAAGCTCAAGAAGCTGTACGGCAAGGAATACCTGGGCGTAGATCGCAGCACCTTTCTGATCGACAGCGAAGGCGTGCTGCGTCAGGAATGGCGTGGCGTGAAAGTGCCGGGGCATGTGGATGCCGTGTTGGCGGCAGCGCAGGCGCTGAACAAGGCCTGATTGTGCGTCGATAAGGCCGTCAGGCCTTGCGCAACCAATACCGGTACACACCCTCGGCGTCTTCTTCATGCTCCAGGGTGTGGCCGGCGAGTTTGGCAAAGGTGCGGAAGTCACGCTGGGAGCCAGCGTCGGTGGCGGTCACCTTGAGCACCGCACCGCGGGCCATTTTATTGAGTTCCAGCTTGGCCTTGAGCAAGGGCAACGGGCAGTTGAGGCCGCTGGCATCGAGTTCGGCGTCAAAGGCTACAGCGTCGGTCATGGTGTTACTCCAGGCAAACATTCGGGTTGCTTAGAATATCTGGTCCCAGGCGCAGTGTCCGGCTACAGTAAGCTCTTTGTCGAAAGGCTTTGTGCATGACTTTTTTGCGCCCTACCCTGCTGACGCTGGCCTGCCTGCTGGCCTCCCCGGCCTTCGCTGATGAGCTGCCGTCACTTGGTGACGCCAGTTCTGCCATTGTCTCGCCCCAACAGGAATATCAACTGGGCCGCGCCTGGCTGGCCTATTTGCGCGGTCAGGTGTCGCAGCTTAACGACCCGCAACTTAAGGACTACGTAGAAACCAGCGTGTACAAGCTGGTGGAAACCAGCCAGGTCAACGATCGGCGCCTGGAATTCATCCTGATCAACAGCCCGCAGCTCAACGCCTTTGCGGCACCCGGGGGGATCATTGGGGTGAACGGCGGCTTGTTCCTCAATGCCCAGACCGAAGGTGAGTACGCGTCGGTACTGGCCCACGAACTGGCGCACTTGTCCCAGCGTCACTTTGCCAGGGGCGTGGAAGCCCAGTCACGCATGCAACTGCCAATGATGGCGGCGCTGCTTGGCGGCATTATTGCCGCCGCCGCGGGTGCCGGCGATGCGGGTATCGCCGCGATTGCCGGCTCACAAGCGGCTGCGATCCAGGAGCAGCGCCGGTTCTCCCGGCAGAACGAACAAGAGGCAGACCGCATCGGCATCCTCAACCTGGAGAAAGCCGGCTACGACCCGCGGTCGATGCCCACCATGTTCGAACGCCTGATGCGTCAGTACCGCTTCGATGCCAAGCCACCGGAGTTCCTGTTGACGCACCCAGTGACCGAATCGCGTATTGCCGACACCCGCAACCGCGCCGAGCAGGCCAAACTCGGCGGCAAGGAAGACAGCCTGCGCTATCAACTGATTCGCGCACGCGTGCAGTTGAAATACGAAGACACGCCTGGCCTGGCTGCCAAGCGCTTCCAGGCGCAGTTGGACGACAACCCCAAAAACGATGTAGCGCGTTATGGCCTCGCCATTGCGCAGATCAAGGGAGTCCAACTCAAGGAAGCACGGGAAAGCCTGGCACCGCTGCTGGCCAAGGCGCCCAACGACATCACCTACAACCTGGCGCAGATCGAGTTGGACATTACCAACAACCGCATGGCGGATGCCCAGCAACGGACTGACCGTATGCTCACCCAGTACCCCAGCAACTATCCGCTGAACCAGGTGCGGGTAGACCTGCTGCTTAAGCAGAACCGCACCGCCGATGCCGAAAAGGCGCTGGATGGCTTGCTCAAGTCACGCCCCGACGATCCGGACGTGTGGTATCAGGTGGCCGAAACACGCGGCCTGTCCGGCAACATCATCGGCCTGCATCAGGCCCGCGCCGAATACTTCGCACTGGTGGGGGACTTCCAGCAGGCCATCCAGCAACTGGACTTTGCCAAGCGCCGCGCCGGCAGTAATTTCCCACTGTCCTCACGTATCGACGCACGTCAGCGTGAGCTGATCGAACAGGAACGCCTGGTGAAAGGGATGATGAGCTAAACCCGTCACCCACAAAAAAGCCCCGCTGCCGTTAACCGGCAGCGGGGCTTTTTGTTTCTATTGCAATGCAGGCTTGACGATTACTCGGCCAACTTGAAGGTAATGAAGCTGGCACGACCTTGACGCAGTACGCGCATCGACACCGAACGGTTCTTCGGCAACGCCTTGGCGATGTCGGTGAACTCCTTGGTGGTGTTGATCGCCTGATTGTTCAGGTGAGTGATCACGTCGCCCGGCTGCAGGCCGATCAGGGCGGCTGGGCCGTCCTGGACTTCCTTGATCACCACACCGCTTTGCAGGTCAAACGTCTTCTTCTGCTCGGCGGTCAGTTCAACCACGGCGATGCCCAGGCGGTTACTGCTGCGCTCTGCACCCGGCTTGGCATTACCCAGGGCATCCAGCGTCGCGCCTTCTTCCGGGATCGCACCAACGGTCAGCTCTACGTTCTGGCGCTTGCCGTCACGAATCACTTCCAGTTTGGCCTTGCCGCCAGCCTTGAGCGCGCCGACCAGATGAGGCAGGTCCGCCGACATGACGATGGGTTGGCCGTTCATGCTCAGAATCACGTCGCCGACTTTCAGGCCGCCTTTGGCCGCTGGACCATTGTCCTGGATTTGCGCAACCAGAGCACCGGCCGGCTTGTCGAGGCCGAAGGATTCAGCCAGGTCTTTGTTGACTTCCTGGATCACTACGCCCAACCAGCCACGGCTGACTTTGCCACCGCTTTTGAGCTGATTGGAGACGTCCATGGCCACGTCGATCGGGATCGCGAAAGACACGCCCATGAAACCACCGGAACGGGTGTAGATCTGTGAGTTGATGCCTACCACTTCGCCAGCCAGGTTGAACAATGGCCCCCCAGAGTTGCCCGGGTTGATCGGCACGTCGGTCTGGATAAACGGTACGTAGTTTTCATTCGGCAGGCTGCGGCCAATAGCACTGACGATACCCTGGGTGACGGTATGGTCAAAGCCGAACGGCGAACCGATCGCGACGACCCATTGGCCGGCCTTCAAGTCCTGGGATTTGCCCAGCTTGAGAACCGGCAGGTCCTTGCCATCGATTTTAAGCAAGGCTACGTCGGAACGCGGGTCGGTACCGATCAGCTTGGCCTTGAGCTCACTGCGATCAGCCAGGCGCACGAGGATTTCGTCGGCATCGGCAATCACGTGGTTGTTGGTCAGAATATAGCCGTCAGGCGAAATGATGAAGCCGGACCCCAGGGATTGGGCTTCGCGCTGACCACCGCCACCACGAGGGGTGCGCGGTTGCGGCATACCGCGCTCGAAGAACTCGCGCAGCATGGGCGGCAAGCCTTCCAGGTCGGGCATCTGCTGGTTCGAGACTTTGCGATCCGGCAGTTTCTGGGTGGTACTGATATTCACCACCGCCGGTGAGGCTTGCTCTACCAGTTGGGTGAAGTCAGGCAGCTCAACTGCTTGCGCAGGCAAGGCCTGACCCAGTACCAGCACTGTGGCGACTATGGATAGGTAAGACTTCAAACGTGGTATCGACATACAGCTCCCGTTACGACGAGCAGGGTTAAGCGACAGGGTCCAATAAACGCCGAATGCGGCAAACGACATTTTTGTTCCGCGAACAAAACAAGGCCAGAGCCAACAAACCCTGACCTATAAAAAACATGGGAAGTTTTTGCAAGTGAAAATGCTGATCCAGAAATTTCATACGATCGGCCCTCAACCTAACTTGAGCACAGATTGAAAGGTCAGGATGAACATAGAATTAACAATCTCACGGCTTGGCAGCGGCATTTTCACCGCGTACTGACAGCGCGATACGCTCAGCAGTGCCGACGGGGATCTCCCCTACTACGGTGACCATCATCTCACCGTCAACCGTATTCAAACGCCGAGAAACCGCCACCGTCGGGCCGAGCTGAGCGCGGGTTTCATTCATGTCGGCGCCCTTGGCGGACTCAAGAAATACAGAAAAGCGTGCGAGCCCATCATCATACATCAGGCTATCGACGGTCGATTTCGTTTGGCTGTCTTTGCGCGTGGTGCTGCTGACCTGCTGGAAACCAGGCGGCAGCCAACCCAGATGCCACGCCTGGGAGGCAGGCATGTCAGAGGCTTTGTCGGTGGAAGCAGCAACAGGCTTGCATTCGCTGCCAGGCTGTAAGTCATGCTCGGCAGGAACGACCGAGGTATCCAGGCGCGCATACTGAAAGCGCTCCAGCAACTGCCCCTGATCATTGAGCAGCAGGGATTTGAGCGGCAGAGCCGTCTCACGATCCAGGTGCAATTCAAAGCCGTAGCGGTAGTGATCTCGCGGGCTGATTGACACAATCACAGCATGACGACCGGCCACGCGGGATTTGCCAATGACGGCAAGTTCATAGAATTGAGTGAGTTTTTTTGAATCGGGAGCACGCGAAGGTGCATCAGAAGACGTAACCAACCCAGCACTCAGATCGCCACTGACGCAGTGCGTCCGGCCATCCAACCGTACAGTTTCCTGAGGCGAGCCGTCCAGTTGCAGCAACCGCTCACGGACATGACCGTCCTGCACACGGTGCCAGATAGCGTGGGTAGAAAAACTGCCATTACGTTCGTAAACAAACGTACCTTCAAAGCTTTGCTGCTGCTCTGCACGCCCAAGTCGAGTCAGCCAGTCTTGGGCTTCATCGGCATGGGCGGACTGTGCAATCCAACTACTGAGCAAAAGCGCAAGGAGCGGTATGGCGCGCATAGAGCTCCCTAACGGATCAGCGGTTTTCCTGACTGGCTGCGCGAGCGTATGGCAGAGCGCTTTCGGTGCCTTTGGCGGCCGATTCCTGTGCGTGCTGACGCAGGTAGCCTGGTAGACGCTGATCTTGCCAGCCGGATTGCCCTTGAAGCACACCATTGGCCATCGGACCTGTGGTATCAGAGCTTTCCTTGTAGCCTGCCAGTACAGCCGGGCCTTTGACTTGCGGACCCGCCATGACGGGCTGCTGAGTTTGCTGGGCCAGTTCGGCACCGGCAATTTCGTCCTGGTTGTACAGGCGAACACCAGCCAGTACGGCGACGGTCACCGAGGCAGCCACTGCCAGTCGACCCAGGCTACGCCACGGGCCACGAGCAGCTTTGGCCGGAACGGCTTCATCAGCCAGCGCGGCAGAAACGGCCGCAGCAATATCCAGACGAGGGATTAAAAGATCCTTGTGCATCACCGCCCGAGCGACTTGGTAACGAGACCAGGTATCACGGGTTTCGGCATCATCAAATGCGTTGAGCACTCGACGAAGTTCCAGTTCATCCGCTTCGTTATCCATCACTGCGGACAGCGATTCCTGCAGGGCATCACGACTCATGGCGGTTCCTCTCTTGGCTGTCGCCGCTGTCTTTAGTTTTCCTGCAACAATGGTTGCAAGGCTTTGTCGATGGCTTCCCGGGCCCGGAAAATCCGTGACCTTACAGTCCCCACCGGACATTGCATGACGCTCGCAATGTCTTCGTAACTCAGACCATCGAATTCACGTAAAGTTAATGCAGTACGCAAATCTTCTGGCAGTTGCTGAATTGTTCGATGGACGGTGCCTTCGATCTCGTCGCGCAGCAATGCACGCTCCGGCGACTCGAGATCTTTGAGGCCGTGATCACCATCGTAAAATTCAGCATCTTCTGAACTGACATCACTGTCTGGTGGGCGGCGGCCGCGAGACACCAGATAGTTCTTCGCCGTGTTAATGGCGATGCGATATAGCCACGTATAAAACGCACTATCACCGCGGAAATTTCCAAGTGCACGGTACGCCTTGATAAAGGCTTCCTGTGCAACGTCCTGCGCTTCATGGGTGTCGTGCACAAACCGCACGATCAACCCGAGAATTTTGTGCTGGTATTTCAGCACTAGCAGATCAAATGCTCGCTTGTCGCCGCGTTGTACGCGCTCGACCAGCTGCTGATCCTCTTCCTGGGTTAGCATGAACACTCCTCGTTGTACTTGAAGGAGGCTTGCATAACTAAACGATCAGGCTTGCAAACATAGACTCGGGCTTTTCGCAAAAGTTCTCCCCCTTCAAGCAAGTTTCCGGCATGCACTGATTTGGCACACACGAAAAACGCAGCCCGGGCGGGGCCGGCTGCGCGAATAATCTTGTCGCCGGTTTCGTGACGCGTCCAATGCTCCCGACGGGCCAATAAACTCAACGTTTTCCCAGCTTTCGGGCAACCTGCTATTGAGTCGGGGCCCATGCAAAAAGTTCCCGTCCCGCCAACCGGCTGTTTCCCAAAGCTGCGCAGCATAATCTCACAATGCCACGAATGCGTGGCTATTGTGCCGCTCCACCCCTCTATATACTAGTGGCCCGTGTGACCCTTTGATTCGCCGATCCAGGCGTCCTGTTTGCGCCGCTCCTTCGGATCGCTTTTTGCGGAATCCTTCCAATGAGCCAACAGTTTCAACACGATGTGCTGGTGATCGGCAGCGGCGCAGCCGGATTGAGCCTTGCCCTGACCCTACCCAGCCACCTGCGCATTGCGGTTTTGAGCAAAGGCGACCTGGCCAACGGCTCGACATTCTGGGCCCAGGGCGGTGTCGCGGCGGTACTGGACGACACCGATACGGTGCAATCGCATGTCGAAGACACCCTTAACGCTGGCGGCGGCCTGTGCAATGAGGAGGCCGTGCGCTTCACCGTCGAGCACAGCCGGGAAGCCATCCAATGGCTGATCGACCAAGGTGTGCCCTTCACCCGTGATGAACATGCCGGCAGCGACGACGGCGGCTTTGAGTTCCACCTGACACGCGAAGGCGGCCACAGCCATCGCCGTATCATTCACGCCGCCGACGCCACGGGTGCCGCGATTTTCAAGACCCTGCTCGACCAGGCTCGCCAACGGCCCAACATCCAATTGCTGGAGCAACGCGTCGCCGTCGACCTGATCACCGAAAAACGCCTGGGCCTTGCGGGCGAGCGCTGCCTCGGCGCCTACGTACTCAATCGTACCAGCGGCGAAGTCGATACCTACGGGGCGCGCTTCACTATTCTTGCTTCGGGCGGGGCCGCGAAGGTCTATCTCTATACCAGCAACCCCGACGGTGCTTGTGGCGACGGCATTGCCATGGCCTGGCGATCGGGCTGCCGGGTGGCCAACCTGGAGTTCAATCAGTTCCACCCCACGTGCCTGTACCACCCGCAAGCCAAGAGCTTCCTGATCACCGAAGCCCTGCGCGGCGAAGGTGCGCACTTGAAGCTGCCCAATGGCGAGCGCTTCATGCAGCGCTTCGACCCACGCGCCGAGCTGGCACCGCGCGACATTGTCGCCCGCGCCATCGACCACGAGATGAAGCGTCTGGGTATCGATTGCGTCTACCTGGACATCAGCCACAAGCCCGAAGCGTTTATCAAGACCCACTTCCCGACCGTCTATGAACGCTGCCTGACGTTCAATATCGATATCACCAAAGGCCCGATCCCGGTAGTGCCGGCTGCGCACTACACCTGCGGCGGCGTGATGGTTGACCAGCACGGGCGCACCGACGTGCCCGGCCTCTACGCCATCGGTGAAACCAGCTTTACCGGTCTGCACGGCGCCAACCGCATGGCCAGCAATTCGCTGCTCGAGTGCTTCGTGTACGCTCGCTCGGCAGCAGCGGATATCCTTGAACAACTGCCGCGCATCAAGGTTCCAGCCGCCCTGCCCCGCTGGGACGCCAGCCAGGTCACCGATTCGGACGAAGACGTGATCATCGCGCACAACTGGGACGAGTTGCGGCGTTTCATGTGGGACTACGTGGGCATTGTGCGCACCAACAAGCGCCTGCAACGGGCGCAGCACCGGGTACGTTTGCTGTTGGACGAGATCGACGAGTTCTACAGCAACTATAAAGTCAGCCGCGACCTGATCGAATTACGCAACCTGGCGCAAGTGGCCGAGTTGATGATCCGCTCAGCCATGGAGCGCAAGGAAAGCCGGGGCCTGCATTACACCCTCGATTATCCGCAGATGTTGCCCGAAGCCCGCGACACTATTCTGGTGCCAACCACCTACGGCGGCTGAACTTCAGGCGTACCCGCAGGCGCCGATGCACATCGGCGGCCTGCGCGTCCTTGGGCACACAGACCGCGCGTACTCGCCGCTCACCCTGCACGCGATAACGCAACACCACGATCAACGGTAACGCCAGGCTGTCGGGGCGAAGTTGCACGGCGTGCCAGCCGCGCGCAGAGCTCCATAACTGCCAGCCATCTTCGTCGCGGCGCAGGCCACGAATCGACGAACGGTGAGTAAGCAGAACATGGCGCGGTAGCACCCACGCACAGTGTGCCAGGCATAACAGGATGCCGAGGCTCGAATAAGGCAGGTTCAAAACCAGCAGGCTGCCCAGTGCGATCAGCAGGGCAAGCAGATACGCCGCCAGCAACCGCCGCGAGGCCTGCCAGCGGCATTCAAAACGATTACTTGGGCTGGACACGATCCAGGATCATCCGAACCATGCGCTGCAGCTCTGGATCTTCAGATTCAGCACGCTCCATGAACCAGCCGAACATGTCCTGATCTTCACAGGTCAGCAACCTGACGTAGAGGTCGCGGTCCACCTGATCGAGCGTCGCGTACACCTCTTTGGTGAAAGGCACCAGCAATACATCCAGCTCCAGCATGCCACGACGGCTGTGCCAGTAGAGGCGATTGATTTCTACATCTTCGACCATGGAGCCCTCCTCAAATAGAGCGCAAGTATACAGGCCCGGCGACACCGGAACAGTCGGCTTTGGTCGCCCGCGACGAAACTATGCATTTGCCGGACGCCCCTCTATGATGCACCCATGACTTTTTAACCTGCGATGACCCATGGCTGACTCTGCTTTCTTCTGCCCCCTGTCCCACGAAGGCGTTCTCGCCGTCCGCGGTTCTGATGCTGCCAAATTCCTGCAAGGCCAGCTGACCTGCAACCTCAATTACCTGAGTGATACCCAGGCCAGCCTGGGCGCGCGCTGCACGCAAAAAGGCCGGATGCAGTCCAGCTTCCGCATCCTGCTGCAAGGTGACGGCGTACTCCTGGCCATGGCCACGGAGCTGCTCGAACCGCAGTTGGCAGACCTGAAGAAATACGCGGTGTTCTCCAAATCCAAACTTACCGACGAAAGCGCCGCTTGGGTGCGCTTCGGATTGGCGAACGCAGACGCGTCCCTGGCCGCCCTTGGCCTGACGCTACCCGCCGAAACCGACAGCGTGGTGCGCACCGACACCTTGATCGCTATTCGCGTGTCCCCTGGCCGTGCCGAACTCTGGGTGCCCACCGAACAAGCCGACACCGTGCGCAACCAACTGGCCGCACAATTGCCACAGGCTGAGTTGAATGCCTGGCTACTTGGCCAGATTCGCGCGGGTATCGGCCAGGTAATGGCGCAGACCCGCGAACTGTTCATCCCGCAGATGCTCAACCTGCAAGCCGTGGGCGGCGTCAGTTTCAAGAAAGGCTGCTACACCGGCCAGGAAATCGTCGCGCGCATGCAATACCTGGGCAAACTCAAGCGACGCCTGTATCGACTGAGCCTTGAAGCCACGCAATTACCCGAGCCCGGCACGCCGTTGTTTTCCCCAGACCATAACAGCGCGGTTGGCGAGGTCGTGATCGCGGCAAAAGCTGACCAGTCGATTGAACTTCTCGCTGTGCTGCAAGCCGAAGCTGCCGAGAGTGGCGACGTGCGTACAGGCAGCCTGGAAGGGCCCGGCCTGCAGCTGCTTGATCTGCCTTACCAACTGGACCGTGATCGCGAGATCCAGCGTTAATCGCCATACCTTTTTGCAGCACCCTAGAGAGCATGAATGAACAAGCTGGCGGAAAAAGTCCAACAGGCGTTGGTGACGGCCATCGACAACGATGACCTGGTTCTGCCGACATTGCCGGAGGTGGCCCTGAAAATTCGCCAGGCCGCCGAAGACCCTGAGATCAGCATCAGTCATTTGAGCAAGGTGATCAGTCGCGACACCGCCCTGTCGGCGCGCCTGATCAAGGTGGTCAACAGCCCGCTGTTACGGGCGAGCCAGGAAGTCACCGACCTGCACACGGCCATCACGCGGCTGGGCACCAACTACAGCAGCAACCTGGCCATCGGCCTGGTGATGGAGCAGATTTTTCACGCCCGCTCCGAAGTGGTCGCACAGAAAATGCGCGATGTGTGGTGCCGTAGCCTGGAAGTCGCCGGCGTCAGCTATGCCTTGTGTCGCCGGCATAGTCACCTCAAGGCCGACCAGGCGGCCCTCGGCGGGTTGGTGCATCAGATCGGCGTGCTGCCGATCCTCACCTACGCCGAAGACCACTACGAGCTGCTTTCCGACCCGGTCAGCCTCAACCACGTCATCGAAAGTATTCATCCGTTACTGGGCGACAAACTGCTGAGTGGCTGGGACTTCCCCGAAATGCTGGCGAAACTGCCGGGCCAGTACCTGAACCTGGAACGCAACTCTGCCACACTCGACTATGTGGATCTGGTGCAGATCGCCGTGCTCTACTGCCATCACAACACCGACCATCCGCTGGCGAAAGTCGACATTACCAGCGTACCTGCGATGAAAAAGCTGCGAATTGATCTCTACAGCGAGAAATCGCGCACCGAACTGGATGAAGCACGGTCGATGTTCTACTGATCAACCGGCGATAAAACTCACGCGCACTTTCAACCCAGCCAACTCGCCATCATGCAGGCTGATCTGCGCCAGGTGCGCACGGCAGATCTCCCCGACAATTGCCAGCCCCAAGCCCGACCCCATGCCCTGCTGGCTACGGCGATAAAAGCGCTCGAATACCCGGTCCCGCTCATCCAATGGGATGCCCGGGCCATCATCCTCAACCTCCAGCACCGCCGGCGCGGTCACGCGCAAAATCACATTGCCGCCAGGTGGCGTATGGGCCATAGCGTTGTCCACCAGATTGCTCAGCAGCTCATTCAACAGCGTCGGTTCACCGCGCAACCAGACCGGCTCGTCCGCCTCCAGTGCCAGGGCCACCCCGCGTGCGTGAGCCAGCGGCGCCATGGCCATGCCCAGTTCGCGCGCCAACTGGCTGAGGTCGAGCAACTGCGCGCCTCCTTCAGCAATGGCTCGGGCACCGTTTTCGATACGGGCCAGGGACAACAATTGATTAGCCAGATGGGTCAGGCGGTCGGTGCCCTGGGCAGCGCTTTCCAGGGTGCTGTGCCAGGTGGACGGCTCCTGGGCACGCAAGCCCAGTTCCAGGCGAGCCTTGAGCGCCGCCAAGGGCGTACGCAGTTCGTGGGCTGCATCGGCAATAAACTGGGCCTGGCGCTCGAACTGGCCGCGCAGACGTTCGGTGAAATGGTTGAGGGAGCGCACCAGCGGGCCGAACTCATCCTGAACTTCCACCAATGGCAGCGGCCGCAAATCATCGGGTTGGCGTTCTTCCACCGCTGTACGCAGGCGTTCGAGCGGACGCAGTGCAGCGCTCACCGCAAACCACACCAGCAGCAACGCGCCGATGGCCAGCATCCCCAGGCGCAGCAACGTGTCGGCCATCAAGCTGCGGGCCATGGCAACGCGTGCTTCGTCGGTCTCCGCGACACGAATCTCGGCCATCCCATTCATGTTCGGCTCGGAAACGGCCTTGAGCAGGCTCACCACTCGCACGTGCTGGCCCTGGTACATGGCGTTGTAGAAGCGCGCCAAGGCCGGGTAATCGTCGGTGCGGGGAGTGCCGGGCGGCGGGCCTGGGAGGTTTTCGTAACCGGAAATCAGCTTCTGATGGATATCGTTGACCTGATAATAGATGCGCCCGGCACTGTCGTAGGCGAAAGTGTCGAGGGCCACATACGGCACATTGGCGCTGAGGGTGCCGTCCACCTGGGTCAAGCCTGCGGCAATGGTGCGCGCCGAAGCCAACAGCGTGCGGTCATAGGCCGTGTCGGCGGCTTCGCGCCCGTTCCAGTAGGCGCTCATGCCGCTGGCGAGCATCAACAGCACCAGCAACAGCGCCAGGTTCCACAGCAAGCGCCAGCGCAGACTGCTGGGCTTATGCATCGCGGGCTTCCAGCAAGTAGCCCAGGCCGCGGAACGTCACGATGGCGATGGGCTGGCCGTCGAGCTTCTTGCGCAGGCGGTGCACGTAGATTTCGATGGCATCGGGGCTGGCCTCCTCGTCCAGGCCGAAAACCTGAGAGGCCAATTGCTCTTTGCTCATCACGCGGCCCGGTCGGGCGATCAAGGCTTCGAGTACGGCTTGTTCGCGGGAGGTCAACGTCATCAATTCACCGCCAACCGTGAAGCGTCGTGTGTCCAGGTCGTATACCAGCACCCCGCACGTCTGCTGGCGCTCCCCACCCAGTACACTGCGTCGCAGCAGCGCCTTGACCCGCGCTTCCAGCTCCGTCAGTTCGAACGGCTTGGCGAGGTAGTCATCGGCGCCCAGGTTCAGGCCGTGCACGCGGTCTTTGACATCACTGCGTGCCGTCAGCATCAGCACCGGCAGGTTTTTCCCTCGGGCCCGCAAGCGCGCCAGCACCTCGAAACCATCCATGCGCGGCAGGCCCACATCGAGGATCGCCGCCGCGTATTCCTCGCTGCCCAAGGCCAGGTCCGCGGCCACACCATCGTGCAGCACGTCGACGGTCAGACCCATGCCCTTGAGCGCTTGCGCAACACTTTCGGCAAGTTGCAGATGGTCTTCAACCAGGAGGACACGCATGGATTTCTACCTCATGAGGAGTGGTCGGCGCGGCGTTTTATTGGCCCGCTGGCCGGCGAGTTTACAGGCGCAACCTGCCCTGTGAAGCCCGAAAACATTGAAAGACAATTGAAAGGTTAGTGAAAGCTTCGCCCTTTAGCATCCAGCTACGGTGGTTTCTGCCCGCCGAGCTGCCTCATCCGTAGCGCCCGAAAAACGCCTCGAAGCGTTTTCGCCAAAAATAAGAACAATAACGGAGTCCATCACGATGCTGTCGACACAGCCCCAGGCTTGCACGCCTGTTCGTTCTTGCCGTCTGAGCCACACCGCTCTCGCCAGTGCTTGCGCCCTCGCCGGCTTTTCGCCGCTAAGCCAGGCTGCCTTCTTCGAAGACAGTACCGCGACCCTGGAAACCCGCAACATGTACTTCAACCGCGACTTTCGCGACGGTACCCGTGCGCAGCAATCCAAACGCGACGAATGGGCCCAGGGTTTCATGCTCAACCTGCAATCGGGCTACACCGACGGCACTGTCGGTTTTGGCGTGGATGCGCTGGGTATGCTCGGCATCAAGCTCGACTCCAGCCCCGACCGCACCGGCACCGGCCTGCTGCCGACCCACGACGACGGCCGTGCCGCCAATGAGTACTCCAAGCTGGGCCTGACCGGCAAAGTGAAAATCTCCGCCACCGAGCTGAAGATCGGCGCGCTGATACCCGAATTGCCAATCCTCAAGCCCAACGACGGTCGCATCCTGCCGCAGACCTTCAACGGTGGCCTGCTGACGTCCAAGGAATTCAAGAACCTTGTGTTCACTGGTGGCCGCCTGGATAAGGCCAAGGACCGCGACGACACCAATTACGAAGATATTGCGCTCAATAACAAGAACAGCCGCTTCCTCAGTGGCGCCACCGGCAAGCACTTCAACTTCGGCGGCGTGGACTACAAGTTCGCCGACAAAATCACCGGCAGCTATCACTTCGCCCAACTCGATGACGTGTACCGCCAGCATTTCCTCGGCCTGGTCGCCGCGCGCCCGATGGGCCCCGGCACGTTTGCCGCCGACCTGCGCATGGCCATCAGTGACGACACCGGTAGCGCCCGCGGCGGCAATATCGACAACACATCCCTCAACGGCCTGTTCAGCTATGCCCTCAATGGCCATAAGCTCAGCGCCGGCTACCAGCACATGTCCGGCGACAGCGCCTTTCCGTATGTGGATGGCAGCGACCCGTACCTGGTCAACTTCGTACAGATCAACGACTTTGCCGGCGCCGAAGAACGCTCCTGGCAGGCACGCTACGACTACGACTTCGCCAAGCTGGGGATTCCAGGCCTGAGTTTCATGAGCCGTTACCTGTCGGGCGACAACATCAAGCTCAAGAACGGCCAAACGGGCAAAGAGTGGGAGCGCAACAGCGAGATCAAGTACGTGGTGCAAAGCGGCACGTTCAAGGATGTGGCCGTGCGCCTGCGTAACGCGACCTATCGCTCCAACTATTCAGCCCGTGATGCGGATGAAATGCGTTTGCTGGTCAGCTATAGCATTGCCCTTTGGTAAATGTGCGTTGGTACTAAAACCTTATAACAACAACGATGGAGATAACCATGAACCCTTCAGTGCGTAAATTTGCCCTCGCCGCCGGCTGCCTGCTGTTCGCCGGCCAACTGCTGGCCGCTGACGAACCCAAGCGCCCGGAATGCATCGCCCCGGCCTCACCTGGCGGCGGTTTCGACCTGACCTGCAAGCTGGCGCAAAGCGCGCTAGTCAACCAGAAGCTGCTGAGCAAGCCGATGCGTGTGACCTACATGCCCGGCGGCGTTGGCGCGGTGGCCTACAACGCAGTGGTTGCCCAGCGCCCTGCGGACGCAGGCACTTTGGTGGCCTGGTCCAGTGGTTCGCTGCTGAACCTGGCCCAGGGCAAGTTCGGTCGCTTTGATGAAAGCGCCGTGCGCTGGCTGGCGGCGGTAGGCACCAGCTACGGTGCCATCGCAGTGAAAAACGATTCGCCCTACAAGACCCTCGACGATCTCGTAAAAGCCTTGAAGAAAGATCCGGGCAGCGTAGTGATAGGTTCCGGCGGCACCGTCGGCAGCCAGGACTGGATGCAAACCGCGCTGATCGCCAAGGCTGCCGGGATCAACCCGCGTGAACTGCGTTATGTGGCCCTTGAAGGCGGCGGTGAAATCGCTACCGCCCTGCTCGGCGGTCATATCCAGGTGGGTAGTACCGACATCTCCGACTCCATGCCGCACATCCTCAGCGGTGACATGCGCCTGTTGGCGGTGTTCTCCGAGAAACGCCTGGACGAGCCGGAAATGAAAGACATCCCCACTGCCAAGGAGCAAGGCTACGACATCGTCTGGCCGGTGGTGCGCGGTTTCTACCTTGGGCCAAAAGTCAGCGATGCCGACTACGCCTGGTGGAAAGACGCCTTCGACAAGCTGCTGGCCTCCGACGAGTTCGCCAAGCTGCGTGACCAGCGCGAGCTGTTCCCGTTTGCCATGACCGGCCCGGAGCTGGACACCTACGTGAAGAAACAGGTGGCTGACTACAAAGTGCTGGCCAAAGAGTTCGGCCTGATCCAGTAAACGCCCGTCATTTGTGTAATGCCCTGTAGGAGCGAGCTTGCTCGCGAAGAACCCAAGGACATCCACGTGCGTCCAGACAGCACGCGTTATCGTTGAAGTTTTTCGCGAGCAAGCTCGCTTCTACAAGAGGGGCCTTGGAGTTTTCTATGCTCTTACAACGCATTTTCGCTGCAGCGCTGTTGCTGGCCTGCGCCGGCCTGGCCCTGATGGCCTGGCCGTATCAGGCGGCGTTTTCCTACGAGCCGGTCGGCCCACGTGCCTACCCGCTGCTGATGCTCGGGCTGATGAGCCTGGCGCTGATCTACATGCTGTTTCGCCCGCAACCGACCAGGCACACCGAAGAAGAACCGGCGCTGGACCGCGAAACCCTGATCAAGATCGGCCTTTGCGTCGCGCTGTTGCTCGTGTTCGCCGCCACCTTCGAATCCCTGGGGTTCATTCTCAGCAGCATGTTGATCGGCATTCCAATGGCGCGCCTGTATGGCGGCCGCTGGATGCCCAGCGTGGTGATCGTCGGCCTGATGGCTATCGGCTTGTACCTGCTGTTCGATAAAGCCATGGATGTGCCGTTGCCCCTCGGCCTGCTCGACGTTCTGGAGAACTGATATGGATACTTTTGGCTATTTGGGCCAGGGTTTCGGCGTCGCGCTGAGCCCGTACAACCTGGTGACCGCGCTGTGCGGCACTTTGATCGGCACCGTGGTGGGCCTGCTGCCGGGCCTGGGCCCGATCAACGGCGTGGCGCTGTTGATCCCCATCGCATTCGCCCTGGGCCTGCCGCCGGAGTCAGCGTTGATCCTGCTCGCAGCGGTGTACCTGGGTTGCGAATACGGCGGCCGCATCAGCTCGATCCTGCTCAACATCCCGGGCGAAGCGTCCACCGTGATGACTACCCTCGACGGTTACCCGATGGCCCGCAAAGGCCTGGCTGGCGTAGCACTGTCGTTGTCGGCATGGAGTTCGTTCATCGGTGCGTTTATCGCTACCTGCGGCATGGTGCTGTTTGCCCCGCTGCTGGCCAAATGGGCGATTGCCTTCGGCCCGGCGGAATATTTCGTACTGATGGTGTTCGCGATTGTGTGCCTGGGCGGCATGGCCGGTGACAAGCCGCTGAAGACCTTCGTGGCGGCGCTGATCGGGCTGTTCCTCTCGGCAGTGGGCATCGACGCCAACAGCGGCGTGTATCGCTTTACCGGAGATAACATCCACCTCACCGATGGCATCCAGTTTGTGGTGCTGGTGCTGGGCCTGTTCTCCATCAGCGAGATCCTGTTGCTGCTGGAAAAAACTCACCGTGGTCAGGAAGCGGTCAAGGCCACCGGACGCATGATGTTCAACCTGAAGGAAGCGGGTGCGGTGTTCGTGGTTAACATCCGCTGCGGCTTGCTCGGTTTCATCATGGGCGTGTTGCCGGGTGCCGGTGCAACACTGGCTTCGGCCGTTGCCTACATGACCGAAAAACGCATGGCCGGTGCCAGCGGCAAGTTCGGCCAGGGCGATATGCGCGGCCTGGCGGCACCGGAAACCGCCATTGGGGCGTCCGCCTGTGGCGCGTTGGTGCCGATGCTAACGCTCGGCGTGCCAGGTTCGGGCACCACTGCGGTGATGATCGGCGCCCTGTCGCTGTACAACATCACCCCAGGCCCGCTGCTGTTTCAACAGCAACCCGACATCGTCTGGGGCCTGATCGCATCGTTGTTCATTGCCAACATCATGCTGGTGATCCTCAACATCCCGATGATCCGTATCTTCACCCGTATCCTCGCCGTGCCGAACTGGGCACTGGTGCCGGTGATCGCGATCATTACCGCGATTGGTGTGTATGCGGTGCATGCCACCACCTTCGACCTGTTCCTGATGGTCGGCATCGGCATCTTCGGCTACATCCTGCGCAAGCTGGATTTCCCGCTGTCGCCGGTATTGCTCGGTTTTATCCTCGGCGGCCTGATGGAGCAGAACCTGCGCCGTGCGTTGTCGATTTCCAACGGTGCGCTGGAGATCCTGTGGTCGAGCCCGATCACCTTCGGTGTATGGGTACTCACCGCCATCATGCTGCTCGTGCCATTGCTGCGTATCTGGCGCAAGCGCTCCTTGCAGCGCCGTGCCGTAGCCGATGTCTGAAGTCACCTTCAAACATTGGTGGGGAACACCGCTGGTCGGCCTGGCCGGCGGTTACCTGGCCAGCCTCGTCGGCTGGCCTTTGCCGTATATGGTCGGCGCGTTGCTGGCGATCATCCTGGTTCGCTGCCTCACGCCCTGGCAATTGGCGGAGATTCCCGGCGGGCGCAAGTGCGGCCAATGGGTGGTGGGCATCGGCATCGGCCTGCACTTCACGCCCGTGGTGATCGAACAGGTGATGAGCCACTTCGGCCTGATCTTCTTCGGGGCGCTGGTCACCAGTTTGTCGAGCGTGGTGGGTGTGTGGCTGATGCGCCGCAGCGGTGAAGACCGCGCCACGGCGTTTTTCTCCAGTATGCCGGGCGGCTCCGGGGAGATGGTCAACCTGGGCGCCCGCAATGGTGCGGTACTCAGCCGGGTGGCGGCAGGGCAAAGCCTGCGTGTGCTGGTGGTGGTGTTGTGTGTGCCGGCGATCTTCAAGTATTTGCTGGGCGGCGGTGCACCGCAGTTTCACCCGGCGCCTGTGGACTGGGCCTGGCTGGCCCTGCTGTTCCCGGTAGGTGCGCTGGTGGCCTGGGGCTGGCAGCGTTTGCGCCAACCCAATCCCTGGCTGTTCGGGCCGTTGCTGGTGAGCGCCATCGCCAGTGTGACGTGGGACTTGCACATCGGCCTACCCGACGGCGGCAGCCAGATCGGCCAATGGTTGATCGGCAGCGGTTTGGGCTGCCACTTCAATCGGCAGTTCTTCCGTAGCGCTCCGGCGTTCATGGGCCGCACCTTGATTGGCACGGCCTTGACCATGGCGCTCGCCACGTTGGCAGCGGTAGGGTTGAGTGCGCTGACCCACCTGGACCTGCGCTCACTGACGTTGGGCATGATGCCTGGCGGCATTGCCGAGATGAGCCTGACGGCGGAGACCCTGCAATTGTCGGTGCCGTTGGTGACGGCAATGCAGGTGATGCGTCTGCTGTTTGTGCTGTTTTTGGCAGAGCCGTTGTTCAGGCACTGGAACCGCCAATCTTAACTCTGGAAGTGGCCCCTCAGGGGCCACGACCGTTTGTCTGAACTGGCACTCTTCACAGCTAGCCAAGCTCACCTTATCAGGTGTTCCATGGCGCGACTTCCCTTTGAGGAGCGCAATCGTGGTGACCCCAACCGAAACAACGCTCGAAAACGAGAATGAAGAGCCCGCCGCAATCGTCAATACGATTACCGTCCATGGTTCCCCCAATCGCCTTGTACTCAATGGGGATGGAACGCGTCTGTATGTCGCAAGCTCCACATTGCCACAAGGCATTACTGTCATCGACACAGCGAACTTTAGCGTCGTCAGGACCATCACCAATGTGGGATCCCCCATTTGGCTGGCCATGCACCCCACGGCCCCGCGCCTTTACGCCAGCGATAACAGCCAGGCCAGCAATACGCCGATCACAGTGATAGACACCTTGACCGATACCGTCAGTGACCAGATCAGGGGGTTTACTGCCATCAATGGGTTGGCCTTGAATTCTACCGGAGCACGCTTGTACGTCGCCGACCACGCCGCATCGGAAGTGGTGGTGATCGATACCGCCAATCATCAGCGAATCGCCACCACCCCAGTGCGTTACCCTCGAGAGATAGCGATAGCACCCGGCAACGCCCGTTTACACCTTGCCTCGGATTTGGATGGGTGGACCAGCATCCACCTGGGGACCAACAGGGTTGTGACCCAAACCAATACCGTTGCCGGTCAACCTACCTCCATTGCTCATGCTCGCTTCAACGCACGTGTCTACATCACCTACCAGGACCGTGGTGAGGTCTATATCGGCAATACCTCCGCCGCACAGGTCAGTACCATACTGGACGGTTTGCTAGGCCCCTATCAGGTGGCATTTCATACGATGCTCGAATTCGCCTACATCACGGAAACCGATGGCGATCGCGTGAGTATCCTCCACACCCGCACACAAACCGTAACGGACACCCTCACAGGCTTCAACAAACCGCGGGGTATCGTCGTGACACCCAACGGCCGAACCGCCTACGTGGCCAATATTGGCAATAGCACAGTGTCGCAAGTCCGTCTGTAGCCATGGTCGTCCGGTTCAGAGTGGCGGCAGCCGCCACTCGATCGGTGCCTCGCCATTCTGTTCAAGAAACTTGTTAGCCCGGCTGAAATGCCCGCAGCCCAGAAACCCGCGATACGCCGACAACGGCGACGGATGCACCGACGTCAGCACCAGATGCTTGGTGGCATCGATGAGCTTCTGCTTGCTTTGAGCATGAGCGCCCCACAGCAGGAACACCAGGTGCGGCTGATGCTCGCTGACTACCTCGATAATCCGATCGGTGAAGAACTGCCAGCCCTTGCCCGCATGGGCGTTGGCGTTGGCGCGCTCCACGGTCATGGTGGTGTTGAGCATCAGCACGCCCTGATCGGCCCAGCTTTGCAGGTAGCCGTGGTTGGGGATGTCGATGTTCAGGTCGCGCTTGAGCTCTTTATAGATATTGACCAGCGACGGCGGCGCCGGCACCCCCGGTTGTACCGAAAAGCACAGGCCATGGGCCTGGCCGGGACCGTGGTAGGGGTCCTGGCCGAGGATCACGACCTTGACCTTGTCCAGGGGCGTTGAATTGAGAGCGTTGAAAATCAACGGACCGGGCGGGTAGATCTCTTTGCCGGCGGCATGTTCCTGGCGCAGGAATTCGCGCAACTGGGCCATGTAGGACTTCTCGAACTCATCGCGCAAGGCGTGTTTCCAGCTGGGTTCGAGTTTGATACGGTCGCCATCGGTCATAGTTGAATTGTCTTGTAAAAAAGAATGAGGCGAACCCTAGGAAAGCCGACCCCGCTTGTCAATTGATCTGACACACCACCGGCACTTTCCCACGAAGGGATCATACTCATCCTTCACCTTCTCGATTGAGGTCACAATGAACCTGCACTTCGAAGAACTGGCCGGCAACGGCGGTGCGCGCATAGGCATCGCCAGCCTGGACGCTCAAAAATCCCTCAACGCCCTCTCCCTGCCCATGATTCTGGCGTTGGCAGAACGCCTGGATGCCTGGGCCAACGACCCGCAAATCGCCTGTGTGTTGTTGCGCGGCAACGGGCCAAAAGCCTTTTGCGCTGGGGGTGAAGTGCGCAGCCTGGCTCAGGAGTGCCGTGAACAACCCGGCGAAGTACCCGCCCTGGCCGCGCAGTTTTTTGCTGCCGAATATCGCCTCGACTACCGCTTGCATACCTACCCCAAGCCGCTGATTTGCTGGGGCCACGGCTATGTATTGGGCGGTGGTATGGGTCTGTTGCAAAGTGCCTCGGTACGTATTGTTACGCCGAGCAGTCGCCTGGCCATGCCCGAGATCAGCATCGGGTTGTACCCGGATGTAGGTGCCAGCTGGTTTCTGTCTCGCCTGCCGGGCAAGCTCGGTTTGTTCCTGGGCCTTACCGGCGCTCATGTCAACGGCCGCGACGCCCTGGAACTGGGCCTGGCTGACCGCTTCCTGCGTGATGACCAGCAAGACGAGCTGCTTGACGGTTTGCTGCAACTGAACTGGCAGGAACAGGCCGCAATGCAGCTGAACAGTTTGCTCAAGGCCCTTGCCCAGGAAGCGGTCGGCCACCAACCCGAAGCGCAATGGTTGCCGCGCCGTGGGCTGATCGACGAATGGCTGGATGTGGGTGATATACGGTGTGCCTGGCGTGCATTGAGCCTGTTGCGTGATCACAGCGATCCGCTCTTGGCCCGCGCGGGTAAAACCCTCAGTGAAGGCTGCCCGCTGACGGCACACCTGGTGTGGGAGCAGATTCAGCGTGCCCGTCATCTATCCCTGGCACAGGTGTTTCAGATGGAGTACACCATGAGCCTCAATTGCTGCCGTCATCCAGAGTTCGCCGAAGGTGTTCGAGCACGCCTGATCGACAAGGACCAGACACCTCATTGGCATTGGCCGGATATCAATACCCTTCCGGAAGCGGTGGTGCACGCGCATTTCAGCAAGGCATGGGAAGGTAGGAATCCTCTGGCGGATTTATCTGACTACTGACAGGTCCGTTCGCTTGTCGTTGACGTTGAAAGCGCAGTTGTCCGGCTGGCTGTCCGTGCAGGTATATACCGGCAGTGTGAACGCGCCGGGCCGCAGTTCCCAATACAAGGTGCTGGTCAATGACATGTTGATAATTTTACTGTCCTTGTAGGGCCTCAGTGCTACCACACCGTCCCAACCGGTGCGGTAGATGCACTTATCCATGTAGCCGTTTTCCCTCTGCTCGTCCTCACCCGGTATGAAGACCGCGCCGATGAATCCGTCGATAAGGCCCCGATACTTGACCTTCGGGCTTTGCCACCGCAGGCCGTTGTCCTCGGCTCGATAATGCCCGTCGACATACGAGACCTGCGCCGGGTAAGGACAGCCTTGCTCCGCTCTGGCCGATGCAACGATGCAGCTCGTCAGCAGGAGCACGCAAATAAGTTGTTTGAACATAGGGATTCCATCTGCTCAGTTTCACCACGCAAAGCGCAGGGCTTTTCGCTAGTGAAATACAGCTATCGCCTCAAAGATAGCTGTTAAATCTGACAGTACGGACATACGGTACCTATAAAAAACGGCGCTTGATGCGCCGCTTGTTTTTCAAGATATTTAACGATGACCGCCGCGGCCACCTCCGTGATCGGAACCACGCCCATGCCCGCCGTTGCCCCAGCGATTACCCCACCCTTGATTGGAGTAAGGTCGGTAACCCGCCCTTGGGTAATAACGCGGTGCCGGCTGGTAATAACGCGGCGCCGAGTAATAGCGAGGTTGTGGTGCATAGTAGCGAGGCGCTGGGGTGTAATAACTGCGCCCATAGGGAGAATAACGCGGGCCGCCGTAATAATAGGCGGGCGCCGGTGCGGTATAGACTTCGGAGCGATAGTAAGTGGCGCCTCCATCGTAGTAGGGCACACAAGCTGACAAGGTCAGGCCGAGCAAAGCGATAAGCAGCAGTCGTCTATACATGGCGGCCTCCTGGACCGCGGAAGAGCTCCTCCAGCGACGCTGGAGAGCGGCATTCAGCCTTCACTGAATGACGAAATATCTGACATCAAAAACCGAATCTGGTGCGCCTACGACATAAGTCGAAACATCTGTTTCAGACGAAGTGAATGCTCGCCTTCAGGACGCGGCGATGGAACCGGACTCAGCGGCGCTGTATCGTGCAAGGACTTGTGCGCCCCTGCCCGATTCCTGCCTGAACCGACCGATGACCACACCCACCCTTTGCCCTGCCTGCGGCGCTCGCAACGACTGCACCCTGGCCGATCCGCGTACCGCCGACCAGCCCTGCTGGTGCTTCAGCGTAACCATCGATCCGGCGGTGCTTGAAGCCTTGTCCGATGAACTGCGCAATAAAGCCTGCCTGTGCCCGCGCTGTGCCCAGGCGGACGAACAGTTGCGTAACCGCAATGCGCGTTGATCGTTTCCTCAGCAACCTGGCGCAGTTCAATCGCCAGCAAGTGCGCCTGCTGCTGGCGGGGCGCCGGGTGACCGTCGACGGGGTCGAGATCAGCGACCCTCATCATCCAGTGCGCGAATTCAGCCATGTCTGCGTTGACGGTGAAGTACTGCAGGCAGGCAAACCGGCGCGCTATTTCATGCTGCACAAACCCCAGGGCTGCGTGAGTGCCACATCGGACCCGCAACACCCCACTGTCCTGGACTTGCTGGATGTACCAGACAAGGCCGAGCTGCATATCGCCGGTCGCCTGGATTTCAATACCACCGGCCTGATGCTGATTACCAACGACGGCCAGTGGTCGCGGCGCCTGACGCAACCACAGACCAAGTTGCCCAAGGTTTACCGCGTGGAAACCGAGCAGGACATCGGTGCACAGTACGCGGTGACTTTTGCCGAGGGTGTGTATTTCGCTTTCGAAGATCTCACCACCCAACCTGCCGAACTTGAGTTGCTGGGCCCAAGGACGGCGCGCTTGAGCATCATCGAAGGCCGCTATCACCAAGTGAAGCGGATGTTTGGCCATTTCGACAATAAGGTGACCGGCCTGCATCGCGAGCGGATGGGCCCCTTGGCTCTGGATACAAGCCTTGCGCCGGGCCAATACCGGCCATTGACCGACGACGAAATCCGACAGGTCTGACGACCGTTCGGCCAGCGCCGGCAAAAATCCGGCCGTTCAACTTGCGGCCTGCCGGTTGTGCTGCTTGACTCAGGGCTTGCGCCACATCATGACTGATGAGTCGCCCTATAATCTCCAAGAAACACCTTGCCTCGTCCGCGCTTGATCTGCGGGCCATCCCGGCAAACCGCCCTTCATAACAATACCCGCCGGCCAGCCGTCATCGGACCGACATGGGCCCTCATTTCAAGGCGTATGCCTACCTGTCACAAAGCTCGTGCAGAGTGATCTGCGCGCACTACCCGCTTGCCAGGAGTCTTACGACATGAGGCCAGAAATCGCTGTGCTGGATATACAGGGTCAGTATCGGGTGTACACGGAGTTCTATCGCGCGGACGCGGCTGAAAAGACCATCGTCCTGGTCAATGGCTCCATGGCGACCACGGCGTCCTTCGCTCAAACCGTGAAAAGCCTGTACCCGCAATTCAATGTGGTTTTGTACGACCAGCCTTACGCCGGCCGTTCCAAAATCCATAACCGCCATGAGCAGATGCTGACAAAGGAAGTTGAGGGTCAGATTCTCCTGGAACTGCTCGATCACTTCGCCGCAGAGCATGTGCTGTCCTTTTCGTGGGGCGGTGCCGCCACGCTGGTCGCGCTTGCACACCGGCCTCGACGTGTGGAAAAAGCCGTGATCAGCTCATTCTCGCCAGTGATCAATGCGCCGATGCGCGATTACCTTGAGCGCGGTGTCGACTACCTCGGCAACCTCGACCGCGACCGCATCGGCCACCTGGTCAACAGCACCATCGGCAAGCATCTGCCGTCGCTGTTCAAGCGCTTCAACTACCGCCACGTCAGCAACCTGGCCGAGCACGAATATGGGCAGATGCACTTTCACATCAGCCACGTACTCAACAGCGACCGGCTGTGCTACCTCAGGGCGGCCAAACAGATCGACATTCCGGTGTTGTTCTTGAACGGCGAATGGGACGAATACACCAGCGCCGAGGATGCCAGGCTGTTTGGCCAGCATGTGGCCAAGAGCAGCTTCAGCACCATCCAGGCCACGGGGCACTTTCTGGATATGGAGCACAAAGCGGCGTGCCGGGATAGCCGTGAGGCAGTGGTGGGCTTCTTGAAACCAGAGCGACAGGTGAGCCGGCTGCGATATCACCAGGGGCAGACGCAGCATGCAGCTACCCTTTGAAATGGAGACTGGCGACGGCGAACAAGCGCCCTCGCCACACGCAACCCACACATTTTTCAAAGAAAAACTTCAAATTGCGGCGAACATCTGGTACAAAGTCAGCCGCTCTGAGCGGGTATAGTTTAGTGGCAAAACGAAAGCTTCCCAAGCTTTAGTTGAGGGTTCGATTCCCTCTACCCGCTCCACTTGAAAGTGGCACCTGCGTCAGGCTAAATCTGGCGAAGGATGCATAGAAACCGGTCCCTGGTGACCGGTTTTTTTATGCCTGGGATTTGAGATTCAAGAACGTTGTGCACAGACCCGTTCGGGTTTGACAGGCTTCCAGCCCACCAACGCGATCAACAGGGTCAGCAGTTGCAAACCGATGATCAGCCCCACACACCCGGCCCAGCCCCAGCGCTCCCAAATCAGCGCCGGCACGATAGCTCCGCAGCTACCGCCCAGGTAGTAACAGGTCAGGTAGACCCCCACTGCTCTTGCCTTGCTGTCGCCAGCGTTGGCGGTGATGAAGGCATTGGCAGCGGCTTGGGCGAGGAACACGCCGGTGGAGCTGAAGGCCAGGCCTACCACGATGCACCCCAGGGAAGGCACCAGGGTCAGGGCCGAACCACAAACGCCCAGCACCGCGGCGATGCTCAGCAGTTCTGCCTGTGGGCGGGCTTTGCTGAGGCGGCCGGCGATGGGTATCACGATCAGCGCCAACAGAAATACGGTGTACAGCGCTCCCAAGGCCGCAGGCCCGAGGTTGAAAGGCGGTAGGCCAAGGTACAAACCTGCGTAGGTGAAGGCGGCGACCTGTGAAAATAACACGCAAAAACCTACGGCATACGCAGCCATCAGCGGCGTGCGTAAAACACCTGACCAAGCCGCCTTGGCCAGCTTCGCCCGCGGGCGATTGGCGGGCAGCAGAAACTGGATAAAACCGCCGACCATCAAGCTCAACACGGCCAGCCACTCAAACGCTTCGCGCCAGCCCACGTACTCGGTCACCACTCCGGTGACGAACCGCCCGGCGAACCCACCCAGCACGGTACCCGCCACATACAGGCTGGTGACTTCAGTCACCGTGCCACCGCTCCAGCGATCGCCGATGTAAGCCACGCTCGTGGCAAACACTATGGGGATCAGCATGCCCTCGACAAAGCGCCAGACCAACACTCCGGCGAAGCTGTCAGCATAAGCCGTCATCAACGCCGGCCCCGCCAGCAACAGCGCCGCCAGGCTTATCACCGTGCGTTGCTCGAAGCGTCGGGTCAGGTGGCTGACAAATGGCGCAGTGATCGCCACCGCCAGCGTGGTCACGGTAATGCTCCAGCCGGCAGCCTTGGCGCTGATGTCGAACTGCGCCGCAAACACCTGCAGGATGCTCTGGGTGGCGTAGAGGTTGAGGAACGCCGCGCAGCCACACAGGAACAGGGCAAGGCGGGCACAATGCAGGCGCGGTTTCATGAAACCTCTCGTTTTATTTTGTGCGGCCTTTATAGAATGGCCGGCGTGCCTTTAACCAATACCGAATTCCGACCGATTGATACCCAAGGATCAGGATGCTCGACCTACGCAAGCTGCGTTACTTTCTGACGGTCGCTGAAGAACTGCACTTCGGCCGTGCGGCACTTCGCCTGCATCTGGCCCAACCGCCGCTGACTCGGCAGATTTCTGCGCTGGAGGCAGAGTTGGGGTTCAAGCTGTTTGACCGCACCAGCCGCACGGTCACCCTCACCGCTCAGGGACGTTCGTTCCTGCCCTATGCCCGCGGTGTGTTGGAGCAAGTAGAACTGGCGCAAGTGATCGCGCGTAAATTGGCCGCCGGCACTGCGGGCCAACTGGCACTGGGATATGCCAGTTCAATCGCGCTGTCGGACCTGTTCAGCCAGGCGATCCAGGCATTCGCCCAGCGCTTTCCCGATGTGCAGTTGACCCTGGTGGAATGCGCCTCCGGCAGCCTGGGCGCCCAGGTGGCGGACGGACGCCTGGATATCGGCTTGAGCCGCCTGATGCCGCAAAGCGCCGATGTCCAGGCGTTATCGCTGGGTGAGGAGCGGTTGGTGGCCGCCGTCTCCAGCGACAGCCCATTGGCCAGCCAAACGATGCTCGGCGTGGCGCAACTCAGCACTTATCCGCTGATTCTGTTTCCGGCCGATTACGGGTCTGGCTTGAACCAGTCCATCGAGCAACTTTACCGACACCACGGCCAGCCCCTGCGCCCTGGGCCGACCGGGCGACAGATCACTTCGATCATTGCCTTGGTGGCGGCCGGGCAAGGCGTTGCGCTGGTCCCGGAATGTACCCAGAGCTTGATGAACAAAGGCGTGACGTATCGACCGCTGCAGGAAGTGGACGCATGTGCGCAGTTATTGGTACTTACCCCGACATCAGGAAGAGGCGTATTAGTGGACGCATTTATTGGTGTACTTGAACAGGCATTACACATCCCGTAATACCGCGAAAAATCCCGCAATACGTCTCGGCGGCGCCATTCCAGCGCCGCCATACACTTCCTTCAACCGCTACCGAAATACCGGACATCGACCATCGGTAGGTAGAGTGTTGATAATTTTTTTTCAGTAGTTATAGTCACCACCAACACACACCACAAGGAGGTGATGTGGATAGCCGCTATTTGATAGGTAACATCGTTGCAGACGGTTGGTATCTGGTGCGCATCAGGGGCAGTCATCATCACTTCAAGCACCGGACAAAGCCCGGTCTGGTCACGATTCCTCATCCAAAAAAGGACCTGCTGGATAAAACCGCCAAGAGCATTTTGAAACAGGCTCTGCTGAGTTAACCGTCCCTGGAGGGCAACACACATGCTTTATCCCATCGCAATTTCAACGGGCGACGAGGACCACGCCTGGGGCGTGGAAGTCCCGGATATTCCCGGGTGCTATTCCGCCGGCGATGACCTGGACGACGCCATGGCCATGGCCCGCGAAGCCATCGAGGGGCACTTCGAGATCCTTGCAGAAGATGGCGCGCCGATTCCCAGCGCGCAGAAAGTCACCTTGCACGCCGCCAACCCACAGTACGCAGGCTGCACCTGGGCGGTGGTAGACATCGACGTCACCAAGTACCTGGGCAAGGCGCAAAAACTCAACATCACCCTGCCGGGGTATCTGTTGAATCGCATCGATGACTATGTACTGAATCACCCGGAAGAAAAAAGCCGTTCGGGGTTTCTGGCGTCCGCGGCACTCAAGGTATTGCAACAGGATCGATAATCGCGGCGAAGCAACACCGAAGGGTTTACCGCAACGTTCAACTGACAAGAATTTGACCGCAAGAAACGTAGTTTCCAGGCCCGCTGGCGGAACTAGAGTAGCGTCATCCCCATTAAACGCCTGTTCGAGGAGCACGCTCATGACTTACCAATTCAAGCTCATGCCTTCCCCTGTCGGTGAACTGACCCTGGTAGCGCGCAACGGCAAACTGAGCGCCATTTTATGGGAAGTGGAACGCGCGAACCGTGTGCGCCTGGGTGAATTGGTCGAGGCCAATGACAGCCCGGTATTGCGGGAAACCCAGCGCCAGTTAACGGAATACTTTGCCGGATCGCGCAATCGGTTTGAGCTGGAGCTGGATTTCGCCGGTACCGATTTTCAGAAACAGGTTTGGCGGGCTCTGCTGACAATTCCCTTCGGCGAAACGCGCAGCTACAGCCAAATTGCCCAACAGATCGGCAACCCCAAGGCTGTACGCGCAGTCGGTGCGGCAAATGGGCGTAATCCGATCTCGATTGTCGCCCCCTGCCACCGGGTGATTGGTGCATCAGGCGGGCTGACCGGATTTGCCGGGGGGTTGCAGGCCAAGCAATATTTGCTGGCGCTGGAAGGCGCAGGTCAGGCAGAGCTGGCGCTCTGACTTTGGCGGCGACTGAACTGCTTGCCGAGATATTTGTTAAAAGAAATTTCAGAGAACCGCTGTGGTCAATTGTTCATCACCTCTTCACACAGGAAACGGTAATGAAATTCTCCACGGTCTCGCAAACCCTGTCCCGCTGGGCAGGCAGCCCCCGAACCTTCTACACAGCCGTCGCACTGATCCTGATATGGAGCCTGAGCGGACCCTATTTCCACTACAACGACACCTGGCAACTGATCATCAATACCTCGACGACCATTATCACGTTCCTGATGGTGTTCCTGATCCAGAACACGCAAAACCGCGACAACGATATCCTGCATATCAAGATTGATGAGCTGCTGCGCGTATCCAAGGATGCCCAGAATGCCGTGCTCAGCCTCGACGGCCTGGACCGCAAGGAACTGGAAAAGCTGCGCCAGGAATACCGCAACATTGGCAACACCAGCAGCCTGAGTTTGAACAACGGTTGCGCTGACAACACTGCGCCGACCAAGACAGACCTGAACCAGGCATAAAAAAACGGCGGTTGGGTAGGCCCCAACCGCCGATTTCATTTCACGCTACGGTCTCAACCGTCGCCTTGATGACCCTTGCCATAGGTCGACGCCAGAGCACGGGCTTTTTGCAGACGCTCTTCGAGCTTGGGCAGCGTCTCATCCACCAGCGCTTTTATCTCCGGCACATCCGACGCGGCACCTTCTTTCTTGAACAGGGCGATGGCGTCTTCGTTTTCCTTGACCTGCTGTGCGGTATAGGCAGCGTCAAAGGAGTCGCCATCCTTGAGTTCAGGCATCAGGGTTTCGGCTTTATCGACGATCTTTTCCCGTGGCGCGACCGGCAAATCGAGCTTCTTGGCAATGGCTGCCAAGTGCTGGTTGGCCAGGGTGCGCTCGTTGATGACCTCAATCGTGTAGTCCTTGATCTCTTGGGACGAGGTCTTGGCGTGGGCCATGCGACTGGTTTCGATATCGGCCATACCTTTGGCCGAAGCCTGCTCGATAAATTCAGCAGGCGACTGGGCGAAAGCATTGCTGGCGCCGAGGCCCAGCAGCATCGCGAAACTGGCGGTGCGTAACCGGATAGCCATGCGGCTCATGATGGGTTCCTCCAGAGCAAAAATAGGTACGGGGATCTACACCCGCCCTGGATTCGAATTTTCAGAGCCGCAAAGGTTTAGAAAAAACTTGTCAGTGCGACGAACGGTTGTCGTCATTTCATGCAGGCTTGCTTGCGAACAAGCCCGGCAATGCATGCGCCAGGGCATTAATGGCAAAGCCGATGAACATCACGCCGCAGAGCTTGGTGATCAGGATTTCATGGCGTTGATACACCGTACGTACTCGTTGGGCGCCGACCACGCCGATCAAAATCCCATAGGCCAACAGGCCGCCCACAAAGCTCAGGAAGATCAGCGACGGCAGCATCGACCACGTCAACAACTCGGCACGGCTGGACAGCAACGCGGTGAAGGTCGCCACGGCAACCGGATAGGCTTTGGGGTTGGTCAAGCCGAACACAATGCCATGCCAGAACGGGTGCCGCGCGGCGCCCTGGGGAGCATCGCCGTTGCGGCGCTGGGTACGGATCGCCCGCCAGCCGAGCCAGAACAGATACACACCGCTGAGTACGCCCAATACATCAAACGCACTGCTGCCCACTTCTCGCGCACCGACGATGGCAATCAGCGCAGTACTGCACCACACCACATCGCCGAGCAAATGCCCGCACAAAAAACCCGCTCCGGCACGCCGGCCACGCGCAGCACCGATGCCGAACACGGCCAAAACACCTGGGCCAGGTGTAATACCGTAGATAAAACCCGAAGCAAGGACGGCGAGCAGCAAGGATGGGGTCATGAATAGACGCTCTGAGGGACTCTTAAAGGTGATTGATTCTGCATGTTTCACTGCGGTGGGTAAAACTTCATTCCTGCGTAAGGCTTGGCGCGACAAGCTTGCAGGCGCGAGGCCAGATCGCCGACATGAACCTCCAGCTTGTGGCCGTCGGGATCGAGGAAATAAAACGACGCGCCTTCGCTGCGGTTGTCACGCCACTCCTGCACGCCGGCGGCCCGCAGGCGTTCGACCAATGCGGTGAAATCAGCGGCATCGACGGTGAAGGCATAGTGGGTGTAATCCATTGCCGCAGTGGTCGAGCGCACCGGATCCAGCGACAGGCACAGCCAAAGCCCGGGCAAGGAAAGGTAAGCACCATTGTCCCAAGTGGCATCGAGTTGAACACGCAGCAGATCGTGATAAAAACTGACGCTGCGCGGCACGTCGGTGACGGCCAGGGTCAGGTGGTTGAAGCCGGTTAGCATTTAGGTTTTCTCTTATTATCGGTGACCATCGGACAATACACCGCGCACCCGCCCAATCAACCACTGCAACCCAGAATCACCACCCCGCCGCACATGCCAGGCGAGCTCAAAAGCAAACGAGGGAATATGAAACGGCGGTGGCACGGTCAGTAAATGTTGATGGTCGATATTCAGTAAACCCCGGGACGACACCGTCAAAATCAGATCCGTGCCCTCGATCAACTGAGGCGCCACGCCCCAGTGTGGCAGGCTGATTGCCACATGCCGCCGTTCACGTATCGCAGCCAGTGCCCGTTCGATTTCCGGCGTACCGCTGCCGCGCATCTCCAACAGTACATGTGGGCGTGACAGGTAAGTCGGCAGGTCCAGCGCACCGCTGGGTGCAAGGCTGTGGCGGTCGACCAGGCAGGTGTAATGCTCTTCGAACAATGGCGTCGTACACAGTTCGGCGGGCATGTCGGGGAATACGCCCGCCGCCAGGTCGAGATCGCCATTGAGCACGCCGTCAACCATACCTTCGCGGCTGGCCTGGATGATCTGCAGGTCGATGCCCGGCGCTTCGCTGCGCAGGACGCGGACCAATCCAGGTAGGAGGATCGCTGCGCTGTAGTCTGACATCGCCACGCGAAAGCGGCGCTTGGCCGAGGTGGGGTCAAAACGATTCGGCGCCAATAATGCCTGCACCTGGCCCAGCGCTTCGGCCAATGGCGCTGCCAACTCCAGAGCCCGAGCCGTGGGCACCAGCGCGCCGCCCTGACGCACCAACAGCGGATCGCCAAGCATATCGCGCAGCCGGGCCAACGCGTGGCTCACCGCCGGCTGGCTCAGGTGCAGGCGCTCGGCGGCGCGGGTCACGTGTTGCTCGCTGAGCAAGGCGTCGAGGATCACCAGCAGGTTAAGGTCGATGCGGCGTAGATCATTCATCAGCTGCATGGTCTGTATAAGAACTTGGAATTTAAATCTGCGCGACGAATAGCCTAGAGTCCAGCGAAACTTCTGGGAGCATGGAGATGAGCGTGTTGCATTGGATGGGTTTGTTAGCGCTGGCGGTGATCGCCGGAGCCGTGGTGCCGTTTCAAAGTGCAATCAACGCTAATCTTGGGCGCGGCCTCGGCCATCCATTGTGGGCCACCTTGGCGTCGTTGCTGGTGAGTATCATCGTGCTGCTGCCAGTGATTATCGCTTTGCGTCTGCCCTTGCCGAGCCTGACGTTTATCACCAAGGCTCCGTTGTGGATGTGGGCCGGTGGCGCCTTCGGCGTCTGTTTTATTTCACTGGCGTTGATGCTGCTGCCCAAACTCGGCGCGTCAGGGTTTATTGCGTTGGCGATGGCCGGGCAGATTCTCGCCTCGTTGCTGCTCGACCATTTCGGCCTGTTCGGCCTGGTACAACGCCAACTGACAACGCCGCGGCTGTTGGGCGCGTTGCTGCTGATCGGCGGCGTGGCATTGATCCAGTTCAGTGGCGCTCAGCCGCCAGGCGATTGATCTGGGCCTGCTCTACCACCGGCTGCGGCGCGCCCAGGCTCGCGGCCTGTAACATTGCCCGGCCGACAGTCTCGGTGCTCACCACCCAAGCCGGTTTTACCCGCCGCACAAACGAAAGCACCGGCCCCAGCACGCTATAAAAAGCTTGATACACGGGGGTCTTCGAGCGCACGCCGTGCAACGGCTGAATGATCCCCGGACGGAACAGGTACACCGCCTTGAACGGCAGGCGCAGCAAGGCGTTTTCCGTCTTGCCCTTGACCCGCGCCCACATCAATTGGCCCGTCTCGGAACTGTCCGTGCCGGCGCCGGAAACGTAGATAAAGGTCATCTGCGGATTAAGCCGCGCCAGGGTACTGGCAGCTACCAGGGTGAGGTCATAGGTGAGGTGGGTATACCGGGCTTCGTTCATGCCCGCCGACGAGACACCGAGGCAGAAGAAACACGCATCAAACCCTTGCAGCAGGTTCTCCAGGGGCTGTAAGTCGAGCATGTCGCTGTGCAGCACCTGGTGCAGCTTGCTGTGTTGCTGGGTCAGGGGCGTACGGCCGACGGCCACCACTTCCTGCACATCCGCCGCCAGCAGGCACTCGCGCAGCACGCCTTGGCCGACCATGCCAGTGGCGCCGAATAACAGAACTCTCATTAGGTAACCTCAGCGGCACGCCGCAAGCTTGCTCAAGTAGAACGCGTTGAGCGTGTAGCTTAACGCCTGCCGCCTGAGGCTGCCCTATCAAAACGCGCTACGAAATATCTCCTCAATCTGACGCTGATCCGCCCGACGTGGGTTGGTCAGCCCGCACGCGTCCTTCAGGGCGTTGGCGGCCAGCACTGGGATGTCCTGCAACTTGGCACCCAGCTCACGCAGGCCGGTGGGGATTTCCACGTCCTGGGACAGCCGACGGATTGCCGCAATGGCGGCCTGGGCGCCCTCCTCCACGGTAATGCCCTTGATGTCCGCGCCGAGGGCGCGGGCCACGTCGCTCAGGCGCTTGGCACTGACGCTGGCATTGAAGCTTTGTACGTGGGGCAGGAGCACGGCGTTGCAAACGCCATGGGGCAAGTCGTACAGACCGCCCAGTTGGTGAGCCATGGCATGCACAAATCCCAGGGACGCGTTGTTGAATGCCATGCCGGCGAGGAACTGCGCGTAAGCCATATTTTCCCGTGCGGCCATGTCGTTGCCGTCGCGCACCGCCAGGCGCAGGTTGGCACTGATCAGCTCGATGGCCTTGATCGCACAGGCGTCAGTGATCGGTGTGGCGGCGGTGGACACGTAGGCTTCGATGGCGTGGGTCAGCGCATCCATCCCCGTGGCGGCGGTGAGGCCCTTGGGCATACCGACCATCAGCGCCGGGTCGTTGACCGATAGCAGCGGCGTGACGTTGCGATCGACGATGGCCATTTTCACGTGACGGGTTTCGTCGGTGATGATGCAAAACCGCGTCATCTCGCTGGCAGTGCCGGCGGTGGTGTTGATGGCGACCAGTGGCAGTTGCGGCTTGCTCGACTGATCGACGCCTTCATAGTCGCCGATGCGTCCGCCGTTGGTGGCGCACAAGGCGATGCCCTTGGCGCAGTCATGGGGCGAGCCGCCACCCAGAGACACCACGAAGTCGCAGGCCGTCTGTTGCAACAGCGCCAGCCCCTTCTCGACGTTTTCCACCGTGGGGTTGGGCTTGGCGCCGTCGTAGATCACCGAGTCGATATCCTGCATCGCCAGCTTCTCGGCGATCATGCTGGCCACGCCAGCCTTGGCCAGGCCGGCGTCGGTAACGATCAAGGCTTTACGAAAGCCGTAGGCGCGAATGGCGGTCATGGCTTCGTCGAGGCAGTCGCTGCCCATGATGTTGACGGCGGGGATGAAGAATGTGCTGCTCATGGTCGATCCTCAGAGGCTTTATGCCGACAGAATCCACCGGTACCGCATGGCGCATCTTGATCAGGATCAACTTCAGCTCGTGATAAAGTCACCCTCCAGCCGATTTCGAGTAGACCCGCCGCAATGAAGGATTTCCAGGATATTGACGCCCACCTTGAAGACTGGAGCGCCCTGCGCGACGCCATCGACTTCAACGGGATTCTGATCGGCAACGGCGCCAGCCGCACGATCTGGGAAGACTTTGCCTACGACTCGCTGTTTGAAAACGCTCGCACCGTTGAAGAAAAACCCCTGAGCCAATCCGAACTCAGCGTGTTCGATGCCCTGCAAACCCGCAGTTTCGAGCAAGCCCTGGGCGCCTTGAAAACCACCAGCCGGGTCAACAAGGCCCTGGCGGTCAGTTCGGCGGCGCCGCGTAATCGCTATTACGCGATCAAGGAAGCGTTGATCAACACCATTCACACCGTACACATCCCCTGGCGCCTGGTGCAGCCATCGACCCTGGCAACGATCAACAATGAGTTGGCACGCTACGCCACCGTCTTCACCAGCAACTACGATTTGCTCAACTACTGGGCAATCCTGCACACGCCCGGGATCGACGACCTGTTCCGCAGCGCCGATTCAAGCTTCGACCTGTGCAATACCCACACCGACACCACGCGCATTCTCTACCTGCACGGCGGCCTGCATCTGGTGCGCAACCTTGACGGCACAGCGCGCAAACTGCCGTCCACCGACAGCACCTTGCTCAGCAGTTTCGCGATCAACAACACGATCAAGACGCTGGACGATGTGCCGCTGTTCGTCAGTGAAGGCAAGGTGGAAGAAAAGCTCAAGAGCATTCGCAGTTCGGATTATCTGTCGTTCTGTTATGAGCAGTTGCTGAGCCATGAAGGCGCGTTGTGCATTTTCGGCCATGACTTGGGGCCGCAGGATAAACACTTGGTGGATGCGATTCGCCAGGCCGGTATCACCACCCTGGCGATCTCGGTGTCGGGGCGCACTGATGGCTTTATTCGTCAGCAGAAGCAGCGGTATTCGCAGCTGTTTGAAGGGACAGGAGCGCAGCTTGAATTCTTCGCGGCGCGCACGCATCCGCTGGGTAACCCGGCGCTTTCGGTGCCGGTCGAACACTGAGCAAAATGTGGGAGCGGGCTTGCTCGCGAATGCGGTGGGTCAGTCAACATTTTCAGTGATTGACACTGCGCTTTCGCGAGCAAGCCCGCTCCCACATTTGATTGCATTTCAAATCGGGATCAGCGTCATTCCTCAGCGCTGTGCACCACCACCAGCAACTGCGCCTGCACCTCTCCCACCGAGCGAATCCGGTGGGGTTTCTGCGCATTGAAATGCAGCGCATCGCCGCGCTCCAACAGCACCCGCTCGCTCATGAAATCCACTTCCACCTGGCCTTCATGCACGAACAAAAACTCTTCCCCCAAATGCTCCTTGAAGGTCTTGTCGGTAAACTCCGCCGGCGGGTAGATGATGAACGGCAACAGACTGCGCTCGCTCACCTGATGGGCGAGTACCGCATAACCCGGTGACGTGTCGGGCCGTTCATGGCTGCGCACCAGGCTGTAGCTGTCGAGGCTGACGTTGCCTTCGCTGAACAGCTCTTCGACTTTCACGTTCAGCGCCTTGGCCAGTTTCAGCGCAGCGGCAATGGACGGCGTGTTGAGCCCACGCTCCACTTTCGACAGGTAACTCTTGGTCATCCCGGATTTTTCGGCCAGGGCCTCCAGGGTTACGCCAAGTTTTTTTCTCAGTAATTTCAAACGGATAGACATTTGCTGCGGTTAATCCATGCAGAAAGCGATGAGCCGTGCTTGCTAATGACACAAGGTGTCATATAGCATCTTTAGTGTCATTTGCAGTCACCCAACGACCTTGCGAGCAGCGGGCGAGCAGCAAATCCGACGTCCATTGAACTACCCAAAGGACACCGATATGGCCAAGACATTAGCACTCCCAAAAGACCAACTGGTCAAGCAAGCCCTGAGCCAGATGCAAAACAGCCTGGCAGATAATACGTGGACCGAGCGCCAAAAGCTGGCGCTGACTTGCCGAATTCTGTTCGAACACGGCCACGACTCCGGCCTGGCCGGGCAAATTACCGCACGCGGGCCTGCGCCTGGCACCTACTACACTCAGCAACTGGGCCTGGGTTTTGACGAAATCACCGCCAGCAACCTGCTGCTGGTCAACGAAGACCTGGAAGTGCTCGAAGGTCATGGCATCCCCAACCCGGCCAACCGCTTTCACACCTGGGTGTACCGCGGGCGCCCGGATGTAAACTGCATCATCCATACACACCCCACGCACATTGCCGCGCTGTCGATGCTGGAAGTGCCGTTGCAGGTGTCGCATATGGACCTCTGCCCGCTGTATGAAGATTGCGCGTTCCTGGAGGCCTGGCCCGGCGTGCCGGTGGGCAATGAAGAGGGGGAAATAATCACCACGGCGCTGGGCGACAAGCGCGCCATCCTGCTCTCGCACCACGGCCAGTTGTCCACCGGGGCCAGCATCGAAGAAGCCTGTGTCATTGCGCAGTTGATCGAGCGGGCGGCCAAGTTGCAGTTGCTGGCGATGTCCGCGGGCACCGTCAAGCCGATCCTGCCAGAGCTGGGGCGCGAGGCCCACGACTGGATTTCCAAGCCCAAGCGCCACGGCGCTGCGTTCAATTACTACGCGCGGCAGAATCTGCGTAAACATGCCGATTGCCTGAACTGATCGCCCCCTTTTTTCGACCGGAGTTTTCCCATGTCCAATCCAACTATTCACGGCATCATCGGCTACACCATCACCCCGTTCAGTGCTGATGGCCAGCGTGTTGACTTCGACGCACTCGGGCGTTCTATCGACCGCTTGATCGACAGCGGCATCCACGCCATCGCGCCGCTGGGCAGCACCGGCGAAGGCGCTTACCTGAGCGATGCCGAGTGGGACGAAGTCAGTGCCTACAGCATCGAGAAAGTCGCCAAACGCGTACCGACCATTGTCAGCGTGTCCGACCTGACCACCGCCAAGGCCGTTCGCCGTGCGCGCTATGCCGAGGCGCACGGTGCCGATGTGGTCATGGTGCTGCCCGCCTCATACTGGAAACTCAGCGAAGCGCAAATCCTCGCCCACTACGCCGCAATCGGCGACAGCATCGGCGTGCCGATCATGCTCTACAACAACCCGGCCACCAGCGGTACCGACATGTCGGTGGAGTTGATCCTGCGCATCCTCAAGCAGGTCGACAACGTGACCATGGTCAAGGAGAGCACGGGCGACATCCAGCGCATGCACCAGTTAAAACTGGAGAGTGACGTGCCGTTCTACAACGGCTGCAACCCGCTGGCCCTGGAAGCCTTCGCGGCCGGTGCCAAAGGCTGGTGCACCGCGGCGCCGAACTTGATCCCCCAACTCAATCTGGACCTGTATCAGGCAGTGCTGGCCAATGACTTGAATAAAGCGCGAGAGCTGTTCTACCGACAGTTGCCGTTGCTGCAATTCATCCTCAAGGGCGGGTTGCCGACGACGATCAAGGCCGGGTTGCGCTTGACTGGGTTGGAGGTGGGGGATCCAAGGTTGCCGGTGTTCCCGTTGGGTGAGGCGGGGATCGAGCAACTCAAAACACTTCTGAAATAAACTCAGGGCCTGTGTGGGAGGGGGCTTGCTCCCTCCCACAGTTGAATTGAGTACAGCCTTTAAATAGAGACAAATAGCAATAATTCTCGATATCATTCACGACCTTTCCACCTCGTGCTTCGTCAAGAAGGATATCCATGTCTCGTCCCAAGCCCGACCCGTCGTCGGCCGATGCCTGTCGCGGGTTTTATGCAGATATTCTGTATTTCCTGCGTAAACGCACGGACAACGCCAGCGACGCGGCGGACATGACTCAGGATGTCTTTACCCAGTGGCTGGGCTACCGCGACCGAGCCAAGGTCGAGCAGCCCCGGGCGTTTCTGTTCCAGATGGCACGCAATCTGTTGCGCGATCACTGGCGCAAACAGAAGGTACGGCACACCGCCCATCCCGATCACGCCGAAATGGATACCGAGCCGGTCACCGACGAACAGCACGACCCCATGGCCGCCGCCCTGCGCCTGCAACGCCTGGAACAGTTGAAAGAAGTCCTCGCCGAACTCTCGCCCCGCCGGCGAGAAGCCCTTATGCTGCACCGCTTCGAAGGCTTGAGCCAGGCACAGATCGCCGAACGCATGGGCATTTCGACCAGCATGGTAGAAAAGCACATTGCCTTGGCCCTGCTGCATTGCAAGCGACGCCTTCAATCCGACCCCGGCACGGAGCAGCCAGAATGAACCGCCTGAGCGACATCGACGCCCTGGACAGCCAAGCGAGCGACTCCATCGACGCCCAGGCCGCCAGTTGGTTTGCACGCAACCGCAACGCTGCCAGCCGTGCCGACCGCAAAGCCTTTGCCGCCTGGCAGGCGGTGCCAGCCCATGCGCGTGCCTATGCCGAATTCGAACAGCTGTGGGCCGACCTGGCCCAGTTGCAACAACTGAACAAACCGCTGCCGCTGGCCAAACGCAAACGCCCCCTCTGGCGCCCAGCCCTTGCGGTGGCCGCTGCCGTGCTGTGCGCCGTGTTGGCGACCCACATCGGCGCGCCCCGCGAGCTGTATCACACCCAGGTCGCCGCTCATGCCAAAGGTATGCGTACCTTGAACCTGCCCGATGGCAGCACCCTGTACGTGAATGCCAACACCCGCATCCGCGTGGACTTCAGCGCCCATCAACGTGTCCTGCATCTGGACAAAGGCCAGCTGTATATCGAAGTGGCGGCCGACAAGGAGCGGCCACTCTACGTGCAAGCCGGCGAGTCGATCATACGGGTGGTGGGCACTGGTTTTGACGTGCGTCGCGGCCAGCAGCAACTGGTGGTGAGCGTTGCCCATGGCCAGGTGGCGTTCGAGCCGGACAGCAAAAGCCCCACCACCCTGCTCGGCGCCCGGCAACGTGCCGCTTACAGCTACGCCAAAGGCACCCTGCAACAACAAACCCTCAGCGCTGAAGAAGTGGCCGATTGGCGCAGCGGGCATTTATCGTTTCGCAATCGCGAACTGGCCAGCCTGATCGACGAGCTGAGCCTGTACCGTCCCCAGGCGCCGTTGCAGGTCAGCAAGGCCGTGGCGCAACTCAAGGTGTCGGGCAACCTGGATGTGAATGACCCCGATGCCCTGCTCAACGCCTTGCCCGCCCTGTTGCCGGTAAAAACCGTGGTCTTGGCCGATGGCAGTGTGAAAATCGAGCCGAGCAAATAGCCTGCACACTGCCACATGAGAATATTTTGCATTCGCATGTGTGGTTTTTTTGGTCTGCCCCGTCTTCCTCCTGTCCGTGTTTGATACGCACACCTTTTTGGCTATTTAGCCGCTCCGGGGGATTTCATGTTTCGCGCGCCTCGCCACGCTTCGCACCTGTTTCTTCGACCCACGCTCCTGGCCACGTGCCTGGCCTTCAGCCTCAACGCCCAGGCCGAGTCGTTCACCCTGCACCTGCCGGCCCAGTCACTGGCCACGTCCCTGAGCCTGGTGGCACAGCAGGCGAAAATCCAGCTGCTGTTCGATGAAAGCCTGCTCAAAAACCTGAAAGCGCCGGCGCTCGACGGTGACTACACCGCGGAAGTAGCGATTCGCTCCCTGCTGAAAAACGGCGAGTTCACCCTGATCAAGGTCGGCAGCACCTACGTAGTGCGCCCCGATGAGGGCAAGGCCACCAGCAGCGCCGCGATCCAGCTGGACACGCTGAGCGTGATCGGCACCGGCAACGAAGTGAACGCCAGCACCGTCAGCCGCTCCACCCTGACCCAGGCCGATATCGACCGCTACCAGTCCAATAACATTCCCAGCCTGTTGCAGACCCTGCCCGGCGTCAGCCAGGGCGGCTCGCTCAAACCTGGCGGGCAGACCATCAACATCCGTGGTTTCGGCGATGCCGAAGACGTGCCGTTGACCGTGGACGGCGCCACCAAGACCGGCTTTGAGCGCTACCAGCAAGGCACAGTGTTTATCGAACCCGAGCTGATCAAGCGCATCGAAGTGGAAAAAGGCCCCAACTCGCCGTTCACCGGCAATGGCGGCTTCGGCGGCACCGTCAACATGATCACCAAGGACGCCCCGGACCTGCTCCAGGACGGTCGCAACAGCGGCGCGATGCTCAAATACGGCTACTCCAGCAATGATCATGAACAGGTCTACAGCGGTGCCGTGTATGGCCGCACCGACGATGGCCGTTTCGACGCCCTGGCCTACCTGACCCAACGCGACGGCGGCGATATGAAGGTGGCCGCCAAGTTGCCCAACGACAACAACGAGTACCCGATCAACCCCCAGCGCTTGCCCAACAGCGCGCAGGATGTGGACGGCAAGTTGTTCAAGGTCAACGCGTACTTCACCGATGAGCAGAGTGTCGGCCTGTCGTACTCGCGTTCTCACAGCAACCGCTGGACACCGTTTTCCGCCGCGAGCTACCCGACGCCGCCTACCCAGTTCAACATCGACCGCTACGGCTACGAAGGGGCCTTGAAGCGCTTCCTCGCGCACCGCGATACGGTCGATACCACCTGGTCGGGCAAGTATCACTACCAGCCGCTGGATAACCCGCTGGTGGACCTCACCGTCAAATACTCCCAGTCCAATACCGAACAGACCGACGAGCGTGATGCTACCGCGTTTTTCCAACTCGCTACCGGCGGGCGCAAGATGGACACCGCCTACACCGACAAAAACCTCGACATCCGCAACGTCAGCCTGTTCGACACCGGCCCCTTGCAGCATGCGGTGACCGTCGGCGGGCAGATCCGCAAGCACATCCGCGAAACCGAAATGTGGATGCCCGGCACCACCTACAACACGCCGCGCTACAACTATGGGCACTTCCAGCCGGGCTTCATGCCCCAAGGCAAAGTCGATACCAACAGCTTCTTTATCCAGGACGCGGTCACCCTGGGCGATGTGACGATCACCCCGTCGCTGCGCTATGACCACGTGCGCAATCGCGGCGAGGGCAACGATGCGCCCTACTACAACAACCCCGATCCCAAAGTTGGCCACGATTACAGCGACCGCACCTACACCGGCTGGTCGCCACGCCTGGCGCTGTTCTGGACCGTGACGCCGAATGTGGGGTTGTTCGCCAACTGGAGCCAGACCTGGCGCGCCCCGGTGATCGACGAACAATATGAAGTACAGGGCCTGGGCAGCCGCACCGCGACCAGCGTGGACCTGGACCCGGAGCGCATCACCTCGATCACCCTGGGCAACATCACCAACTTCGACAACCTGTTGGCCCAGGACGACAACCTGCAACTGCGCACTACCCTGTTCCACAACAAGATCGAAGACGAAATCTTCAAGGCCACCGGCGTGGGCTGCCAGAACCAGGCCATCAACGGCGGCAGCATCTCCTCAGCGTGCCCGCCGGGGCCGATGTCCAACTATCGCAATATCGGTGGCATGACCATCAAGGGTGTCGAACTCGAATCGATCTATAACTCCACCTACCTGTTTGGTTCGGTATCGTTTGCCTATGCCAAGGGCCAGCACCAGGGCGCCTACACCAACCCCTGGGGCCCGGATGTGGCGGCACGGGATATCCCGCCGACCAAATGGGTGCTGGTACTGGGCACCAACATCCCGGCCTGGGATGCCCAGGTGGGCTGGATGGGTCAATTCATCGGCGCTACCGACCGCTTGCCCAGCGACAAATACTCCGGTGGCCCGGGCTCCGGCGTGGGCGACCGGTTCTTCGACCAGTACGGCAACAAGCGTTACAACACCCAGGGCCTGTTCGCCAAATGGAAACCGCAGCAGGCTTACCTCAAAGGCACCGAGGTGAACTTCACGGTGGACAACCTGTTCAACGAAAACTTCCGCCCGGCGTTGAGCGGCGACCGCGCCTATACCAAGGGGCGCGATGCGAAGATCAGCGTGACGCGATTCTTCTGACCACACACGCATTCCAAATGTAGGAGCTGGCTTGCCTGCGATAGCCGTGGTACAGCCACCATCGTCATCGCAGGCAAGCCAGCGCCCACAGGGAACGCGCTCACTTCAGGCCAGGTAGCCATCCCCGCGCAGCAGGGTTTCCAGGCAGTGCTCAGTGATGTGGTAGAACGCCTTGAGCTCCTGGATTTTCACCAGCAACTGCGCGTTGTCCAAAGGCTGCGCACGCTTGACCGCAAGAATCATCTTGTTCTTGTTGGTATGTTCCAACGAGATGAACTCGAACACCTTGGTCTCGTAGCCACAGGCTTCCAGGAACAACGCACGCAAGCTGTCGGTGACCATTTCTGCCTGCTGGCCCAGGTGCAGGCCGTATTGCAGCATCGGCTTGAGCAGCGCCGGGCTCTGGATCTGCAGGCGGATCTGCTTGTGGCAGCATGGCGAGCACATGATGATCGACGCGCCGGAGCGGATGCCGGTATGGATCGCGTAATCGGTGGCGATGTCGCAGGCATGCAGAGCGATCATCACGTCCAGCTCGCTCGGCGCCACACTGCGTACGTCCCCGCACTTGAACACCAGCCCCGGGTGCTCCAGGCGTGCGGCAGCACTGTTGCACAGGGTGACCATGTCTTGGCGCAATTCAACACCGGTAACCTCGCCCTCGGCCTTGAGGGTATTGCGCAGGTAATCATGGATGGCGAAGGTCAGGTAGCCCTTGCCCGAGCCAAAATCGGCAACGCGCACCGGTTGGTCGAGTTTCAACGGCGACGACGTCAGCGCATGGCTGAACACTTCGATGAACTTGTTGATCTGCTTCCACTTGCGCGACATCGATGGAATCAGTGCCTGCCTGGCATCGGTCACCCCAAGATCGGCGAGAAACGGCCGGCTCAGGTCGAGGTAGCGGTTCTTCTCACGGTTATGCTCGGCCGACGGTGCTTCGCGCAGTTGTTGCGGTTTGCTTTTGAACAGCGAGCTTTTGTTCTTCTTGCTGTATTCCAGCTGGGCTTCGTCAGTCAGCGACAGCAAGTGCGCGTTCTTGAATGACGCAGGCAACAGCTCGGCAATCGCCGCCACGCCGTCGGCCGAGGGGAAATTCTTGGTGATGTCGCGGGTCTTGTAGCGGTACACGAAGGACAGGCACGGCTGGTCTTTGACGGTGACCGGCTTGATGATCAGCCGTTGCAGCTCGGCTTCCTCACCGACGTACTTGGCCAGCACCAGCTTGATAAAGGCGTTTTGCGCAAGGCTTGCGCTCAGCAATTGGATGAACTGGGCGTGATGATCCGGCGCAGGGTTGGCGGGTTGAGCGGTGACGGACATGAGCAAAAACGCCTCGGGCAAAGAATGCCGGGCATTTTAGGGGGGATAACCCTCAACGGCACGGAGTTATTTGACCAATGGTCAGTTCCAGCAGCCACAGTAGATCCAAATGTGGGAGGGGGCTTGCCCCCGATTGCAGTGGGTCAGCCAACAGATTCATTGACTGGTGCATCGCCATCGGGAGCAAGCCCCCTCCCACATTTGCAACTGAGTTGGCCGGGCTATTCGAGTACCACTAGGCGATTGGGCAGCTCATTGCGCGTTTGCGTCACCGGCACATGCACCTTGAGCAACTCGCCGCACGCCTCGATGCACGCAATAAACCCGGCCAGCGTCTGCCCCTGTTTCACCTGCTGGGTGAACGTCTTGACGATGGCGTCCCAACTGCTGTCATCCAGGCGTTTGGAAATGCCGTCATCGACGAGGATCTCCACGTAGCGTTCCGCCTCGCTGACAAATATCAGCACGCCAGTACTGCCCAACGTGTGATGCAGGTTCTGCTCCAGAAACTGCCGACGCGCCAGGTTAGAGGCGCGCCAGTGGCGTACGGAGCGGGGAATCAGGCGGGTGGTGACCTTGGGCAAGCGAAACACCAGGCACAACACAATAAACGTCGCCCATTGCGCCAACAGCAAGGTGTACATGGTCAGGTAGCCCGACAAATAATGCACCACGCCCGGTACCACCAACGCGATCAGGCTGGCCCACAGCAACGGGATGTAGGCGTAGTCGTCGGCACGCGCCGCCAGCACGGTCACCAGCTCTGCGTCGGTGTTTTTTTCGACCCGGGCAATTGCTTCGGCGACTTGGCGCTGCTCATGTTCAGTCAGTAATGCCATGGTTGTAGATGCTCTTTTCTCGTTATTGTCATTACCAGCCGCCCGAAGCCCCGCCACCGCCGAAGCCACCACCGCCGCCACGGAAACCACCGCCACCGCCGCCCCCACCACCACCGCGGCCGCTGCTGCTGAGAATGGCCAGCAGGATAGCGCCTACCGGCAAGCCCATGCGATTGCACAGCCACAACACGCCGATCAGCAGGATAAACAGGCCGATGGAAAACCCGGGATTATCCTTGGCGAAATTCGCATCCGCCACATGGGCGGGCACCGCCAGGGGTTCACCGCCCACCACCTGGATCATCGCCGCCACGCCGTCGCTGATGCCCTGGCTGAAATTGCCGGTCTTGAACTTGGGCAGGATCACCTGGTTGATGATCACCCAGGACTGCGCATCCGTCAGCACGCCTTCCAGGCCGTAACCGACTTCGATGCGCAATTGGCGCTCATCACGGGCAACGATCAACAGCGCGCCGTTGTCCTTGCCCTTCTGGCCGATGCCCCATGCGCGCCCCAATTGATAACCGTAGTCTTCAATCGGAACGCCCTGCAGGTCGGGCACGGTGACCACCACAAGCTGGTCACCGGAGGTCTGCTCCAGCGCCTGCAGCTGTTGAGTGAGCTGCTGGCGCGTTGCCGGGTCGATCATCTGGGCGTTGTCCACCACCCGCCCGGTCAGTGCCGGGAAGGTCAGGGCCGCCTGGGCCATGCCCATGCAGGCCAGTAGCCAGAATGCCAGGCCTATCCGTAATAAACGCATCGACACCTCAAGGCAGCGTTATTTGAATTTCACCTGCGGCGCCTTGTCGGCATCGGCGCTGGTGGCTTCAAACGTGGCGCGGATCGGCAAGTCGCTGTACATCACGCTATGCCACAGACGGCCCGGGAAAGTACGGATTTCGGTGTTGTACGCCTGCACGGTCTGGATGAAATCACGACGGGCCACGGCGATACGGTTCTCGGTGCCTTCAAGTTGGGATTGCAAGGCCAGGAAATTCTGGTTGGCCTTGAGGTCCGGGTAACGCTCGGACACCACCATCAAACGGCTGAGTGCGCCGCTCAAGCCATCCTGGGCTTGCTGGAACTGTTTGAGTTTTTCCGGGTTGTCGAGGGTGCTGGCGTCCACCTGGATCGAGGTGGCCTTGGCCCGCGCTTCGATCACGGCGGTGAGGGTCTCCTGTTCGTGGGCGGCATAGGCCTTCACCGTTTCCACCAGGTTGGGAATCAGATCGGCACGGCGTTGATACTGGTTCTGCACCTGGCCCCAGGCCGCCTTGGCCTGTTCGTCCAGGGTCGGGATGTTATTGATGCCGCAACCGCTCAGTACGGTGCTGATCAATAGCAAAGCCGCGGCCTTGAAGCCCCAACGGTAAGTCTGTGCTGCTTGCATGGTGTTTCTCCTGCCCAATCTTGATGGAATTTGACGACTAACCCTATAAACCACGCGCTTGGGGCATAATCCGCCACCACTGGAATGCATCGAGCCAATCAGCTACAAAGATGCCCAGCGCGAAAAAGAGTTCAGAGTGTGCTGCATTTATCTGAACAACACCCGAACAACAATAGACGTTCCCCACATTTTGGCCGACAGCATGCGTTTAATGCTGCGCAGTAGCCGAAAAAGGATATTCATGAAAAAGCTGTGTTTGCTCGGCCTTGTTGCCACGCTGGCCACCCACCCCGTCTGGGCAGAAACAAAGCCTGCTGCGCTTAAAGACAAGGACGCCTTCGTCAGCGACCTGCTCAAGCAAATGACCCTGGACGAAAAGATCGGCCAATTGCGCCTGATCAGCATCGGCCCGGAAATGCCCCGCGAGATGATCCGCAAGGAAATCGCCGCTGGCCGCATCGGAGGCACCTTCAACTCCATCACCCGCCCGGAAAACCGTCCGATGCAGGACGCGGCCATGCGCAGTCGCTTGAAGATCCCGATGTTCTTCGCCTATGACGTGATCCACGGCCACCGCACCATTTTCCCGATCAGCCTGGCCCTGGCCTCCAGCTGGGACATGGACGCCATCGGCCGCTCCGGGCGCATCGCCGCCCAGGAAGCCGCTGCCGACAGCCTCGACATCACCTTCGCGCCGATGGTCGATATCTCCCGCGACCCGCGCTGGGGCCGTACCTCCGAAGGTTTCGGCGAAGACACCTACCTGGTCTCGCGGATTGCCGAAGTCATGGTCAAGGCGTTCCAGGGCGCAAGCCCGGCGAATGCCGACAGCCTGATGGCCAGCGTCAAGCACTTCGCCCTGTATGGCGCGGTGGAAGGCGGGCGCGACTACAACGTGGTCGACATGAGCCCGGTCAAGATGTACCAGGACTACCTGCCGCCCTACCACGCGGCGATCAAGGCCGGTTCCGGCGGCGTGATGGTCGCGTTGAACTCGATCAACGGCGTGCCCGCCACCGCCAACACCTGGCTGATGAACGACCTGCTGCGCAAGGACTGGGGCTTCAAGGGCCTGACCGTCAGCGACCACGGCGCGATCTTCGAGCTGATCAAGCACGGCGTGGCCAAGGACGGGCGCGAAGCCGCCAAGCTGGCGATCAAGGCCGGCATCGACATGAGCATGAACGACTCGCTGTACGGCAAGGAATTGCCCGGCCTGCTCAAGTCCGGCGAGATCGAACAGAGCGACATCGACAATGCCGTGCGCGAAGTGCTCGGCGCCAAGTACGACATGGGCCTGTTCAAGGACCCGTACCTGCGCATCGGCAAGGCCGAGGATGACCCGGTCGACACCTATGCCGACAGCCGCCTGCACCGCGCCGAGGCCCGCGACATTGCGCGCCGTAGCCTGGTGTTGCTGAAAAACCACAACGACACCCTGCCGCTGAAAAAATCCGCGACCATCGCCCTGGTCGGCCCGCTGGCCAAGGCGCCGATCGACATGATGGGCAGTTGGGCGGCTGCCGGCCGACCTGCGCAATCAGTGACCCTGCTCGACGGCATGAACGCCGTGATCGGCGAAAAGGGCAAAGTGATCTATGCCCGCGGTGCCAACATCACCGGCGACAAGGCGGTGCTCGACTACCTCAACTTCCTCAACTTCGATGCTCCGGAAGTGGTGGATGACCCACGCCCTGCCCAAGTATTGATCGACGAAGCGGTGAAAGCGGCGAAGAACGCCGACGTCATCGTCGCGGCCGTGGGCGAATCCCGTGGCATGTCCCACGAGTCGTCGAGCCGTACCGACCTGAACATCCCGCAAAGCCAGCGCGACCTGATCAAGGCCCTCAAGGCGACCGGCAAGCCGTTGGTGCTGGTGCTGATGAACGGCCGCCCGCTGTCGATTCTCGAAGAGAACCAACAGGCTGACGCGATCCTGGAAACCTGGTTCGCAGGTACCGAAGGCGGCAACGCCATCGCCGACGTGCTGTTCGGGGACTACAACCCGTCGGGCAAGCTGCCGATCACCTTCCCGCGTTCGGTAGGGCAGATTCCCACCTACTACAACCACCTGACCATTGGCCGGCCGTTCACCCCAGGCAAGCCGGGCAACTACACCTCGCAGTACTTCGATGACACCACAGGTCCCCTGTTTCCCTTTGGCTATGGCCTGAGCTACACCCAGTTCAGCCTGTCGGACATGGCACTGTCGTCCACCACCCTGAACAAGACCGGCAAGCTCGACGCCAGCGTCACCGTGAAGAACACCGGCAAGGTCGATGGCGAAACCGTGGTGCAGTTGTATATCCAGGATGTGGCCGGCTCGATGATCCGCCCGATCAAGGAGCTGAAGAACTTCCAGAAGGTCATGCTCAAGGCCGGCGAAGCGCGCACGCTGCATTTCACCATCACCGAGGACGACTTGAAGTTCTACAACGCCCAGCTCAAGTTCGCGGCGGAACCGGGTGAGTTCAATGTGCAGATCGGGCTGGATTCCCAGGATGTGCAGCAGCAGACCTTTGAACTGCTCTAACGCCTGACGCGGTCAAAAATGTGGGAGGGGGCTTGCTCCCGATAGCAGTGGGTCAGTCAATGAATCTGTTAACTGAAACACCGCCATCGGGAGCAAGCCCCCTCCCACATTTGACCTCATTGTTCTTGTTAGCCGCGCCGGTCGAGCAGATTGACCACCAACCGATCAATCCACCCCCACACCCGCTGCTTCACCCGCTTCCACAACGGCCGCGCCTTCCAGGCCTCCAGGCTCACCACCTGGCTTTGGGCAAAATCCGCTTCGAAACTGCCCACCACCGCCGCCGTCAATCCCGGGTCCAACGCTTCGAGGTTGGCTTCCAGGTTGAAGCGCAAATTCCAGTGGTCGAAATTGCACGAGCCAATGCTGACCCAATCGTCCACCAGCACCATCTTCAGGTGCAAAAAGCACGGCTGGTATTCAAAAATCTGCACGCCTGCACGCAGCAGACGCGGGTAATAACGATGGCCGGCGTAGCGTACTGACGGGTGATCGGTACGGGGCCCGGTGAGCAGCAAACGCACATCCACCCCGCGCCCTGCCGCCCGGCGCAAGGCACGACGCACGCTCCAGGTCGGCAGAAAATAGGGAGTCGCCAGCCAGATACGCCCTTTGCTGCTGTTCAACGCGCGAATCAACGACTGCAGGATATCGCGGTGCTGACGAGCGTCGGCGTACGCCACGCGACCAAGCCCAGGGCCCGTCGCTGGCACTTTCGGCAAGCGCGGCAAACCGAAATGGGTCGCCGGTTTCCATTCACGGCGCGCGGCGTTAGCGTGCCATTGCCGGTCGAACAGGGCCTGCCAGTCCAGTACCAGCGGGCCGCTGATCTGCACCATCACTTCATGCCAATCGGCGCTGTCTTGCCCCGGCGTCCAGAACTCATCGGTGACGCCCGTACCACCGACCACGGCAACGCGCTGGTCGATCAGCAGCAGCTTGCGGTGGTCGCGATACAGGTTGCGCATCCAGCGCCGCCAATTCAGGCGGTTGTAAAAACGCAGCTCCACGCCGGCGTCGGTCAAGCGCTTGCGCAGCCCAAGGGTAAACGCCAGGCTGCCGTAGTCATCGAACAAGCAGCGCACCTGCACCCCACGTTCGGCGGCCAGCACCAGCGCCTGCACCATCGCGTCGGCACAGGCGCCGGCTTCGACCAGATACAGCTCAAGATCCACCTGCTGCTCGGCCCGGGCGATGCCCACCAGCATCTGCGGGAAGAAACTCGGCCCGTCGATCAGCAGTTCGAATTGATTGGCGCTGCGCCACGGGAACACTGCGCCACTCATGTCAGCGCGCTGTGAAGATCAGTACCGCACCCACCGGCACCGACAAACTGATCGACTTGAGCCCCGCCGCCTTGCGCAACGCCGCCACACCCGGCGCCAGATCGAAGTCCTCGGCGTGCAACACCACAGGCTCCAGGGTCACCACCTGGAAACGTCGCTCATCCAGGCGCGTTGCAAGCAATTCGGCGCTGTAGGTCTGGGTCTTGCCGTGCAGGGTGACGCTCAGCGGCAGGCGCAACTCCTGTTGCGCGCCGGACGCCAGGTCGTTGATCGGTTGCAGATTGATCTGTGCGCTGATCAATGCGTCGGGAAAGGCCTTGATCTGGAACAGCTCTTTGCGCATGCGCTCATCGCGCAGCGGGATGCCGCTGTTGATCGACTCCATCTCCACTTGCAACTGCGCCGCGCCTTTGGCGTCGACCTTGCCATGCAGCACCAGGAAGCGGTGGACTTCGGCAATTTCGGTGTTTTTGGTGGTGACGAAAGACAGGCGCGAGGATTCGTTATCCAGGTACCAATCGGCGTGGGCAGGCACGGTGGCGCAGGTCAGCAGGGCGAAGACCAGAGGTTTGACATTGAACATAAAGACTCATGGGGCAAAAAACCTGGGCGAACATTAAGCGCAATCTCACGAACGGCGCAAATCCATTGTGGGAGCTGGCTTGCCTGCGATGGCGGTGTGCCAGGCGAGAAATGGTTGACTGATACATCGCCATCGCAGGCAAGCCAGCTCCCACAGGGTTTTGCGGTGTTTTTAATCCAGCGTTCGCTGAACTTCGCACACCGCCTGTTCAAGGCTGGCCATATGCAGGTTCAACACCCGATCCACCGGCGCCTGATGCATGGGCCAATGCAACGCCATGCTCCCCACCAACCGGCCATTGGCGTGCACCGGCAACGCCACCGCCCGAATCAGGAAGGGCAAACGCACCGGGTATTCCCAATAGCCCTCGGTACGCTGGCCGAACCCCTGGTGCTGGGTTTGCTCGCAAGCATGGCTTTGCTCATCGGCGGCCACACGATCGCGACACGCCAACCGCTGCACTTCATCAAGGGGCAACTGCGTCAGGCATGCCTTGCCCATCGCCGAGTGAAACAGGCTGGCGTACTGACCGACGATCTGGCAGTTGTTCGGGTAGAGCTTGCGCAACACGCTGGGAATCGCGCTTTCCATGACTTCCAGGCGCTCGCCGTCGAAACACGACAAGTCCACCACCAACCCCGTGCGCTCGCTGAGCTCCAATAACCAGGGCGCCGCGCTTTCCACCACCTGGCGCTTGAAGCGTTGCTGGGTATCACCGAACAAACGCCGAGCGCGCAGGCGGTAACGCCGATCGCTCAGGCCGCGGTAGACCCAGCCCTGATCCTGCAAGGTCAGTAACATGCGCGACACCGTGGCCTTGGGCAGCCGCGTAAGGTAGTGCAGTTCTTCCAGCCCAAGGGCCTGGTGCTCGCCCAGCAACTCGACGATTGCCAGTGCGCGCTCAACCGAGCGTACCGTGCCTGTCTCCATGTTCGATCTCCCTGTTGCTGGTGGATGATCTGTTTTACACAGCAAGATACAGGCCCGGTCGCAGGTCAGGTGGTGGTGGCAATGCACGCCGGCGGCCGGCGTTGCACCCATTGAGTCAGCTGTTCATGGGCAAATGCCAGTTGCAGCACGGCTCGGTCGGCCTGGGCCGGGCCGATGACTTGCAGGCCCATGGGCAGCCCTTGGGGGTTGAAGCCCACCGGGATGCTCATGCTCGGCAAACCGGCGAGTGTCGGGCCGATCACCACTTCCATCCAGCGGTGATAGGTGTCCATTTCGCGCCCGCCAACGAGGCGTGGCCAAGGCTGTTGTGCATCGAAAGGGAACACTTGGGCGGTGGGCAACAGCAGAAAATCGTAACGCTCAAACAACTTGGCCAGGGCCCGATACCACTCGCTGCGATCCACCGACGCCTGGTACACCTGCTGGGCACTCAGGCCCTGGCCGCCCTCCACTTCCCATTGCGCTTCGGGCTTGAGCAATGCGCGTTTTCGCGGGTTGGCGTAGGCCGCGCCGAGGTTGCCGTGCACCAGCCAATGGCGGTGTACCAGCCAGCAACGCCACAGGCGCGCCAGGGAAAAGTCCGGCTGGCAGCTTTGCACCTCGCAGCCCAGCGTGGCGAAATCATCGAGTGCCGCCTCGCACAGGCTCAGCACGCCGTCTTGCATCGGCAGATAACCGTTGTAGTCACCCAGCCAACCCAGGCGCGTGCCTTTGAAGTCGCGCTGTAACGACTGGCCCAGCATCGCGGGATCGTCCTGGGATGACAAGGGCACACGGGGGTCGTAACCGGCCTGGATGCTCAGCAGCCGCGCTACATCCGTGACACTGCGCCCCATCGGGCCTTCGGTGCCCAGTTGCTGCACAAACAGCTCCGGCATCGGCCCGTGGGGCACGCGGCCCTGGGACGGGCGCAAGCCGAACACGTTATTGAACGCCGCCGGGTTGCGCAGCGAGCCCATCATGTCGCTGCCATCGGCCACCGGCAACATCCGCAACGCGAGGGCCACCGCTGCCCCGCCGCTGCTGCCGCCGGCCGTCAGGCGTGGGTCATAGGCATTGCCGGTGGTGCCGAACAGCGTGTTGTAGGTGTGGGACCCCAGGCCAAACTCCGGCACGTTGGTCTTGCCGATGATGATCGCGCCACTGGCGCGCACCCGCGCCACGCTGATGGCGTCTTCGCTGGGCACGTGCTCGGCAAACAACGGTGAGCCCAAGGTGGTACGCAAACCTTGGGTCGCCGCCAGATCTTTGATGGCCTGGGGCATGCCATGCATCCAACCGCGGGATTGACCCTGGTACAGCTCACGGTCGCAGGCCCTAGCCTCGGCCAGCACAACCTCGCTGTCGCGCAACGACACCAGCGCATTCACACGGGGGTTGAAACGCTGGATCTGCGCCAGGTACGTCTGCATCACCTCTTCGCACGATACCTGCCGCCCATGGATCGCCTGCGACAGTTGCGTGGCATCCCAATCGACAATACTCAAGGCTTCACCTCTCTGGAAAACGGCAGCGGTTTGCTCGCTCGTGGTGCCTCGCGCATGCAATAAGTGCCGAGCAGCGTCAGCACGCACGCGAACAATACGTAGAACGACGGCGCCACCGGCGTGCCCAGCACCTTACTCAACCAGGTCACGATCAACGGCGCAAAACCGCCGAACACCATCACCGCCACGTTATAGGCCACTGACACGCCGGTCGAGCGCACCTCGATGGGAAACTGTTCAGCCAACGCCGTCGGCGCCGGGCCGAAGAACCCGCCAATGGCCGTGCACAGCATTACCTGCATCACCAGCAAGCGCTCGATGGACGGCGCGGCAGCCACCCATACATACAACGGGTAGACCATCACGAAGAACGCCAGAGTGAAGGCCATCAACACCGGTCGCCGCCCCAAGCGATCCGAGAGCAGGCCGGACAAGGGAATCACCACGGTCATCAGCGCCACCGCAAACATCTGCACCATCAGCACCTGGTCCAACGGCAGGCCGAGATTCTTGTGGGCGAAGGTCGGCATGTTCACCAACACCACATAGAACGACACCGTCGCCCCGCACGCCAGGCCCATGGACACCAGGATGCTGCGCCTATGTTCACGCAGCACCTGCATCAGGCTCGGCGCCGGGCCGGTAGCGTTTTTACGCGCCTGGATAAACTCTTCCGGGTCCTCCATGTGCCGCCGGATCCACAACCCCACCGGGCCGATCAGCAAGCCCAGCACAAACGGCAGGCGCCAGCCCCACAGGTCGAGGGTTTCGGGGGAGAAGAAGTGCGTGACCAGCGCCACCATCGCCGCACCACCAAACACCGCCAGGCACTGCCCCACCAATTGCCAGGAACCATACAACCCCTTGCGATGGGCCGGTGCGCTCTCCACCAGAAACGCCGTGGCGCTGGCATATTCACCGCCCGTGGCAAACCCCTGAAGCATCCGCGCCACCACAATCAGCAACGGCGCGCCCATACCGATGGCGGCGTAGTTGGGGGCGAAGGCGATCAGCGCGATAGACACGGTCATCAGCCGAATAATCAATTGCATCGCGGCTTTGCGGCCTTTGCGGTCGGCGTAGATACCAACAGGATCCCGCCCACCGGCCGCATGAAAAAGCCCACGCCAAAGGTGGCCAGGGCCATCAGCAGCGAAGCGTATTCATCCTCCGACGGGAAAAACTGCCGGGCGATAATGCTGGCGAGAAAGCCGTAGACGATGAAGTCATACCATTCCAGTGCATTGCCGATCACGGCGGCCACCACTTGGCGGGTGCGCGAGACGCCTGGTTTTAAAGTCTGCATGAGGAGCACTCCATTCAACCGATAAGGGAAAGGGTCCAGCGGCAGAAAAAAGTGCGGTCGTCAGGCAGGCTTGAGCCAGCTCTCGGCCAACGCGCCCCAATAGGCGGCGCCGGTCAGCAGGATGTCGTCGTTGAAGTCATAGGCGGGGTTATGCACCATTGGCCGCGACACGCCGTTGCCGATAAACAGGTAACTGCCGGGGCAGCGTTGCAGCATCCAGGCGAAGTCTTCACTGCCCATCAGCGTGCGAGTGTTGCCGTCCACCGCATCGGCGCCGAGCAAGGCCACACCGACCTGGCGAGCGAATTCGGTTTCTTCGCCATGGTTGACCAGCACCGGGTAGGCCGGACGGTGCTCGATCTGCACGGTGCAGCCGAAGCTGGCGGCCTGGGTGTTGATGATAGCGTTGACCCGCTCCAGCATCTGTTCGCGCACCTTGGGGTTGAGTGCACGCAGGCTCAGGCGCAGCAAGGCTTGCTGGGGAATCACGTTGGCGGCCTGGCCGGCTTGCAGCGCACCGACCGTAACCACGGCGGCTTCCTGGGTATCGATATTGCGCGCTACTACCGTCTGCAAGGCCATGACCATACTCGCTGCAGCCACCAGTGGATCGACCGTGAGGTGCGGCATGGAACCATGGCCGCCGACGCCTTCAAGGGTGACAGTGAGCAAGTCCTGGGACGCCATCATCGGGCCAACTCTTAATCCCAAATGCCCCGCCGGCAAGCCCGGCATATTGTGCATGCCGAACAGGCCGTCACACGGGAAGCGCTCCAGCAAACCATCCGCCAACATCGCCTCGGCACCGCCCTGGCCTTCTTCGGCGGGTTGGAAAATCAGATTCAGGGTGCCGTCGAATTGCCGGGTCGCCGCCAGGTAGCGGGCAGCGCCGAGCAGCATGGTGGTGTGGCCGTCATGCCCGCAGGCGTGCATGCAACCGGCGTGCTGGCTGGTGTAGGCCGCACCGGTGTTTTCGATGATGGGCAAGGCGTCCATATCGGCACGAATACCCAGCGTGCGCGAACTGCTGCCATTGCGCAGCACCCCGACCACACCGGTTTTGCCAATGCCGGTATGCACCTCATACCCCCAATCCCGCAGGGACTGCGCGACCAGCGCTGAGGTGCGGTTCTCTTCAAAGCCGAGTTCGGGATGGGCGTGGATATCGTGGCGCACAGCGTGCAAGTCGCTGGCGACATCGCTGAGCCAATCCAGAATGTGCTGGTGTGGGCGCATGGTGATTCTCCTCACAGGCGGGTGGTCCCGTTCTTGTTGGCGACACATCGACAGCTAAGCGCGATGTGGGGCTGAGGACAATCAAAGGTGGTTCCACCCTGTGGAACCTCAGGGCCGGTTCTTTTTCCGAGAACCCACGCAGATAATCTAAATGTGGGAGCTGGCTTGCCTGCGATGACGGCGGCACAGGCACCAGTGATGTTGGCTGACCTGACGCTATCGCAGGCAAGCCAGCTCCCACAGGGGAGTTTGGGTGTGTCAGGGGTTGAGGCGGCAGCCTTGACGGTCGCCCAACCACCGCGCCGTATGCGTACGCCCCAACCCACTCGCCGTCACTTCACTGCGCTCCGGCGTGTCGATCAACGCACTGGTCGGCACGTACTGCTTCACATACCCACGGCAATACTGCGCCGGGTTGTTCTCCACATACCGACACGAGCAATACTCCTTGGCCGTGTACGCCGCGATGATGTCGGGGAAGGCTTGCAGGTTGACGCGCTCGTGCCATACCCAACCCAATAGGGCCAGCAACAGCAGTAGCAGCAGGCTGGTAAATGGCCGACGACGAATCATGACCGCACCGCCGCCAGCACGCGCTTGAGCAGTTCGTTGTGGCGGTAGCTGCCATCGCGGTCATCGCCGTAGCGCACGATCACCAAGTGCTCGTCGGGCAGTACAAACAGTGCCTGACCCCAGTGCCCCAGCGCAGCGAAGGTGTCGGTCGGCGCGTCGGGCCAGGGTTGGGGCGTACCCTTGTTGAGCCACCAGTGGCCGCCCGGTACCGCTTCATCCTGGCCGGCTTTGTATTTGTCGAAAGGCCGCCGATTGAAAGCCACCCACTCTTTGGGCAGCAACTGTTGCTCACCCCAGCGCCCTTCCCGTGCCATCAGCAGCCCGACCCGCGCCAGATCGCGAGCAGTGAGGTAGGCGTAGGACGAGGCAACAAAGGTTTCGTCGGCATCGGTTTCCCACGTCGCGTTGCGAATGCCCAATGGCTTGAACAGCGCATCCCACGGATAGCTCATGTACGCCTGGTGGCCGAGCATCCCTTTAAGCGCAGCGGACAGAATATTGCTGTCGCCACTGGAATAACGGAACGCCTGGCCGGGCTCGGCGGCGGCTTCGGTATCGGCGGCAAATTGCGCCATATCGTCACGCCCACGGGTATAGAGCATCGCCACAACAGAAGACTTCAACGGGGCGTATTCATAGTCCTCCTGCCAATCCAGCCCCGAAGCCCAATGGAGCAAGTCGGCCATGCTCACCTTGGGGTGTTGCTTCATTGGCGGGTAAAAACGTGCGGCCGGGTCGGTGAGCTTGAAACGGTTTTCGCCGTAGGCCACGCCGAGCATAGTGGCCATCAGGCTTTTGCTCACCGACCAGGTCAGGTGCGGCGTGCTGGCGGTGGTTGGCGCGGCGTAGCGTTCGTAGATGATTTCGCCGTCACGAATGACCAGCAGCGCGTCGGTACGAATGCCTTTGCGGGTGGTGTCGTCACGGGTTGGGAAAGCATAGGCGTTCAGGGCATCGACAGCAGGACCTTCAAGTGACGTGCCCGTGGCCCATTCTTTTTCGGGCCAGGTTTCAGCGCGGACGGTAGCGGTGACTAAAAGCACAACAACGCACAGCAGGCCTCGGACCATGGGCACGAACTCAAGGGGGCATTCAAGCCCGCGAGCCTAGCGCAGACCAATGACAGATTTGCTACACGGGGGCTGTCACCCAACCGTCACCGTAAGTTCATGGAGATGACACCGAGGCTACATAGCCTGACTTTGGACAACAAAGTCGACTGGCCGCAACCTGGCCGGCACCCGGAGACTCGCTATGACTCAGATCGCCCGCATCAGCGACAAAGGCAATGAACGCCGTCTGCAAGCCGAACGCCTGGTGGGCGCCAAGGCCTTGCAGGAAGCCCAGGCCCTGCGGTTCAACGTGTTCAGCGGCGAGTTCAACGCCAAGCTGAAAGGCGCGGAACTGGGCCTGGACATGGATGACTATGATGTTCACTGCAGCCACATCGGCGTGCGGGACTTGAACAGCGGTCGACTCGTCGCCACCACCCGTCTGCTCGACCACCAGGCCGCCAGCACTTTGGGCCGGTTCTACAGCGAAGAAGAATTCAGCCTGCATGGCTTGCTGCACTTGCAGGGCCCGATCCTGGAAATCGGTCGCACCTGCGTCGACCCGGCTTACCGCAACGGCGGCACCATCGCGGTGCTCTGGGGCGAACTGGCCGAAGTGCTCAACCAGGGCAGCTACAGCTACCTGATGGGCTGCGCGAGCATCCCGATGCACGATGGCGGCATTCAGGCCCACGCAATCATGCAGCGCTTGCGCGAGCGCTACCTGTGCAACGAACACCTGCGCGCCGAGCCGAAAAAGCCACTGCCGGCCCTGGACTTGCCGTCCAACGTCATCGCCGAAATGCCACCGCTGCTCAAAGCTTATATGCGCCTGGGCGCGAAGATCTGCGGCGAGCCGTGCTGGGATGAAGACTTCCAGGTGGCCGATGTGTTCATCCTGCTCAAGCGCGATGAGTTGTGCCCGCGCTACGCGCGCCACTTCAAGGCGGCGATGTGATGAACCGCCTGCGCATCTACGGGCGCATCGCCCGCGTGCTGTTGGTGGTGGCGCTGGGCTTGAGCATGGCCAGTGTGTTTGGCCTGTTCGAACGTCTGGGCGTGGCCAATTCGATGGTGCGGCGCCAGCGTTGGTCGCGGTTCTTTATGGCGCGATTGAGCAACGCCCTGCCCTTTCGCGTAACGGTGCACGGCGAGTTGCCGCAAGCGCCGATGCTGTGGGTGAGCAATCACGTGTCCTGGACCGACATTCCACTGCTGGGCATGGTCACGCCGCTGTCGTTTTTGTCCAAGGCCGAAGTCCGCACCTGGCCGGTAGCCGGCTGGCTGGCGGCCAAGGCCGGCAGTCTGTTCATTCGTCGTGGCGCGGGTGACAGCCAGTTGATCCGCAAACAGATGACCCGCCATCTGGAGCAACAGCACCCGCTGCTGATGTTCCCCGAGGGCACCACTACCGACGGGCGCAGCTTGCGTACTTTTCACGGGCGTTTGCTGGCCAGTGCAATCGATGCGGATGTGTCGCTGCAACCGGTGGCGATTCGTTATCTGCGTGACGGTGGGGTTGATCCGCTGGCGCCGTTCATTGGCGATGACGATTTGCTCTCGCACTTGATGCGCTTGTTTTCCAACGACCAGGGCGATGTGCAGATTCATCTGCTCAAGCCGATTGCCTGCGCCGGGCAGGAACGCGCGGCACTGGCGTATCAGGCGCAGCAGGCGGTGCAAAAGGCGTTGTTTGGCCCGGTGCCGGAAGCTGAGCAAGTGGCTGCTCGACCTGCGTTCGCGGCATAAAGCGGGCACAGTCATATGTGGGAGGGGGCTTGCTCCCGATAGCAGTTGTTCAGTCAACATAGACAGTGACTGACACACCGCAATCGGGAGCAAGCCCCCTCCCACATTTAGACATCGGTGGTCAGTTGGATCTGCGCAAATCTCTGCAATTGGGGATAGAACACCCGGAAATCTTCACTTAACGGCTTATAAAGCTCGCGCAACTCGTGCATCGCAAATCCGAGTGCCTGCGGGTCAGTCAGCCGCCGCGAAATTCCACGCAGCACCTGCTCCATCACCGCGAACTCGCGATACGAACCCAGCCAGTCATCCGCCGCCATATATGGCGCAATCTGCGCCAGCCGCCCCGGCAACGCGGGTTCTGCGGCCAGCACGCGGTACACCTGCGCGGTGAAGCGCTCCAGAGGCTGATCGGCATACAGCGCCCAATCCCGCGCCAGGCAATGATCGAAAAACACATCGAGCACGATCCCGGCATAGCGCCTGCGGGTCAGGCTGAAGCGCGACAACGCCTCGCCCACCAACGGGTGGCTATCGGTAAACCGGTCAATCGAACGGTGCAACTGGATCGCTGCTTCGATTTGCGGGCTGAACTGGCCCTGCAGGCGGCCTTTGACGAAGTCGCCATACAGGCTGCCCAGCAGTTGCGCAGGAAGTTGGCCGCCCAGGTGCAGATGTGCGAGATAATTCATGGCGCGCAGTCTATCACTGCCGCACTCATATCGTTATAACCCGATATACCGATTCGCTTTGGCCTCAGATCAAAATCATATTGGTATATCGGGATATGACGATTTAAAGTTCGCCTCATCGCGATATAACGCTTTACGACACCGAGCACCCTGCCATGTCCATCGACCTCGACGAAATAATAAAAGCCCTGGCGCACCCAGTACGACGAGACATCCTCACCTGGCTCAAAGACCCGAAAGTGCAATTCCCCGAGCAACTGCACAACCACGAATACGGCATCTGCGCCGGGCAGATCGACCAGCGCTGCGGCCTGTCCCAGTCGACCGTGTCGGCGCACCTGGCAACCTTGCAACGGGCGGGATTGATCAGCAGCCAGAAGGCCGGGCAATGGCACTTTTTCAAACGCAATGAGGAGACGATCCAAGCCTTTCTCACGGCGCTCATAACCGAACTCAGCGCACCGCAATAACCAAGGAAACGCAAATGCCCCTCTCGCTCCTCATACTGGCCCTGAGCGCCTTCGCCATCGGCACCACCGAGTTCGTCATCATGGGGCTGCTGCCCGATGTCGCGGCGGACCTGGGTGTGTCGATTCCCGGCGCCGGCTGGCTGGTCACCGGCTACGCCTTGGGCGTGGCCATCGGTGCGCCCTTCATGGCACTGGCCACCGCCAGGCTGCCACGCAAGGCCGCTCTGGTAGCGTTGATGGGCATCTTTATTGTCGGCAACCTCCTCTGCGCCTTGGCCAGTGACTACAACGTGCTGATGTTTGCCCGCGTCGTCACGGCGCTGTGCCACGGTGCCTTCTTCGGGATCGGTTCCGTGGTGGCGGCCAACCTGGTGCCGGCCAATAAACGCGCTTCTGCGGTGGCCTTGATGTTCACCGGTTTGACCCTGGCCAACGTGCTCGGCGTGCCGTTGGGCACTGCACTGGGTCAGGAAGCTGGCTGGCGCTCGACCTTTTGGGCAGTGACCGTGATTGGCGTGATCGCCTTGATCGGCCTGATCCGCTTCCTGCCGGCCAAGCGTGACGAAGAAAAACTCGACATGCGCGCCGAACTCGCTGCCCTCAAAGGCGCGGGTATCTGGTTGTCGCTGAGCATGACGGCGCTGTTCGCCGCCTCCATGTTCACCCTCTTTACCTACGTAGCCCCGCTGCTGGGCGATGTGACCGGCGTGTCGCCCAAAGGCGTGACCTGGACCCTGCTGTTGATCGGCCTGGGCCTCACGGTGGGCAACATCATCGGCGGCAAGCTGGCCGACAAACGCCTGGCGGCCACCCTGATCGGCGTGTTCATCAGCATGGCGGTGGTTTCCACGGTATTGAGCTGGACCAGCGTTGCACTGATACCGACCGAAATCACCCTGTTCCTGTGGGCCACCGCCTCGTTTGCCGCCGTACCAGCGCTGCAGATCAACGTGGTGACCTTCGGCAAGGCCGCCCCCAACCTGGTGTCCACCCTGAACATCGGTGCCTTCAACATCGGTAACGCCCTCGGCGCCTGGGTCGGTGGCAGCGTGATTGCCCACGGCTTCGGCCTGACAAGCGTGCCCCTGGCCGCTGCAGCACTGGCGATTCTCGCGCTGCTGGTGACCCTGATTACCTTCCGCCAGAGCGGCGATGCCGACCTGGCCCCCGCGACCAACTGATCAACTTAAAGACAAAGGTGTTTTCCCATGACGACTATTTTCGATCCGATCACACTGGGCGACCTGGAACTGTCGAACCGCATCATCATGGCGCCACTGACCCGCTGCCGTGCCGATGCCGGCCGCGTGCCCAACGCGCTGATGGCCGAGTATTACGTGCAGCGCGCATCCGCCGGGCTGATCCTCAGCGAAGCCACCTCCGTGACGCCCATGGGCGTGGGCTACCCGGACACGCCGGGCATCTGGTCCAACGACCAGGTGCGCGGCTGGGCCAACATCACCAAGGCTGTGCATGGCGCGGGCGGCAAGATCTTCCTGCAACTGTGGCATGTGGGTCGCATTTCCCACGAGTCGTACCTGGACGGCGAAACCCCGGTGGCCCCCAGCGCGATCCAGGCCAAAGGCCACGTCAGCCTGGTGCGCCCACTGGCCGACTACCCTACCCCGCGCGCCCTGGAAACCGCTGAAATCGCCGACGTCGTCGACGCTTACCGCGTGGGCGCCGAAAACGCCAAGGCCGCAGGCTTTGACGGCGTGGAAATCCACGGCGCCAACGGCTACCTGCTCGACCAGTTCCTGCAAAGCAGCACCAACCAGCGCACCGACCAATACGGCGGCTCCCTGGAAAACCGTGCGCGCCTGCTGCTGGAAGTCACCGACGCCGCCATCGAAGTGTGGGGCGCCGGCCGCGTGGGCGTGCACCTGGCACCGCGTGGCGATGCGCACGACATGGGCGACGCCAACCTGGCCGAAACCTTCACCTACGTCGCCAGCGAACTGGGCAAGCGTGGCATCGCCTTCATCTGCTCCCGTGAAAAAGAAGGCGCGGACAGCCTCGGCCCACAACTGAAAAAAGCCTTCGGCGGCGTCTACATCGCCAACGAACGTTTCACCAAAGACAGCGCCAACGCCTGGCTGGCGGCGGGCAAAGCGGATGCGGTGGCCTTCGGTATTCCTTTCATCGCCAACCCGGACCTGCCGGCGCGCTTGAAGGCTGATGCGCCGTTGAACGAACCGCACCCAGAAACCTTCTATGGCAAAGGCCCGGTGGGTTACATCGACTACCCGACGCTGCCGATCTAACCTGATTCGCAAAACCAATGTGGGAGGGGGCTTGCCCCCGATAGCAGTGCTTCAGTCAACACATCAGTGACTGATACACCGCAATCGGGGGCAAGCCCCCTCCCACATTTGCCTGTTTGTAGCGCCTGCGGAAACATTGCTTCACAGAACGGCAACAATATCGCTACAAAATACTTAGCCGGCTACCTATCAACGGCCCGCCAGCCCGTATATAACGTCACCCCACAAATCAGGCAGAAGGACGATTGACGATCCTTAGGCTTTACTGTTGACACAACTGGTCGCAATTACGCATTTTGTCTCAATTGCGCAGGCTGGGGCTCAGGCGCAGCATGTCCAGCCCTATATCAGCCCAGCGCTCGGCGTCCTGATGCAATTGAAAACTGTCAGGCACCAGCAGCCACTGGCCGATCAAGCCGTGGATAAAGGCATGAATACACACGGCGCCGCGGGTGGTATCCAGCGTGGCTGGAAGTTGCCCGCGATGGACCGCGTTACGCAACGTCAAGCCGATGCGCAGGTTGCACTCAAGGGTGTGGGTCTGGCGTTGGCGGCGCATGTCACACATTTCATCGGTGAACTCGCACTTATGAAACAGAATCTCGTTGATGCGCCGGGTTTTCGGGTCCAGGGCCACTTCATGGTAGAGATGAATCAGCAGCTTGCGCATACAGCCCAGCGGGTCGGCTTCGTCCTCGCTTTCACTGGCCCGCGCCAGTTCGTCCAGGGGCTCGTGCAACGTGTCGAGCAGTGCCTGAAGCAAGTCGGACTTGTTGCTGAAGTGCCAGTAGATAGCCCCGCGCGTCACCCCTGCCAGCGTGGCGATGTCCGCCAGGGTGGTCCGCGCGACGCCGCGCTCATAAAAGGCTTGCTCGGCGGCTTGGAGAATCTGGCTGCGCGTTTCCTGAGCTTCCTCTTTGGTGCGACGAACCATGGCAGTAAAACCTCAATCGGGACACTGTGGATGGTACTTGACCATCATCTGAATAATTATGGGACGACGCCGTCATGGGCACCGAACGTACTAGAATCGAGGCTTGCGGCAGTGCTTTGTCAACAATGCGCCAAGCCTGTCAAGAGTTTACAAACAACCATGAACGTAAGTATATTGCGTAGCAAGCTACTTATCCACTCACGGCTTGTTTTTTACCCTTCCACACTTCTTGTGCGCACTCTGCGCGCCTGACCCGAGGATCTTCATGCAACTTAAGCCAGCTGTTACCGCTCTGGTCACTGCCGTCGCCCTGGCATCGCTGCTCAGCGGATGTAAAAAGGAAGAAGCGGCACCGCCCGCTCAAACCCCTCAGGTCGGCGTGGTCACCATTCAACCGCAAGCCTATACCCTGACCACCGAGCTGCCAGGCCGCACCACGGCCTTTCGCATCGCGGAAGTGCGGCCTCAGGTCAACGGCATCATTCTCAAGCGCCTGTTCAAGGAAGGCGCCGACGTGAAGGAAGGGCAACAGCTCTACCAGATCGACCCGTCGGTGTATGAGGCCACGCTGAAAAGCGCACAAGCCAGCCTGTCCCAGACCAAGTCCATCAGCGACCGCTACAAGCAGTTGGTCGATGAACAGGCCGTCAGCCGTCAGGAATACGACACCGCCGTCGCCAACCGCATGACCGCCGAAGCAAACGTTCAAACCGCCCAGATCAACGTGCGCTACACCAAAGTGTTTGCACCGATCTCCGGGCGCATTGGTCGTTCTTCGGTGACCGAAGGCGCGCTGGTCAGCAATGGCCAGGCCGATGCCATGGCCGTGATTCAGCAACTGGACCCGATCTACGTCGACGTTACGCAGTCCTCAGCTGAAATGCTGAAACTGCGCCGCGACCTGGAAAGCGGCCAGCTGGAGAAGGCCGGCGAAAACGCAGCCAAGGTCAAGCTGACCCTGGAAGACGGCACGCCTTACGCCCAGGACGGCAAGCTGGAATTCTCCGAAGTGTCGGTCGACCAGACCACCGGTTCCGTGACCCTGCGTGCCGTGTTCCCCAACCCTGACCACGTGCTGCTGCCGGGCATGTTCGTGCACGCCCAGTTGCTGGCCGGTGTGAACAGCAAGGCCATCCTGGCTCCGCAGCAAGGCGTGACCCGTGACCTGCGCGGCATTCCGACGGCGCTGATCGTGAACAAGGACAACAAGGTCGAGCAACGCGAACTGGTTGCCAACCGTACCGCGGGTGCCTACTGGTTGGTGGAAAAAGGCCTCAATGCCGGTGACCGCGTCATCACCGAAGGCTTGCAATACGTCAAGCCGGGCGCCGAGGTGAAGGTCACGGAAGCTGCCAACGCTAAACCCGCCGGTACTGCTGCAGCGCCTGCTGCCGCCGCTGGTCAAGGGGAGTAATCCATGTCGAAATTTTTTATCGACCGCCCCATTTTCGCCTGGGTAATTGCCCTGGTGATCATGCTGGTCGGGGCACTCTCGATCCTGAAGTTGCCCATCAACCAATACCCGGCCATTGCGCCAACGGCCATTGATATCCAGGTGACCTACCCAGGCGCTTCCGCACAAACCGTGCAGGACACCGTGGTGCAGGTCATCGAGCAACAGCTCAACGGTATCGACAACCTGCGTTATGTCTCCTCGGACAGTAACTCCGACGGCAGCATGACCATCACCGTGACGTTCAATCAGGGTACCAACCCGGATATCGCTCAGGTTCAGGTACAGAACAAGCTAAACCTGGCCACCCCGCTGCTGCCGCAAGAAGTGCAGCAACAGGGTATCCGCGTGACCAAGTCGGTGAAGAACTTCCTGATGGTGATCGGTCTGGTGTCGGAAGACGGCAGCATGACCAAGGACGACCTCTCCAACTACATCGTGTCCAACATCCAGGACCCGATCTCCCGTACCGCGGGGGTGGGTGACTTCCAGGTGTTCGGTTCGCAGTACGCCATGCGTATCTGGCTCGACCCGGCCAAACTGAACAATTACCAGCTCACGCCAGTGGACGTCAGCAATGCCATCAAGGCCCAGAACGTGCAGGTGGCCACCGGCCAACTGGGCGGCCTGCCTGCCCTGCCCGGCACCCAGCTGAACGCTACGATCATCGGCAAGACGCGCCTGCAAAGCACCGAGGAATTCGCCAAGATTCTGATGAAGGTGAACACCGACGGCTCGCAGGTTCGCCTGGGTGACGTCGCGCGTATCGAACTGGGCGGCCAGAACTACAGCATCAGTGCACAGTTCAACGGCAAGCCGGCTTCGGGTATGGCGATCAAGCTGGCGGCCGGTGCCAACGCACTGGACACCGGCAAGGCCATCCGCGAAACAGTGAAGTCTCTGGAACCGTTCTTCCCGCCAGGCATGAAGGCGGTGGTGCCCTATGACACTACGCCGGTCGTGACCGAGTCGATCTCCGGCGTGGTTCACACCCTGGTCGAAGCGATCGTGCTGGTGTTCCTGGTGATGTTCCTGTTCCTGCAGAACTTCCGCGCCACCATCATCACCACCATGACCGTACCGGTGGTATTGCTGGGTACCTTCGGGATCCTGGCGGCGTGCGGCTTCACCATCAATACCCTGACCATGTTCGGCATGATCCTGGCCATCGGCTTGCTGGTGGACGATGCCATCGTCGTGGTGGAAAACGTCGAACGGGTCATGGCCGAGGAGCACCTGTCGCCCAAGGAAGCGACGATCAAGTCCATGGGCCAGATCCAGGGCGCCCTGGTGGGTATTGCCCTGGTACTGTCGGCGGTATTGCTGCCGATGGCGTTCTTCGGTGGCTCCACCGGTGTGATCTACCGCCAGTTCTCCATCACCATTGTTTCGGCGATGGCGTTGTCGGTACTGGTTGCCCTGATCTTCACCCCGGCCTTGTGCGCCACCATGCTCAAGCCGATCGATCCGGAAAAGCACGGCCAGCCCAAGCGCGGCTTCTTTGGCTGGTTCAACCGCACCTTCGACAGCGGCGTACTCAAGTACGAGCGCGGCGTGGGCAACATGATCAAGCACAAGATCCCGGCGTTTCTGGTGTATGTGCTGATTCTGGCCGGCATGATCTGGATGTTCACCCGTATTCCGAGCGCGTTCCTGCCTGAGGAAGACCAGGGTGTGATCTTCGCCCAGGTGCAGACACCGGTAGGCGCTTCGGCTGAGCGCACGCAAAAAGTCGTCGATGACATGCGCGCCTTCCTGCTGAACGACAAGGAAGGTGAGCCAGGCGAAGGCAAGTCGGTGAACTCGGTGTTTACCGTAAACGGCTTCAACTTCGCCGGCCGTGGCCAGAGCTCGGGCCTTGCGTTCGTGATGCTCAAGCCGTGGGACGAGCGTGACTCGACCCAATCGGTATTCGAAGTGGCCAAGCGTGCCCAGGGTTACTTCTTCGGGGCCTTCAAGGACGCCATGGTATTTGCCATCGTGCCGCCTTCGGTTCTGGAATTGGGTAACGCCACCGGTTTCGACGTGTTCCTGCAAGACCAGGGTGGCGTGGGCCACGACAAGCTGATGGCTGCCCGTAACCAGTTCCTCGGTGCGGCGGCGCAAAGCAAGGTGCTGGCGGGCGTACGTCCCAACGGCGTGAACGATGAACCGCAGTACGAGCTGACCGTCGACGACGAGAAAGCCAGTGCCCAGGGCATCAGCCTTGCCGATATCCAGCAGACCCTGGCCATTGCCTTGGGTGGCAGCTACATCAACGACTTCATCGACCGTGGTCGTGTGAAGAAGGTGTATGTGCAAGGTGACGCCGCCAGCCGCATGTCGCCGGAAGACCTGGACAAATGGTACGTACGCAGCGGCGACGGAAAAATGGTGCCGCTGTCGGCCATCTCGTCGGGCCAGTGGATCTACGGTTCGCCGAAGCTTTCGCGATACAACGGTGTAGCGGCGATGGAAATCCTCGGTACCCCGGCACCAGGCTACAGTACCGGTGACGCGATGGCCGAAGTCGAACGCATTGCCAAAGAACTGCCGGCCGGTGTCGGCTATGCCTGGACCGGCCTGTCGTACGAAGAACGCCTGTCCGGCTCCCAGGCGCCAGCCCTGTACGCATTGTCGCTGCTGGTGGTGTTCCTGTGCCTGGCGGCACTGTACGAAAGCTGGTCGATCCCGATAGCGGTGATTCTGGTTGTGCCACTGGGTGTGATCGGTGCACTGATCGCTACCAGTATGCGGGGCTTGTCCAACGACGTGTTCTTCCAGGTGGGCTTGCTGGTGACGGTGGGCCTGGCGGCGAAAAACGCCATCCTGATCGTGGAATTCGCCAAAGAGCTGCACGAGCAAGGCAAAGGCATCGTCGAGGCGGCTATCGAAGCGTCCCGTATGCGTCTGCGCCCGATCATCATGACGTCCATGGCGTTCGTGCTCGGCGTACTGCCGCTGGCGATTTCCAGCGGTGCCGGCTCAGGCAGCCAGCACGCGATCGGTACCGGCGTGATCGGCGGTATGATCACCGCCACTGTGCTTGCCATTTTCTGGGTGCCACTGTTCTACGCAACCGTGTCCTCGGCCGGCGAACGCAAAAAGAAAGACACTACTGAAACTCCTAAAGAGGCTGGCCAATGAGCAAGTCGCTACTTTCCCTAGCCGTCACGGCATTCGTGCTCAGTGGCTGCTCGCTGATACCTGACTATCAGCGCCCCGATGCGCCGGTGGCTGCACAGTTCCCGCAGGGGCCGGCGTATTCGTCGGCCCAGGCGCCGAACCAGGCCGCTGCCGAGCAGGGCTGGAAGCAGTTTTTCCATGACCCTGCCCTGCAACAGCTGATCCAGACCGCATTGGTGAACAACCGTGACCTGCGTGTCGCGGCCCTGAACATCGACGCCTATGCAGCGCAGTACCAGATCCAGCGTGCCGACCTGTTCCCGGCGGTATCGGCCACCGGTAACGGCAGCCGTTCGCGCACCCCGGCCAAGCTGTCACAGACCGGCGAATCGTCTATCGCCAGCCAGTACTCGGCGGGCCTGGGGATCAGCTCTTATGAGCTGGACCTGTTCGGTCGCGTGCGCAGCCTGAGTGAAGAAGCGCTGCAGAAGTACTTCGCCACTGAAGAAGCGCGGCGCAGTACCCAGATCAGCCTGGTGGCCAGCGTGGCCAATGCCTACCTGACCTGGCAGGCCGACAAGGAACTGCTCAAGCTGACCCAGGACACCCTGGGTGCGTTCGAGCAGAGCTTCAAGCTCACCTCGCGCAGCAACGAAGTCGGCGTGGCCTCGGCGCTGGACCTCAGCCAGGCACGCACCTCGGTGGAAAACGCCCGGGTGCAACTGGCACGTTATACGCGCCAGGTGGCTCAGGACGAAAACAGCCTGACCCTGTTGCTGGGCACCGGCCTGCCGGCGAATATCGCCAGCAAGCCGCTGTCCGATGACCTGCTCAGCGAAGTGCCTGCCGGCTTGCCGTCAGACCTGCTGCAACGTCGTCCCGACATTGTGCAGGCCGAGTACAACCTCAAGGCTGCCAATGCCAATATCGGCGCGGCCCGTGCGGCGTTCTTCCCGAGCATCAGCCTGACGGCCAGTGCCGGTACCGCCAGCCCAACACTGGGCGGCCTGTTCAAAGGCGGTTCGGGTACCTGGGCGTTTGCCCCGCAGATCAACATCCCGATCTTCAACGCCGGTAGCCTGCGCGCAAGCCTGGACTACTCGAAGATCCAGAAAGAGATCAACGTGGCCAACTACGAGAAAGCCATCCAGACCGGCTTCCAGGAAGTCTCCGACGGCCTCGCTGCGCGTCAGACCTACAAGCAGCAACTGGATGCCCAACGTGGCTTCGTCGAGGCTAACCAGGATTACTACCGCCTGGCCGAGCGTCGCTACCGCATTGGTGTCGACAGCAACCTGACTTTCCTCGACGCCCAGCGCCAACTGTTCAGTGCCCAGCAATCGCTGATCACCGACCGCCTGGCGCAGCTGACCAGCGAGGTCAACCTGTACAAGGCCCTCGGCGGTGGCTGGAATGAGCAGACCGCCAAGAACGAGCCGTTGAAAGAACAAGCACCGCCGTTGAAGTTGTTCTGATAGCGCGTGTGTAAGAAAACCGCTTCCCTTACCGGAAGCGGTTTTTTTATGCCTGGTTTTTTACCTCGCCAACTTGCGTTCGATCACCGCCCACAACCCGCC
>NZ_JAFLXB010000009.1:0-268953 GCF_019891455.1 Pseudomonas sp. P867 | reverse complement strand
AAGGTCACCGAAGGGCCGAAAAACCACTCAATGTGGTGAGTAGGTTCTCCAGTGGTGGTCGCGCTTGAGTTCAGGCAATCTGAAAATCCGACTTTTTCAACAGAATCGGCCGACTGCTGCCCTTCGAGGTAGGCAGCTTAGGATCCCATACGACCGCAGGGAAGCCAGCTAAAGGATCCGTCCGATAATGGATTGGACGTAGTCCTCCCCAAAGCCGCCACTAGCCCTGCTTTCGAGGCATTGAGCGGCCACTCTCGTAGCAATTTCTAAGCAAGCACCAATTTACTAGGCCGCTGCTATGCTTAGACCATTTAGGGCTGGGTGACACACATGGCAGGGGAATACTCACTCCCAGATTTGCTTGAACGAATGTACGAGAATCAGCTGGCGTTGGAAGCAGCTCTGATGGAGTTGGCTCTCCAAAGCGAAAAGAAAGGCATGGATGAGGTTGATGACAACGTCCGTGGTGCGCTATTCGTGATCGGCGAAAATGCTGGGCAAATCAAGCAGGGATTGGCGAAGCTACGAACTAATCGTCTCTGACAAAGCACACCCCGATTGTGTAGGAGTATGTGTGAGATTTTGGGGGATAGGCCCGTGGTTACTGGCTGTGACGCTCGCTAAAGGCAGGTTGCATAAATGCATAATGGGCATTGGATGGCATAGATTGGCGTATGGTTTGCCCAATTTTTGCCCCATTTCTTTCGATCTTCAATCATCTTAATACTGCGCAGGTAAGCCCGATGGCGCGCATTTCGGAACAATTTTAAGGGCATTCTCACAATGCTCACGCCAAAATTCAGAACCTAAAATCTTAGCTGCCCACTTGCTTTCAGATTTCTAGAAGCTGAGCAGACCCGATTTACCATACCTAACGTAATGTTTGTCAGCACAACTAATTCAGCTCTATCCTAGCCTTACGATCAAGATCAAGTAAGGAGCGCTGACGTGGAAGATAGAGAACATCTGTATACGCTGTTGGCCCAGAAGGACTGGGAAGCGATAGGTAAAATCATCTACAAAAATAAAAAAGCCAGAACTCAAGATCCCTTTCTGGCGCAAGTGACTACCTTCTTTGAAGCTGAATTTTTTGCCTTCGCAGACCCCTTGCCTGCTGCCGAGCGCGCTAAACAGTTTGAATTTACAAACTTGATTATCGAGCTAGGTCAGCACGGATTTAGCCATGCCTTTGTGGATCGTTTTGTGGATGAACGTTTGAAGCTAATGCAAGAAACTAACCACTCTGCTCTCCTCAACTACGCACAGTCGTACCAAAACCGTCCCCTGGCGAAGCAGATTATTCAGTCTTTTCTGCACAAAAAACCAGAGATGGTTGCAGCTAGCCTGCGTGAAAACTTAACGATTCGGGCAACAGACGTGGTGGCGGGTAACGCGAAAACTATTCGCCTATTCAAATCTAAACAAGAAGAACACTTCTATGAAGCAGTGCGTCGTGTATTTCCGACTTATCACCCCTACCCTAACGTCGCCCTAAGCTGCGTATTAGATTATTCGGCCATCAAGAATCAGTTGACCTCAAATGCTAGGACATACTTCTTCCAGGCTATCATTGACAGTGTGGTGTTTGATGTGGGTAGCGGCTATGAACCGAGATACTTTATTGAGCTGGATAGCAGCTTTCATGACACGCCTCAGGCCCAAGCTAATGACCATCTTAAGGACTCAATTTTTAGGGCAGCAAACGCCAAGCTCATTCGGATTCGACCTCTGAATTCCAGCGCCTCGTCGGTTGAGGAGTTTGAAAGGCTGGTACGGGAAGTGATGCGTCAATTTTAAAAAAATCACTTGATTATCACAGCGCCGTAAGTCAACAGGTAAACTAAACCGAGGTTGACGCCGACTGCGCTTTATAGTTATAGATCGGCGCTGATCCTTGACCAACTTAGGTCATAAGCGGAGCACTCACAATTCACTTATTGGGTGAACATAAATCCCTCCGCTCGTTTTTAATAACACTGAAGACGTTTTTTAATACAAGTTCGTTCTGCCTAGCTGTAGATGAGTTTTCCCCGTACAGCCCGGTCGCAAGCAGCGGTGGTAAGCATCATCGACTAGACTGCTGATTCGATTCATCAACTATTAGTGATTGACGTAAGCCGTCGAGCACCGTATTGGTGGCATTTCGCCATGAAAAAAGGAAGTTTTGGGATGAGCCAACAAGACGATTTTGAAGGTGACAAAGATCAGGATGTTGCGAATCTAGCCACCAAAGCACGCAATGAAGCCGAGAAAATACGCATCTTATCTGCAATCGCGGGCAATAGCCCTGACCGGGCAATTGATAGGGTCGCTTGGATACTGAACCATTATCCGCAAGCACGAGACTCTGACATTAAATGCCAGCTTCTCTATTGGAAAACATTCCAACAAGACTTGTATAGCGGGGGTGATATTTCAATTGACAATTACCCCAGCCTCGAGCGTCTTCCGTCAATCGCTCGTGCTCGTGCCTTTATTCAAAATACCCATGGATTATTCATTGCGTCCCCTGAAGTTAGGCGATCTCGAGGCAAGCTTGAGGAAGAAGAAAAGCAACGAATTCTTGACGCTAGACCAGCTCATCCCGTGTATTGCATTTATGCAGATGAGAGTGGCAAAACAAGTAAATACCTTCTAGTTGGAAGTTTATGGGTTCTTCGCAGCTATGACACCATGAAAATAACCCGCGCCATCAACCAGAGAAAAGAAGAGTTAAATTTCAAAGGAGAAATGCACTTCAAGGATATTAACAATGGAAACATTGAGGTATACCTCGAGCTACTCGGCTCCATTGTAAAAAACTCCGAAGCAGTTTCCTTCAAGGGTCTCGCCACCGAGCGCCGCGGACTTAAAAACATTGACGACACCCTAGACAAATTATTTTATCACATGACGATTCAGGGTATTCAAGAAGAAAACAAGTCAGGAAGAGCCGTTCTTCCTAGGAATCTTCAGTTTCGGAAGGACTCAGAGGAAGCTTCTAAGGATAAGTTATCTATCATGGAGATTGAGTTGCAACTCAGGAATGCCGCAAAAAATCTTTTCAATGACAATGTTTATATTGACCTTGTTGAATCCGAAGACTCTTCGATATCTCCCTTAATGCAAATCGCCGACTTATTCGTCAGTTCCATTTCGCGCATACTAAATAAGGAGGAAGGAAAACTGGGACCTAAAGACATTTTTGCTAAGAAATTTCTGGAATCTTTCGGAGTGCGAACATCAAACGCAGACCTGGATATTTTTGGTGACTGCGTTCGTTTCTCTTGAGTACAATGTGGTCCAACACTCACGACTTTCACTCCACATACCCCAATAATTTTGAGGTGTGTGGAAGATTATAAAATTCAGCGTAAGACTTCCGCATAATAGATCGCATAACACAGATCGCTCTTAAATGGCGTATCACCTCACTCTCTGCTCAGCGGAGATTATTTTGTTCCCGCTGCTCGCGCTTGCCACCTACTTTTGTTTACAAAAATAGAAATACCATCTTTTTTTCTTCTTCTTTGCTTTTTTCTGAAAGCCAGAAGTCCAAGCCTCATAATCTTTGGCTGCTGGAATAAGCCCTTGATCGTGTGCCTTTGACAAATCAAACTCAATAAAATCCGGCGTCTTCCCTCCCAACCTTTTACATTTATAGTCCTTAATAAGCTCCTTCGCATGCTCACGTAAATCGAAGCAAAGCTCACTACCAAAAAAGATTATATCATTGCTATAGAAATCAATACCCTTAATTGAATCACCATACTCTTCATTTGTCTCTCCATTGCCATACGGCAACCCGAAGCAGAAATGCTCTTTTCTAGCTCCAGCCGGAAAGTCATTTTTTTTGAACATGGATATGAGTTCATTTCTACGCTTAAGGGCCGCATTCAGATTAAACACAGCATCAGTAAGTTCCGTCACTGCCGCTAATGCTCTGCCCGTGGTCGAAAGACGACTTAAAACAATTTCCTGTAAATGATTAACGGGGGGAGCCACCTCTTGCAGCTCTAGAAGATTGATTAGCGGGACTTCTGGCTGCGCTTGCCCTTTTTCCATTAAGGCAATCATCTCCCTACATTTCGCTCGCTGTTCAATATAGTTTTCTACGAGAGCCTTAACATGCTGCCTTTTTAAGCCTATACCAAGATTCATCATACCTAAGGCAAGTACAATTGCCGCATTCGTATCGCGGATTTCTTTAGTCAATTGCTCCCGGAGTTTATTTCTTTCTGAGATGTAGCCAGCAGCCCAAGCACCAATACCTGCTCCTGCCAGCGCACCTACGACTGCGGTAATTATATCGCTGAATTCTACTGTCCAACCAATGTGCGGCAACAGTGGAGCATTGCGCCAGAACACACCAGCTACTGGTTCCCATAGATCTGCCATTGCATTCCCTTTCGTTCACGCCACGACGCTTTCGTGACGATTAGTTGGCGACCATAGCAATATTTTGCTATCTACATGCAACCGCCCACAGCTCATTAAGCTTGGTCGTATAGCTCTGGCTCATCATCTCACGACGCATGCACCAATCAGGGCTTTCTGGGACGCTAGCAGAGCGTAAAGTTCCCCTGCCCCATCGTTCGTTGATCTCGTCTAGCACGGTCATTAGCCGAGTTACCTCAACCGGCTGCGATGTTGCGAATAGATCACCCGTATATTCGCCAGGTTGGCATAGACTCAGCAACATTACTTCAGCCTTGCTGTACTTGAAACCCTGTCGAAAGATGCGATCTAGTGCGCTTAACGCTGCCTGAGTAAGAACGCGCACGTCGTCAGTGGGATAGGGCATATCAACCACTACCCCATTGCCGTACTTTGCCTCTTGAGGATTGAACATACCGGTACGGATGCTCACGCGCACCTTCTTGCACAGCGAGTTCTGGGCGCGGAGCTTTTCAGAAGCACGCATCATGTAGGTCGCCACCGCCTCCTTGATGGGCTGCAGCTCCGTCAACCGCTTACCAAACATGCGACTGCAGCAAATCTCTTGCTTTGGCGGATCGGGCTCATCCAATTCCAGACAAGGCGTGCCGCCCAGCTCCCTAGCCGTCTTCTCCATCACCACACTGAACTTCTTACGGAGCGTCCATGGGTCCGCCTTAGCCAGATCCATGGCCGACTTGATGCCCATCGCTCCGAGGTGGAGTTTCATCTTGCGGCCAACACCCCACACTTCCGCCACGTCCGTATTGCGCAGCACCCAGTCCCGCTTAACCGGGTCGGTGATATTGACCACACCACCGGTCTGCGATTGCAGTCGCTTCGCAGTGTAGTTTGCCAGCTTCGCCAGTGTCTTCGTATGAGCGATACCAACACCGACAGGAATGCCGGTGCAACGAAGTACCTGGGCGCGAATCTGTCGGCCCAAGGCATCCAGTCCACCGATACCAGTCAGGTCGGCAAATGCCTCGTCGATGCTATACACCTCAACTGCCGGCACCATCGCCTCGATCAGACTCATCACGCGCTCGCTCATGTCGCCGTACAGCGCATAGTTGGAGGAGAACGCGACAATGCCGTGCTGCCTGAGCTTGTGCTTGATCTGGAAATACGGCTCGCCCATCTTGATGAAGGGCTTAGCGTCGTAACTGCGTGCGATGACACAACCATCGTTATTGCTCAGCACCACGATGGGCACCTTCGCTAGGTCCGGCCGGAACACCCGCTCGCAACTGGCATAGAAGCTGTTGCAGTCGATCAGCGCAAAGGTCGGTTCTTGCTTAGACATGGCTGCGCACTGTGCTGGTAATCACGCCCCAGATTGACAGCTCATCCCCTTCAAGAACGTAACGCGCCGGGTATTTGGGATTCTCTGATAGAAGGATCACCTCCCGGCCGCGCTTGCATAGGCGCTTGCAGACGGGCTCATTGTTCAGCAGCGCCACCACTACATGTCCGTGAGCAGGCTCAATGGCACGATCCACCACCGCGAGGTCACCTTCGAAGATACCAATCCCTTGCATGCTTTCCCCGGTGATTGCTACCAGGTACACATGCGGTGCGCGGATAATCCCATCTAAAGACAAACGCTCAGTGCACCAGAGAGCCGTGGTGGTCGCCCATTGGTCGGACGCATGTACGCTCGCATGAAGCTTGGCATGACCAATCCAACGTCTGCAGAGCAGCTCACACCGCCGCCGCGACCAGCTTGGACACCTGACTTCTGCAGGGTGAACTGAGATGCGACCTCGAAACACTGAGAACAGAGACTTACCGCCGGGAATGGTGCGAAGAAAGCGCCCTCGCAAGAACGGTAAAGTGTGGGTTGGTTATTACTACAGAGACTCAACGGGTAAGGAAATCCCGCTTGGGGGAGACTTGAGCAAAGCCCGATTGAAGTGGGCAGAGCTTGAGTCCAAGGAAAAACCAGCCGATCTGACGATGATGAAGGGGATCTTTGATCGATACGTTCGCGACGTCATTCCGAAAAAAGGCGAGCGTACCCAGAAGGACAACCTAGCCGAGCTCAAACAATTGCGGCCCATGTTCGACGGGGCGCCCATCGACTCAATCACACCAGCCAATATCGCCGGATACCGCGACGCTCGTACAGCCAAGGTACGGGCCAATAGGGAGATCGCCCTTCTCTCCCACGTGTTCAACATGGCGCGGGAATGGGGCCTGACCGAGCGGGAGAATCCGTGCCAGGGCATCCGCAAGAACAAGGAAACGCCACGTGATTACTATGCCAACGCCGCGGTTTGGGATGCGGTCTACGGGATGGCTGAGCCGGAACTCAAGGAAGCCATGGACCTGGGCTACCTGACAGGCCAGCGGCCAGCAGACGTGATCGTCATGCGCAGGGACGACGTTGAGGGCGATTACTTCTTGGTCACGCAAGGCAAGACAGGGCTGAAGCTTAGGATCCTGATGTGCACAGAGGAGGGAGAAAACAGCTTGGGCAGGTTGATTCGGGAAATTACGGAGAGGAATGCCGGCCACGTCTCAAAGTACCTGCTGATAAACAGGCACGGAAAGCGAATGACGAAGGGAATGCTGCGCTTGCGCTGGGACAAGGCGCGGGAGAAGGCTTGTGCGAAAGCAATCGAAGAAGGCGATCCGCTCCTCGCCGCGAAGATTGGCGGTTTTCAGTTTCGCGACATCCGACCGAAAGCAGCATCGGAAATCATCGATATTGGCGACGCGAGTCTCCTGTTGGGACATAGCAAACAGGAGATCACCAAGCGGGTTTACAGACGGATTGGCGCCACCGCTAAACCCTCCAAATAGGCAAAGTTTCGGAACGCCTACCCGTAAGTTTCGGAACCCCTCTTAGAAACCGCCTCTGCCTATCCAAACCCCGAAAACGCAAAAGCCCCGCAATCGCGGGGCTTTTGTGTAAATCTTGGCGGGAAACCAGGGATTCGAACCCTGGAGACGCTATTAACGTCCGCCGGTTTTCAAGACCGGTGCATTCAACCACTCTGCCAATTTCCCTTGTGCATCACAGGATTATAGTAGCCCATCCCGTGTCAGCGGGCGCCATAATACCCGAATGAAACACACTGTCAAACTCTCTGCATCGCTTGTTACAGAGCGTCTGTTATGATCTTTGCGACTGAACGTTTCAAAACTGAAGGAGTGTCGCCATGCGCGAACAGAATTACGCAGTGAATGGCAACGCGCAGGCTGAGCAGCTTGAAGTCAGCCGCGTGTTGCGCAATACGTACGGCTTGCTCGCCTTGACGCTCGCATTCAGCGGCGTGATGGCGTATGTGGCCCAACAGATGCGCGTTGGTTATCCGAATATCTTTGTCGTGCTGATCGGCTTCTATGGTCTGTTCTTACTGACCAACAAGCTGCGCGATTCGGCCTGGGGCCTGGTGTCGGCGTTTGCCTTGACCGGTTTCATGGGCTTTATCCTCGGCCCGATCCTCAACCGTTACCTCGGCATGGCCGGCGGTGCGGAAGTGGTCAGTTCGGCGTTTGCCATGACGGCGCTGGTATTTGGTGGCCTGTCGGCCTACGTGCTTATCAGCCGTAAGGACATGAGCTTCCTGGGTGGCTTCATCACCGCAGGCTTCTTCGTGTTGCTGGCGGCGGTGGTGGCCAGCATGTTCTTCCAGATCAGCGGCCTGCAACTGGCGATCAGCGCAGGTTTTGTGCTGTTTTCCTCGGTGTGCATCCTGTTCCAGACCAGCGCCATCATCCACGGTGGTGAGCGTAACTACATCATGGCCACCATCAGCCTGTATGTATCGATCTACAACCTGTTTATCAGCCTGTTGCAGATCTTCGGCATCATGAGCCGCGACGACTGATCAACCAACGCAATAAAAAATGCCCCGTATCACAAGATACGGGGCATTTTCATTTCCAGGCCTGAAAGATCAGTACTGGTTGGGTTCCATCTCCAGCTCAACCTTGAAACGCTTGAAGATATCCTGCTGGATACGTAACGCCAGGTTGGCAATCTCGCGCCCTGTGGCTGCGCCGTAGTTGACCAGCACCAGCGCCTGCATCTTGTGTACCCCCGCATCGCCGTCTCGAAAGCCCTTCCACCCTGCCTTGTCGATCAGCCAGCCGGCGGCGAGTTTCATTTGCCCGTCGGCCTGAGGGTATGCGACCAAGTCCGGGTATTGGCTTTGCAGTTCGGCAGCGAGGGCCTGGGACACCAGTGGGTTCTTGAAGAAGCTGCCGGCATTGCCCAACTCTGCCGGGTCCGGCAGTTTCTCGCGGCGAATGCTGCAAATCGCCCGGCTCACATCGCTTGGTGTAGCGTGGGTGATGCCCTGCGCGGTCAGGCGCTGTTGCACCGGGCCGTAGTCGAGTTTCAGGTGAGTGGTGCGGCTGAGGGCAAAGCGTACCCGCAGGATCAACCACCGCCCGACTTCATGCTTGAACAGGCTGTCACGGTAAGCAAAGTTGCATTCGTCCAGGCTGAAATCCCGCAGTTCGCCTGTCTGGCGATCCAGGGCGGTGAGGCCGGCGAAGACATCCTTGATCTCCACGCCATAGGCCCCGATGTTCTGCATGGGTGCGGCCCCGACTGTGCCGGGGATCAGGCTAAGGTTTTCCAGACCGCAGAAGCCGTGCTCAAGGGTCCACAAAACGAACGGGTGCCAGGCTTCGCCCGCTTCGGCTTCGACCACCACGTGCACGCCATCGTCCTGCAGCACGCGAATGCCTTGGGTTGCCATGCGCAACACCAACGCCGGGACATCCTGGGTCAACAGCAAATTGCTGCCGCCACCGATCACCAGCAACGGCACCGCGTGTGCAGCGGCATAGGCGATGGCCTCGCGAACCTCGGCATCGCTGTGGGCCTCGGCGAATAATTGAGCGCGCACATCAATGCCGAAGCTGTTGAATGGCTTGAGCGATACCTGCGCAAGCACTTGCAAGGTCATAACCGCCCCTTCAATTCGATCACCAATAAATCACAGGCGCGCTCGATCAGGTCCAGGACCCGCTCGAAACCTTGTTCACCTTCGTAGTAAGGGTCTGGCACTTCGTCCACTTCGCCGTCAAAGCGGCGCAGGAACAAGTCCAGTTCCGCCTTGCCCTGACCCGGCTGCATGGCCTTGAGGTTGCGCAGGTTGCTGTGATCCATGGCCAGGATCAGGTCATAGCGCGCAAAATCGGCGCGGGAAACCTGCTGGGCACGCTGGGACGACAGGTCGTAACCACGCACCAGCGCCGCACGCTGGCTGCGCTGGTCCGGCGGGTTGCCGACATGCCATTCACCGGTGCCGGCAGACGCCACCTCGATCTGGCCGGCCAAGCCCGCCTCGCGCAATTTATGGCGCAGGACGCCTTCAGCGGTTGGCGAGCGGCAGATATTGCCCAGGCATACAAACAGAACTTCCATCAGGCGCCCAGCAGGCGACGGACGCGTTCGAGGTCTTCCTGAGTGTCGACACCCGCCGGCGGCGCTTCCAACGCATCGCCCACATGGATCCGCACGCCGTGCCACAGGGCACGCAGTTGTTCCAGGGATTCGGTGTTTTCCAGCCAGCACGGGCCCCAGCTGACAAAATCATGCAGGAAACCCGCGCGGTAGGCGTAGATGCCGATATGGCGGCGATACGGCACGCCTTCCGGCAACACGTCGCGACTCCTGGCAAAGGCATCCCTCGCCCACGGCAAGGTAGAGCGACTGAAGGTCAGTGCCAGGCCGTTGATGTCGCTGACCACTTTCACCACGTTCGGGTTGAACAGCGTCTCGATGTCTTCGATCGGTTCGGCCAGGGTCGCCATACGCGCCTCGCCATGGGCCGCGAGGTTGGCGGCGACCTGGTCGATGACACCCGGCGGTATCAATGGCTCGTCACCTTGCACGTTGACCACGATGGCGTCGGGCGCCAGGCCAAGCTTGGTCGCCACCTCGGCCAGACGATCAGTGCCGGAGTTATGGTCTTCGCGGGTCAGGACGGCTTCGGCACCGAACCCTTTGCACGCCTCGATGATACGCGGGTCATCGGTGGCCACCACTACCCGCTCGGCGCTGCTCTTGCACGCTTGTTCCCACACCAGCTGGATCATCGGCTTGGTGCCGATCATTTGCAGCGGTTTGCCCGGCAGGCGCGTCGAGGCATAGCGCGAGGGAATGACGACGGTAAAGGCGGTGGTCATTTATCCAGGCGCTCATCGGTGGTCAGGGTACGGGCTTCGCTTTCAAGCATCACCGGGATGCCATCACGTATCGGGTAAGCCAGGCCGGCACCTTTGCTGATCAGCTCGGTTTTGTCGGCGCTGAGCTTGAGCGGGCCTTTGCAGATCGGGCAAGCGAGGATGTCGAGCAGTTTGGTGTCCATGAGTGATTCCTGGAAAGAAGCGTTAAGGCAATAGACGGTTGGGCAGCAGACGCATCAGCTGCGTGTCGAACCAGGCGACAAACGCCGGCGACGGCACCGCATCCACCGCAAGGTACCACCAGTCGGGCTGGGCAAAGGCGCGGCACTTCACCGCGTCCTTTTCGGTCATGACCAGCGGCAATGACGGGGTAAAATTCAAGACCTCAGCGCTGTACGGCGCGTGGTCGGCAAAAGCATGGGGCAGCGGCTGCCAGTGTAGCGTTTCAAGGGTATTGAAGAAACGTTGCGGATTGCCGATACCGGCGACCGCATGCACCTGTTGGCCCGGCGCAAAGTGCGTGACGGGCTGGCGCTCGCCGCTGTGCAGGTTGACCAGCGCGGTGGGCTGCAGCCGGAAGGCAAAACCATCCTTACGGTCCGAACCGGCACCGTTATAGAGCAACGCATCCACACTTTGCAGGCGCTCCACCGGCTCGCGCAACGGCCCGGCCGGCAGGCAGCGACGATTGCCGAGGCCACGGGCAGCGTCGATCAGCACCAGTTCGAGATCGCGGGCCAGGCGGTAATGCTGCAGGCCGTCGTCGGAAAGGATCAAGTCCAGGGGTTCACTGGCCAAGAGGGCCTTTACCGCGCGGCTGCGGTCGGGGTCGATCATCAGCGCTACGCCGCTGCGCTGCACGATCAGCAAGGGCTCGTCGCCGGCCACCTCGGCACTGTGGCTGGCCTCGACCCGCCACGGCAACTGCGGCGGCTTGGCACCGTAGCCACGGCTGACCACGCCCACGCGCAAACCGCTACGACGGCAATGCTCGATCAACCACAGGATCAGCGGCGTCTTGCCGGTGCCTCCCACGGTGATATTGCCGACCACCACCACCGGCACCGGCGATTGATAAATCTCGCCCTCACCTGCCACGAAGCGCGCACGCTTGCGTTGCACCACCCGGCGATACAGTGACTCCAGCGGCCGCAACAGCACCAGTGCCGGATGGCCCTCATACCAGGCCTTGAGCAAACGATCGGACATGGCCATCAGGGCGGGCTCGCCGCCTCGACGGTGGTCATGCGCAAATGGCTGAAGCCGAGCTTGCCGGCCGCGTCCATGGCGGTGATCACCGCTTGGTGCTGGGTCTTGCCATCAGCACTGATCGACAGCGGTAGCTGGGTGTCGCCACCGGACTCTTTCTGCAAGGCCTCCATCAGGCTGGCGAGATCGTTTTTCTGCAGCAATTGGTTATTCACTGAAAATACGCCGTCTGCGCTGATGGCGATATCCAGTTGCTTGACCTGCTGGTCTTCGGCAGGTGAACCGCTCACCGCCTCCGGCAAGTCGACACGCAGCTGGGTTTCCCGGGTGAAGGTGGTGGTCACGACAAAGAACAGCAGCAGGATGAACACCACGTCGATCAATGACGCGAGGTTGATATCGACATTTTCCCGTTGCTTGCGGCGAAATTTCACGCTTTGCCCTCGACCAGATCTACGTCACGATCGCCCTGCACCACTTCCACCAGCTTGATGGCCTCCTGTTCCATGCCAACCACCAGTTCGTCGATGCGACGCTGCAGGAAGCGGTGGAAGAACACCGAAGGAATCCCCACCATCAGGCCGGCGGCGGTGGTGATCAATGCCTTGGAAATCCCCCCGGCCAATACTGCCGCGTTGGTGGTCATGCCCGAGCCCATGAACGAGCTGAAGATATCGATCATGCCCAGTACCGTGCCGAGCAAACCGAGCAGCGGTGCCATGGCGGCAATGGTGCCGAGGGCATTGATGTAGCGCTCCAGTTCATGGATAACCCGGGCAGCCGCTTCTTCGATGCACTCTTTCATGATCTCGCGACCATGCTTGGAGTTGGCCAGGCCGGCAGCGAGGATTTCACCCAGCGGCGAATTGGCGCGCAGCTCCTTGAGTTTTTGCTTGTCGAGCTGTTTGTTCTTGATCCAGCCCCAGACCTGCCCCAGCAGGTGTTCAGGGGTTACGCGACTGGCGCGCAGGGTCCACAGGCGTTCGGCGACGATGCCGAGTGCGGCGATGGAGCTCAGAATGATCGGCAACATCATCCAGCCGCCGGATTTGACCAATTCCCACACAGTGAATGTCCCCTCGAAAAAGTGCGCCACTTTACCATATAGGTTCGGCAGCGGGGTTCGTCGGCAACAGGCCCGCCTGTCGCGCCCCTGAGTCTTTGGTAACGCTGGGTTACGGTAACGGTTCGCGCCAGAAACGACGTTGACTGCGCGCAACCGTTGGTGGCGTGAATGCCCCCAGGCGCAGCTGTACAGCGCCTTGCTCGGCACTGTCATATACCCGGCTACCCAGCGCCTGATAGCGCTCCAGCACCTGCGGATGCGGATGACCGAACGCGTTGCCGCGCCCCCGGGAAATCAGCACCGCGGTTGGCGCCAGCCGCTGCAGGAAAGGCCAGGACGAAGAACTGCGGCTGCCATGGTGCGGGGCTTGCAGCCAGTCGGTCGGAACCGCCAGCGGCGAGGCCAGAAATGCTTGCTCGGCGGCGCGATCAATATCACCGGTGAGCAGCAAGCGTTCACCGTTGGCCTGGACCTGCAATACACAGGATTTCGGATTGCCCTCGATAGCACCAGGCCATTGCCACAGTTCGAATGCCACGCCGTCCCACTCCCAATGTTCACCGCTCCTGCAGGGTTGCGTAGCAAGAAACGCTGGCAGCCCTTCGGTTTCACCGCCTACTACACGCTTTATGGGCAGGCCACGGCCCACCGCCGTCGCACCTCCGGCATGATCGGCATCGGCATGACTGAGCAGCATCATGTCCAACCGCCCTACCCCGAGCTTCTGCAACGACGGCAAGACCACGCGCGCGCCCAGATCGACAGGCCCCGAGCGCGGGCCGGCATCGTAGAGCAAGGTGTGATGGCGGGTACGCAGGATCAGTGCCTGGCCCTGGCCGACATCCAGTTGCAACACCTCCACCTGGCCATGGGGCACCCCATCCCTGGGTGGAAACACTGCCACCAACAGCATGGGCCAACCCAGCACTCGGAACGGCAGCCCCTTGGGCAACAACACAATCACTGCGCCCGCCAGGCTCACCAGCCAATACCTCAAAGGTACCTCAGCCGGTACCCAGGCCGGCAGTTGTGCAGCGAGCAGCGCCAGGCCCTTGAACAATCCGTCCAGTGCGCCACCGGCCAGCCACAACACGCCCTCGCCGACCAACGGCACCCACAGCAGCGCCGTGCCCAGCAGCGCCAAAGGCAGTACCACCAGGCTGATCCAGGGCACGGCGACCAGATTGGCCACGGGGGCACTGAGGCTGATGGGCAACCCCAACACCAGCAGGACCGGAAACAAGCCAATTGCGATCAACCACTGTGGACGGGTCCAGATTTGCCAGACGCTCCACGGTCCCAGGCGCCCGCTGAATGCCAACACCAACACCGCGACCGCCGCAAACGACAACCAGAACCCCGGCTGTAGACTGGCCAAGGGCTCGATGAGCAACACGCCATTCAATGCCAGCAACAACGGCCACCACACCCCCAAATGGCGAAAACGCAAACGCCACAGCAGCACCAGGCCCACCATCACACAAGCCCGCTGCACCGGCACGCCGAACCCTGCCAGCAGGCCATAGCCCAACGCCCCGGCAAACGCCAAGCCGCACGCCCATGGCAGCCATGGCCAGCCTCGCGGCCAGCAGCCATAGCGCGCCAACATAGAGATCAAGCCGTAGATCAACCCCGCCAACAAACCAATGTGCTGTCCGGAAATCACCAGCAGATGCACCGTGCCGGTGTTCTGCAACACCTGCCAATCCTCAGGTGCAAGCCCGGAACCGTCGCCCAGCACCAACGCCGCCAGGCCCGCCTCGCGGCCGTGCGCTTCCACGGCCATCAGGCGCTGGCGAACGGCATCGCGCCAGGCATTGCGCGCCGGCGCCAGGCGCTCACCATCCTTCACCGTCGCGCTGGCGCCGATACGCTGGGCCAGCAGCCAGGCTTCGTGGTCAAAGCCATGAAAATTGAGCAGGCCGGCGGGCCGCTTGAGCGTCAGTGCCAGACGCCAGTACTCGCCGCTGTTTACGGTCGGCCCGCCGTGCCAGGACACCCGGATACGTTTGGGCAGCCGTGCATTGCGCGACCGACTGTCGGCCAACTCGAATCGCACGCCCGTGCCGGTCTGCTGCGGCAAGCCGATGACACGCCCTTGTACCCAGCGCGTCTGCCCGTCCAGCGTCGGTTGCAATCGATCATCCAGCGCCCACTGTGCGCTGATGCAGGCCCAACTCAGGCCGACCAGAAAAAACGCCACGGGATAGGTGCGAAAAGGCAGCAGCATCAAGGCCAGTATCAGCATGGCCAGCAACCCGGCGCCAGACGGCAATGCGGGTAACCAGCGCAACACCAGCAACCCCAGCGCCAGCGCGAACATCCCTGTTTTCATGAATCATCCTTTTCCAGTGATCCATTCAGTCTTAGCCGGCTGACCGAGAGCGCCTATGATGTTTTGTCACAAAGTCTGAATTTTCTGTTTATAGAATCCGGGCATACTTGCCCTTCAAATTGACCTGGACCCCTTATGCCCCGGCGCTTATTCAAACGGTACATGCCCGATCCCAGCAGCATCAGGGAACACAAGTCATTACAGTTTCTTGGCACCCTGCTGCATGATCCGAACCTCTGGCACCTGAACCGGCATTCGGTGGCTCGCGCCATGGCGGTGGGTTTATTTGCGGCGTTTATACCGATTCCGTTGCAGATGCTGCTTGCGGCGATCCTGGCGATCACCGTGCGCGGCAATATGCCGATAGCGGTCAGCCTGGTGTGGCTGACCAATCCGGTCACCATGCCGGTGGTATTCGTCTGTACCTACCTGACCGGCGCCTGGCTGATGAATGTGCCGCCACGCAGCCTGCCCGACGACCTGACATGGGAATGGATCAGCGGCCAGTTGAGCACACTCTGGCAACCGTTTCTGCTGGGTTCGGTGGTACTGGGGCTGGTGCTGGGGGCGCTGGCTTATTGCTTGACCATGGCCTACTGGCGCTGGTGGGTCGCGCACCAGTGGAAGAAACGCAAGCTGCGTCGCCGTTGACGGTTAACGGGCCGGCAAGCGTATATGTACGCGCAAACCCGGCCCGCAGTTCTGCGCCCATAAGCGCCCGCCCTGACGCTGCACGGCGTTGCGGGCAATGCTCAAGCCCAGGCCGAACCCGCCATCGCCGGGCCGCGAGCCGTCCAACCGGGTAAAGGGCGCGAAGATAGTTTCCAAATCCTGCTCATCAATACCGCCGCCCTGGTCCTGCAGCCAGATATGCCAATAGTCTCCTTCGCGGCAGCCGTCGAGTAGCACGGTGCCCTCGGCTGGCGAGTGGCGTATGGCGTTGCGCAGGATATTCTCCAGGGCCTGGGCCAGTGCATTCAGGTTGCCGCGCACCCAACTGTCCGGCGGTAATAAGCACGGCAAGCGCGACGCCGGCCAGTGGCTTTCGAAACAGGCGTTTTCCCGCAACATGTCCCACAGCGCCTGGAGCTGAATGTCTTCCTGGGGCAGCGGCGCTGTTTCACTGTCGAGCCAGGCCAGTTGCAGGCTGTCTTCCACCAGGCGCTGCATGGCGTCGATTTCCCGACCCAGGCGCTCACGCAGCCTGGCCGGGTCTTGCTCGCTGTCGCAGGCCACCCGCAGGCGACTCAAAGGCGTGCGCAATTCATGGGACATGTCGCGCAGCAACTGCTGTTGCAAGCGCACCGTACCCTGCAAGCGTTCAGACATATGGTCAAAGGCGCGCCCCAGCTCCCCGAGCTCATCCTGTCGACTGGTCGCATCCCGGGACATACGCGTATTCAACTGATCTGCACGCCAGGCATTGGCCTGCTCGCGCAATTGATTGAGGGGCATGATCAGCAGCCGATAGAGGCCGATGCACAGCAACAAGGTAAACAGCCCCGGGATGACGCCATTGGTCACCACCCGCCAGAACAGTTGATAACGCCCCGGCATAAAGCGCTGCGGCAACTCGATCACCAGCGACCCCATCCCAGGATCAACCGGAAACGGTACCTTCATCCACGGCAAACCGATGACATGTCGGCTGACCGGCCAATCCAACCCGCGTAAGAAGGTCAGGCGCTGGCTTTCCTTGTCGCTAAGCGGCGTGCTGCCCAGGGATTGCAAATCGTTGCCGATCACACCCACCCAGGTGGTTTCACGCTTGGCCATCAGTTGCAACCAGGCATCCACGCCGGCGCGGCCTTGTGTACTCCACGCCAGTTCGGCACCTGCGGCGTAACCGCTGAGGATCTCCCGCGACTTGTCGGACAGGTAAGCACTCTGCTGCTCCATGTAGCGGCCCCACGACCAACTAAGCCAGATCATCAGCAAACAGAAGGCGATCAACAGGCAGGCCAGCTTCCAGAACAACGAGTGTTTGCCAGGCAGCCGCTCAAAGCCCTTCATCATGACCGCTCAGCACATAGCCTTTGCCCCACACTGTGCGTACTTCTCGCTCGGCGTAGCCGATGGCCTTGAGTTTGCGGCGAATCTGACTGACGTGCATGTCGAGGCTGCGGTCATGGGGTGCATAACCGCGCTGCAGCACGTGTTGATACAGGAAGGCTTTGCTGAGCACTTCTTCAACATTGCGCTGCAGGGTTTCCAGCAGCCGGTATTCGCTGCGCGTCAACCCGGCCCAGTGTTGCTGGCAGGCCACATCACAGCGCTCATCGTCAAACTGCAACACCCGGGCATCCTCACGCATCACCGGGCGCGGCGGCTCGGGTCGGCGATCCAGGGCCACGCGGCGCAGGATGGCTTCAATGCGCACACGCAGCTCTACCATGCTGAACGGTTTGGGCAGGTAGTCGTCCGCCCCCAGGCGAAAACCGCTGATGCGATCGGCTTCAGCGCCCAGGGCCGACATCAGGATCACCGGCATGGCATGGCTCTTGCGCAAATGGGTGAGGATCGACAAGCCGTCGAGCCCCGGCAGCAGGATGTCCATCAACACCAGGTCGAACGCCTGCTCGCAAGCCATTTGCAGGCCCTGTTGGCCGTTGCGGCACCACGTCACCTGAAAACCACTGCGGCCAAGTTGCTCATGCACGTAGGCACCCAGCACAGGGTCATCTTCGATGGTCAGGATTGTGGGTAGGCCAACTGCTGCGGGAGTCATTAGCGTCTGCAAGTCATTCTCAATCACTGATTATTCAAGATTAAACGTTCACAGGCAATCGCCACCCGGCGCCGAATGGCCCGAAGATTGCCGCATGTCATTAATTTGCAAGATTCCAGGCCGTGCAAATGGCTACACTGCGCAGGTGGCGCGGGCCGGATGCCTGTGTGGATAATGGATAACAACGTGGTAGCAGGAGAGTGGCGTGCTTAGAAGAATGGGGATAAAAGGCCGCGTACTGTTGCTGACCTTATTACCGACCAGCCTGATGGCTCTGTTGTTGGGAGGCTATTTCACCTGGATGCAACTTTCGGAGTTGCAGAGCCAGTTGCTGCAGCGCGGCGAAATGATTGCCGAGCAATTGGCGCCATTGGTAGCGCCGGCCCTGGGCCACAAGAACGCCGAGCTGCTGGAGCGCATCGCCACCCAGTCCCTGGAGCAACCGGACGTGCGCGCAGTGTCGTTCCTGGCGCCAGACCGTTCGTCCCTGGCCCACGCCGGCCCGACCATGCTCAACCCACCACCCACCGGCAACAGTTCGCGCCTGTTGCAGCGCACCGGCAACGATGCCACCCGCTATCTGCTGCCGGTATTCGGCCGTCATCGCAACCTCGCCGGCGACGTGATCCCGGATGAGGCAGACCGCCTGCTGGGCTGGGTCGAAGTGGAGCTGTCCCACAATGGCATGTTGCTGCGCGGCTACCGCAGCCTGTTCGCCAGCCTGTTGTTGATCGCCATCGGCCTGATGTTCACCGCAGCGCTCGCCCTGCGGATCAGCCGCACCATCAATTCGCCGATTGGCCAGATCAAGCAAGCCGTGGCCCAGCTCAAGGACGGCAACCTGGAAACACGCCTGCCGCCCCTGGGCAGCCAGGAACTGGACCAGCTCGCATCGGGCATCAACCGCATGGCCGAAACCCTGCAAAACGCCCAGGAAGAACTGCAACACAGCATCGACCAGGCCACCGAGGACGTACGCCAGAACCTGGAGACCATCGAGATCCAGAACATCGAGCTGGACCTGGCGCGCAAGGAGGCCCTGGAGGCCAGTCGCATCAAGTCCGAGTTCCTGGCCAATATGAGCCATGAGATCCGCACGCCGCTCAACGGCATCCTCGGTTTTACTCATCTGCTGCAAAAAAGCGAGCTGTCGCCGCGCCAGCTGGATTACCTGGGCACTATTGAAAAATCCGCCGATAACCTGCTGGGCATCATCAACGAAATCCTCGACTTCTCAAAGATCGAGGCCGGCAAGCTGGTGCTCGACAGCGTGCCCTTCAACCTGCGGGACTTGCTGCAAGACACCCTGACCATCCTCGCCCCCGCCGCCCATGCCAAGCAACTCGAATTGGTGAGCCTGGTGTACCGCGATACGCCGCTGGCGTTGGTGGGCGACCCGCTGCGGCTCAAGCAGATCCTGACCAACCTGATCAGCAACGCGATCAAGTTCACCCGCGAAGGCACCATCGTCGCCCGGGCGATGGTCGAGGACGAACAGGAGGACAGCGTGCAATTGCGCATCAGCGTGCAAGACACCGGCATAGGCCTGTCCAACCAGGATGTGCGCGCGCTGTTCCAGGCGTTCAGCCAGGCCGACAACTCGCTGTCGCGCCAACCTGGCGGCACCGGCCTGGGCCTGGTGATTTCCAAGCGTTTGATCGAGCAGATGGGCGGTGAAATCGGCGTCGACAGCACGCCGGGTGAAGGCTCGGAATTCTGGATCAGCCTGAACCTGCCCAAGACCCGCGACGACGTCGAAGACCTGCCCGCCCCGCCGCTGCTGGGTCGCCGCGTGGCCGTACTGGAAAACCACGAGCTGGCGCGCCAGGCCCTGCAACACCAACTGGAAGACTGCGGCCTGGAAGTCACACCCTTCAATACCCTGGAAAGCCTGACCAACGGCATCACCAGTGCGCACCAGACCGAGCAGGCCATCAGCCTGGCGGTGCTCGGCGTGACGGCCAATGACATTCCGCCCGAGCGTCTCAACCAGCACTTGTGGGACCTTGAACACCTGGGTTGCAAAGTGCTGGTGCTGTGCCCGACCACCGAACAGATGCTGTTCAACCAATCGGTACCCAACCCCAACAGCCAATTGCAGGCCAAGCCGGCCTGTACACGCAAGCTGCGCCGCTCCCTGGCCGACCTGATCAGCCCCCGCCCTTCACGCAGCGAGCCGGGTGAGCCGCTGTCCAGCCGTGCGCCGCGTGTGCTGTGCGTGGACGACAACCCGGCGAACCTGTTGCTGGTACAAACCCTGCTGGAAGACATGGGCGCCAAGGTGCAGGCGGTGGAGAGCGGTTACGCGGCCATTGATGCGGTGAAGCAGGAAACCTTCGATCTGGTATTGATGGATGTACAAATGCCCGGCATGGACGGCCGCCAAAGCACTGAGGCGATCCGCCAGTGGGAAAGCGAGCGCCACGGCACGCCGCTGCCGGTGGTGGCCCTCACGGCACACGCCATGGCCAATGAAAAACGCGCCCTGCTGCAGAGCGGCATGGACGACTACCTGACCAAGCCCATCAGCGAGCGGCAACTGGCCCAGGTGGTGTTGAAGTGGACCGGCCTGGCCCTGCGTAACCAGGGCCCGGAACGCGTCAACGACGGCCCGGCTCAAGGTGTGCAACTGCTGGTGCTCGACCACGAGGAGGGTCTGCGCCTGGCCGCCAACAAGGCCGACCTCGCCGCAGACATGCTCGCCATGCTGCTGGCCTCCCTGGAAGCCGACCGCCTGGCGATTACCGTCGCCCGCGAAGCCAATGACAATCACGCCTTGATCGAGCGCGTGCACCGACTGCACGGCGCCACGCGCTACTGTGGCGTGCCGCAATTGCGCGCGGCGTGCCAACGCGCTGAAACCCTGCTCAAGCAGGACGATGCCAAGGCCATGGCCGCACTGGATGAACTGGACATGGCGATTGCGCGGCTGGCCAGTGAAGCCAGAGTCAGCGCCTGAAGCAATTTTATGGACAACACCAGTCAAAATATGGGAGCAAGCCCCCTCCCACATTTAGTCAGCATCTCCAACGTGTACATTGCAGGGAGCCTTTTTAATGCGCGTCATTCTTTTCAGCAGCCAGACCTACGACCGTGACAGTTTTCTCGGTGAACCGCTCCCCTCGGGCCTGGAACTGCAATTCCAACCCGCCCGCCTCAACCTCGACACCGTAGCCCTGGCCGAACACCATGAGGTGGTCTGCGCCTTTATCAATGACGACCTCAGCGCCCCGGTGCTGGAGCAACTGGCCAAGGGCGGTACACGCCTGATTGCCCTGCGTTCGGCCGGCTACAACCATGTCGATTTGGTCGCCGCCAAACGCCTGGGCCTGAGCATCGTGCGCGTGCCCGCCTATTCGCCCCACGCCGTGGCCGAACACGCCGTGGCGCTGATCCTGGCTCTCAACCGCCGCCTGCACCGTGCCTATAACCGTACCCGTGATGGCGACTTCAGCCTGCATGGGCTCACCGGTTTCGATCTGGTCGGCAAAACCGTCGGCGTGGTTGGCACCGGGCAGATCGGCGCGACCTTCGCCAAGATCATGGCCGGCTTCGGCTGCCAATTACTGGCTTATGACCCCTTCCCCAACCCACACGTCCAGGCCCTGGGCGCTCGCTACGTCAGCCTGCCCGACTTGCTGGCCGAGGCGCAGATCATCAGCCTGCACTGCCCGTTGACTGCCGACAGCAAACACCTGATCAACGCCCGTTCCCTGGCGCACATGCAGCCCGGTGCAATGCTGATCAACACCGGCCGCGGTGGCTTGGTCGATACGCCCGCGCTGATCGAAGCCCTCAAGGAGGGCCAATTGGGCTACCTGGGGCTGGACGTTTATGAAGAAGAAGCCCAGCTGTTTTTCGAGGACCGCTCGGACCTGCCCCTGCAAGACGACGTACTCGCGCGTCTGCTGACCTTCCCCAACGTGATCATCACTGCGCACCAGGCATTTCTCACTCGTGAAGCCCTGGCGGCGATCGCCGGTACGACGCTGGCCAACATTGTGGCGTGGGCCGATGGTCGGCCACAGAACCTGGTCGAGGGTTGATCAGCGGTCACATACCAGGCTCATGATGGGCCGGCACCCGTGATAGGATGCCGCGCCTATTTGGAGGATCCATGGCCGAACACGATTTCCGCTTCAGCTTGCTGAGCCCGCAACACACCCTGATCGAATGCCGCGCCCTTGTGCCGGGCCGTTACCAGGTCACCGGCAACGGTGGTTCGATCAAGCACGGTGACGTGCTGATCGTCACCCTGCGCGGCAGTAAAACCCTGTCGATGCGCCTGACCGTCGAAGGTGACGCACGCTACTCCATACGCCCGGCGGGCCAATGGGTCGCCATGGCCCAGGGGCCGAAGTTCGGCGAACTGGAAATTCACACCTGGAAGGTCAACTGCGACAGCTGCGACACCGTGCTGGAGTTTGAATTTGCGGTGGAAACCAAGCTGACCAAGGAGCCACTGCAGCCGGCTGCCAACGCACGCATCAAAGAACTCGGCTGGGCCAGCGAAGGCGACAAGCACCGCTGCCCGAAATGCCAGCAGGCCGCACAATGAAGGGCCCGCTGCTGCTCGCCGCAATCGGCGCGGCTCTGACGGGTTGTGCTGCCGACGGCCCGAAGCTCGAACGCGACCACAGCTACGTGGTGGAGTGGATCGGTGAGCGCCCGCTGATGGACTACGCGCACCTGACCGTCACCCTTGGCGCTGATGGCCGCGCCTACGGCAACGGCGGCTGCAATCACTGGTTTGCACCGTATACCGTCGAGGGTGACAAGCTCAGCTTCGGACCTATCGGCAGCACCCGCAAAATGTGCGCCGAGGCGTTGATGGAGCAGGAGCACCGCTTCTTCCAGGCCTTGCAAGGCGTGCAGCGCTGGGACATCTCGCCGATCGAACAGACGCGGTTCTGGCCGGCCGAGGGCAAGCCGATTCGTTTGTGGCTTGAAGAGGGCTGATATCCCCAGTCTTTGGATTGATGGGATCTCAATGTGGGAGGGGGCTTGCTCCCGATAGCAGTGTGTCAGTCAATACATCAATTGACTGTTACACCGCTATCGGGAGCAAGCCCCCTCCCACACTTTCTCTGAGGTGTTGCTTTAACCGCGCAGGGCCTTGAGCTTGGCCAGCACCCCTTCTGCAGTCTGCTCACCCATCAACTGCTCACGCACCTTGCCCTTGTCGTCGATGATGTAGGTCACCGGCAACGCCTCGCTGCGTGGAATTTCGAAGATCCCGTCCGGGTTCTGGGCCAGGACCGTGAACTTGATCCCCAGCTTGTCGCTGGCGGCCTTCAGTTCCTCACCCTGCACGTTGTCGAAGTTAACACCGAATACCTCCACACCCTGCCCTTTCAGTTGCTCGGCCAAGGCATTGAGCTCGGGGATTTCCGTGCGGCACGGGCCACACCATTCGGCCCAGTAATTGACCACCAGCCACTGTTTGTCCAGGCGTTCGGCCGCCACTTTCTGGCCATATTGGTCAACGCCGTAATCGTTACCGCAGCCGCTGAGCAGCAGGGTTGTGATGATCGCCAATGCACCGATCAGTCGCCTTGTCATGGGGTATTCCTTCGCAAAAATGAACGTTGGCTGCGACCTATCGCCTCTTACGGTTTAAGGACAGGCGCCAGCGCAGGTAGAATACCCGCCACCTTACGCAAGATGCGACCCGCACATGACCGATCTGACGCTTTATCACAACCCGCGCTGCTCGAAATCCCGCGGTGCGCTCGAACTGCTTGAAGCTCGCGGCCTCAACCCGACCGTGGTGCGCTACCTGGAAACCCCGCTGGACGCCGCGCAAATCCAGGCCCTGCTCAAAAAACTGGGGATCAGCGCGCGCCAACTGCTGCGCACCGGCGAAGAGGAATACAAAACCCTCAACCTGGCCGATGCCAACTTGAGCGAAGCGCAATTGATCGCCGCTATCGCCGGGCACCCCAAGCTGATGGAACGCCCGATCCTGGCAACTGCCGACAAAGCCATCATTGGCCGCCCACCCGAGAACGTATTGGAGATTCTGCCGTGACCACGCCCTATGTGCTGGTGCTGTATTACAGCCGCAACGGCTCGGTAAGCGAAATGGCCCGGCAGATTGCCCGGGGGATCGAGCAAGGCGGCATGGAAGCACGTCTGCGCACCGTGCCGGCGATTTCCACCGAGTGCGAAGCGGTGGCGCCGAGCATTCCCGAGGAAGGCGCGCTGTATGCCAGCCTGGATGATCTGAAGCACTGTTCAGGCCTGGCCCTGGGCAGCCCGACACGCTTTGGCAACATGGCTGCACCGCTCAAGTACTTCCTCGACGGCACCAGCAACCTGTGGCTCACCGGTGCTCTGGTCGGCAAGCCCGCCGGCGTGTTCACCTCTACCGCCAGCCTGCATGGCGGCCAGGAAACCACGCTGATGTCGATGTTGCTGCCGCTGCTGCACCACGGCATGTTGATCACCGGCCTGCCTTACAGCGAACAGGCACTGCTTGATACCCAGGGCGGCGGCACGCCATACGGCGCCAGCCACCATTCCGGGCCTGACGGCAAGCGGATGCTCGATCAACATGAAATCACCCTGTGCCGGGCCCTGGGCCTGCGCCTGGCCAAGACCGCCACGCTGCTGGAGCACGGCCGTGGCCAGGAAGCCTAAAGTCCTGCCGCCCCAGGCGTGGCTGGAACCGCGGGTAAACATTGCACGCGCACTGAGCCTGCTGGCGTTTTTTGCCCTGGTGGGCTTGTTGTGCGTGTACTACCTGTTCATCGCCGACCTGCATGGGGCGCGCCCATGGGTGATCCTGCTGATCGAACTGGTGCCGCTGCTGGTACTGGCGCCAGGGATGATGATCGGCAGTGCGCGCGGGCATTCGTGGATGTGCTTTGTGGTGAATCTGTATTTCATCAAGGGCGCGCTGGCGGCGTACGACCCGAACCGCCAGTGGTTCGGGGTGTTGGAGATGCTGGCGAGCCTGGCGGTGTTTTGCACGGCGCTGTTGTATGTGCGTTGGCGGCATCAGTTGAATCGGCGGTTGGCTGCAGAACCTGTATCGGCCTGAAGTCCGCTATCGCAGGCAAGCCAGCTCCCACATGTTGATAGGCGGCGCGGTCAAAATGTGCGGGCTGGCTTGCTCGCGAAGGCGTCACCTGGGTCTCAATGGTTGACGGTGTACGCCAACATCATCGACAACTGGCACATCGGCCGCCCACTCTCGGCATGCCACTGGTTGAAGGCGCCCTGTACTGTGGCCAAATCCCGCAGGCTGGTCGGCGCCTTGTCGACGATCTTCTGCGCATTCAACGCCGCCACCACGTCATAGCTCGGCACAAACGTATCCTTGCCCACCATGCGCAGGAAACGCGGTGCCGACAGCCCGCCCAGTTGGTGGCCATGCTTGCTCAGGTATTTCCATAGCCCGACGATATCGGTTACCGGCCAATCGGCGACAAACGCACCGAAGCTGCCCTTTTCCTGCTCTATATCCAGGATCATCTGCGCATTGCGCGGCACACTCTTGAGCTTGCCCAGGTGGCGGATGATGCGGGTGTCCTGCATCAGGCGTTCCAAGTGCTCGGCGCCCATCAGCACGACTTTTTCCGGATCGAAGCCGAAAAACACCTGTTCAAACGCCGGCCATTTCGCGTCGACCACACTGTGCTTCAAGCCCGCACGGAAGACCCGCAGCGCCAGGGTCGACAGGTAACGGTCATCGGTGATCTTGCGCAATTGCGCCGGGGTCTTGGGCACAGGCAGGTGGGCTTCCAGCTCGGCCGCCGAACCGAAGCGGTTCAGACAATATTCGTGCAGCCACTTGTAATCGCGCATGCCCTCTCCTGGCAGTTGAATTGAAAACGGCGCCCGCAAGCGCCGTTTACTAGAGCCTCGACGAGGCTTAGAGGTTCACTACATTGACGAAACGCGAAGCAGCCGTCTCATCGATTTTCAAGCTGGTGAAATCGAACAGGTTGCGATCAGCCAGTTGAGACGGGATCACATTTTGCAGGCTGCGGAAGATGCTCTCGGTACGCCCGGGGGTCTTGCGCTCCCAGTCCAGCAGCATTTCCTTGACCACCTGGCGCTGCAGGTTTTCCTGGGAGCCGCACAGGTTGCAGGGGATGATCGGGAATTGCTTGAAGTCGGAGTACGCTTGGATGTCCTTCTCGTTGCAATACGCCAGCGGGCGGATTACCACATTGCGCCCGTCATCGGCGCGCAGCTTGGGCGGCATGGCCTTGAGCGAGCCATTGAAGAACATATTCAGGAAGAAGGTCTCGACGATGTCATCGCGGTGATGACCCAGGGCCATCTTGGTCGCGCCGATCTCGTCGGCAAAGGTGTAGAGCGTGCCACGGCGCAGGCGCGAGCACAGCGAGCAGGTGGTCTTGCCTTCCGGGATCAGCTCCTTGACCACCGAGTAGGTGTCTTTCTCGACGATGTGGTATTCAACGCCCAATTCCTTGAGGTAGGCCGGCAATACGTGCTCGGGGAAGCCGGGTTGCTTCTGGTCCATGTTCACCGCCACGATCTCAAACTTGATCGGCGCGACCTTTTGCAGGTGCAGCAATACGTCGAGCATGGTGTAGCTGTCTTTGCCACCAGAGAGGCAGACCATGACCTTGTCGCCGTCCTCGATCATGTTGAAATCGGCGACCGCTTCACCGGCCAGGCGACGCAGGCGTTTTTGCAGTTTGTTCTGGTTGACCGTAAGAGTGCCCATGGCGCTTGGATCCGCTGAAGGTGTGTGACGAAAAGCGCAGCATTTTACCGATATGAGCGGCCGAGTTCCAATGTGGGAAGGGGCTTGCTCCCACATTTGACAGACCCCACCGCGATTAAGCGCCCTGTTTACAGCGCAATTTGCTCTAAAGGCCCTACAGTTATTCCGGTCATCCCTTCCTATACTGCGACTTGAGGTCGCACACATATCCAGACCTTTCAGGCCATCTGGCCGGTGGGCGCTCCGATGGGGGGCGATGGTAATAACGACAGGAGTGACTGGCATGATCCATCACGTCGTGGGGCTTTTTACCCATCCCGACCAGGAATGGCGGGAAATCCGTGGCGATAAAGAAGAAAGTATCGGCCACATGTACCTCACTCACACCCTGATTCTCGCGGCGATCCCCGCCGTGTCCGCCTTTATCGGCACCACCCAGGTTGGCTGGGTCATCGGCAACCGGGCGCCGGTGATGTTGACCCAGGAAAGCGCACTGTGGATGACGCTCATGTCGTACGCGGCCATGCTTGGCGGCGTGGCGGTGATGGGCGCGTTCATTCACTGGATGGCCCGCACCTACGACGCCAGCCCCAGCATGGCACGCTGCGTGGCCTTCGCCACCTATACCGCAACGCCACTGTTTGTCGGCGGGCTGGCGGCACTCTACCCGCATATGTGGCTGGGCATGGTGGTCGGCACGGCGGCCATTTGCTACACGGTGTACCTGCTGTATGTGGGGCTGCCGACCTTCATGAGTATCGACCCGGACGAAGGCTTCCTGTTTTCCAGTTCGGTATTGGCCGTGGGCCTGGTGGTACTGGTGGCGATCATGGCGTTTACCGTGATTGTTTGGGGCCTGGGCGTAGGGCCCATCTACACCAACTAGGCAACTCAACCCGCAGGCAAGGCCACCGCAAGGTGGCTTTGTGCGTTATGCATGACCATTCGGCGCCTGACAGATTCGGAAACACCCTGCTTTGCGGCATACTGGGCGTCTCTGGAGATTTGTACAGCATGCCCGAGCAACTCAATACCCGCGTCGAAGATTGTTTCCTGCAAGCCGAATCCTTTTTCAAACGAAGCTTCAAACGCCCCCAGGTCAGCCTCAAGCTGCGGGGCCAGAAAGCCGGTGTCGCGCATTTGCACGAGAACCTGCTGCGCTTCAACCCTCAGTTGTACCGTGAAAACAGCCAGCATTTTCTCAAGCAAACCGTGGCCCACGAAGTGGCGCACCTGATTGCCCACCAGTTGTTTGGCGAGCGTATACAGCCCCATGGCGAGGAATGGCAGTTGATCATGCGTGGGGTTTACGAATTGCCGCCGGACCGCTGCCATACCTATGAGGTCAAGCGCCGCCAGGTGACCCGTTATATCTACCGCTGCCCGTGCGCGGACAGTGACTTCCCGTTCTCGCCGCAGCGCCATGGCCTGGTGAACCAGGGGCGGCGGTATTTGTGTCGGCGGTGTCGGCAGACTCTGGTGTTCACCGGGGAAACTCGGGTGGAATGAGGGCCTCTTCGCAGGCAAGCCAGCTCCCACATCTGGATCTGTGAACGCAATCAAAATGTGGGAGCTGGCTTGCCTGCGAAAGCGTCGGCTCAGTCAACCTACAACCTTGGCCTGACGCAATTCATCTATCCGCTGAGCACTGATCCCCAACTCCACCAACACCTCGTCACTATGCGCCCCCACCGCCACCCCAATATGCCTGGGCGCCGGCAACCCTTCTGAGAACTTCAGCGGGCAAGCCAATTGCGCTTGTGTCGAGCCATCCCCCCGGGGCACATGGCTGACCAACTCCCGCGCCTTCAACTGCGGATGCTCAACAGCCTCCGCCAGGCTCAACACCGGTTCCACACACGCATCCACCCCGGCAAACAACTCACACAATTCTTCAAAACTGCGCTTCTCGAATTCCACCTGCAGGGCCTGCTTGAGCACTGCCTGCTGCTCTGGCTTCACGCTGTGGGCCGCCAGCTCCGGCCTGCCCAGTGCCTCGCACAACTGCTGCATAAAGGCCGGCTCCAAACTCCCCACCGACATCCAGCGCCCATCGCGAGTGCGATAGTAATCGTAAAAACTGCCACCATTGAGTACATGGTTCTCCCACTCCGGCTCCACTCCGCAGGCTAGATAGCCAGCCCCGACCATGGCGTTCAGGCTGAACGAACAATCGGTCATGCTCACATCCAGGTATTGCCCCACTCCGCTCTGCTGCCTGGCAATCACCGCCGCCAGCAAGCCCACCACCGCATGCAGCGAACCACCTGCCACGTCCGCCAGTTGCACGCCCAGCGGCAACGGCCCGCTGTCCCGCCGCCCGGTGTGACTGGCCACACCGGCCAACGCCAGGTAATTGATATCGTGCCCGGCGCGGTCCTTGTAAGGGCCGGTCTGGCCGTAGCCGGTAATCGACACATAAATCAACCCGGGATTGATCGCCTTCAGCGCCTCATAACCCAGCCCCAGGCGCTCCATAACCCCAGGGCGAAACTGTTCGAGCAGGATGTCATGACTCTTGACCAGCTCACGCACGATCTCCACCGCCTCGGCCTGCTTGAGGTCCAGGGCCAGGCTGCGCTTGTTGCGGTTCAAATACGCGTGGCTCGCCGAGGTACCGCGGTCATGGGGCGGCAACACCCGCAACAGGTCCATGCGCGTGGGCGATTCGATACGCAGCACCTCGGCGCCCATGTCCGCCAGCATCAACGAGGCAAACGGGCCGGGCAGCAAGGTGGAAAAATCCAGCACTTTAAGGGACGCCAAGGGACCAGACATAGAGACTCCATTCGGGTTGCGATCACCCACAGACTAGGCAGCCTGGCGGCTGCCGGCAATCGTCAGAACGATCAGCGACAGTGACCGTTTTGATCACGGCGGGCTTTTTCGCGGCGGCGGCTTTATCATTGGCCGACGTTTGTTGGCAGAGTCTCCCATGAAGTTCGCGATTGCACTGTATAGCGCCGCCCACGCGCCCTCCTCGCGCCGCGCCCTGCTGTTCGCACAAGCAGCGCTGGCGGGCGGGCATGAGATTGTGCGGCTGTTTTTTTATCAGGATGGCGTGTACAGCGCGTCCAATAACATCGTAGCGCCCCAGGACGAGCCAGACATTGCGCGCCAATGGCGCGAGTTTGTCAGCCAGCACCAGCTCGACGGCGTGGTGTGCATCGCCGCCGCCTTGCGCCGTGGTGTGCTGAACGCCGAGGAGGCCGCACGCTATCAACGCAGCGCGGTCAATCTGCAGGCGCCATGGGCGTTATCGGGCCTTGGGCAATTGCATGACGCGATCCAGGATGCCGACCGCCTGATCTGTTTTGGAGGGCCGTGAGATGTCCAAATCCTTATTGGTGATCAGCCGACAGGCGCCGTGGTCCGGGCCAAGTGCGCGGGAAGCACTGGATATCGTGCTGGCTGGTGGCGCGTTTGATCTGCCCATTGGTCTGCTGTTTCTGGATGACGGTGTGTTCCAGCTGGCGCCGCATCAGGCCGCCAAGGCCGTGCAACAAAAAGACCTGAGCGCCAACCTGCAGGCATTGGGCCTGTTCGGCATTGATGACGTGTTCGCCTGCGGCCACAGCCTGTCCGCACGCGGGTTGCTGCCGCCCGCCAATGCGCAGACGCTGCACAGCCAAGCCATTTGCGAGCTGATTGATCGTTACGACCAGGTGATTACCCTCTGATGTCGACTCTACATGTGGTGTCTCACTCTCCCTTTACCGACAGCCGCCTCGACAGCTGCCTGCGCATCTGCGGCGCTCAGGACGCAATCCTGCTGTGTGGCGACGGTGCCTACGCGCTGCACACGCCCGCCCTGCAAAGCAAAGGCGTGAAGGTCTTTGTACTGGCCGAAGACATGCAGGCGCGCAACCTGCCGCTTCCCGACTGGGCTGACAGCGTGGATTATCCAGGTTTCGTGCAACTGTCGATCGACTACGACAAGGTCAACACCTGGCTATGAACACCCTGACCGTCGGCACACGCAGCCTCGAACTGGACAAGGACGGTTACCTCGTCGACCTCAATGACTGGTCCGATGAGGTGGCGCACGCCCTGGCCGCTGCCGAAGCCCTGGAGCTGACCGCGGATCACTGGGAAATCCTCAAGCTGCTGCGCCAGTTCTATACCGAATTCCAGCTGTCCCCTGCCACACGCCCGCTGATCAAGTACACCGCCTTGAAACTGGGCCCGGAAAAGGGCAACAGCCTGCATCTAAACAAACTGTTCAACGGCACTCCCGCCAAACTCGCCGCCAAGCTGGCGGGCCTGCCCAGGCCGACGAATTGCTTATGACCGACTTCGCCCCCTTGACCCTCAACACGCCCGAAGAGCACCCTTTTGCCCAGTTCGTACGCATCCTCGGCAAAGGCAAGCGCGGCGCACGCAACCTCACCCGCGAAGAAGCGCGGCAAGCCATGGGCATGTTGCTCGACGAAAAGATCGAAGACACCCAGCTCGGCGCCTTTTTGATGCTGCTGCGTCACAAAGAAGAGAGCCCGGAAGAACTCGCCGGTTTCACCGAAGCGGTACGTGAACGCCTGGATGCACCGGCGTTGAACGTGGATATCGACTGGCCGACTTACGCCGGCAAAAAGCGCCATCTGCCCTGGTTTCTGCTGGCGGCCAAGTGCCTGGCGCAAAACGGTGTGCGCATTCTGATGCACGGCGGCGGTGCCCACACGGCGGGCCGGCTGTACACCGAGCAACTGCTGGAGACGCTGCAGATCCCGCTGTGCCGCAATTGGCAGCAGGTGGGAAGCGCCTTCGAGCAGGGCAACCTGGCCTTTATCCCGTTGGGCGACTGGGCGCCGCAATTGCAACGCATGATCGACCTGCGCAACACCCTCGGCCTGCGCTCGCCCATTCATTCCCTGGCGCGGCTGCTTAACCCGCTGAATGCGCGCTGCGGCCTGCAAAGCATCTTCCACCCGGGCTACCAGGGCGTACACCGCGATGCCAGCGGCCTGCTCGGGGACAATGTGATCGTGGTCAAGGGCGACGGCGGCGAGATTGAAATCAACCCCGACACCCTCAGTCACCTGTATGGCACCACCGGCGGCCAGAGTTGGGACGAAGAGTGGCCCGCGCTCTCCGCCCAGCGTCACGTCAAACCGGCGACGCTTGAGCCTGAACAGTTGAAAGCGTTGTGGCGTGGCGAAGTCGAGGACAGCTACCCGCAACTGGCGCTGATCGCCACCATGGCCCTGGCGTTGCGCGGTCTCGGCCACCCGCGGCAACAGGCCTTCGAACTGGCCCAGCAATACTGGGATGCACGGGATAAATCGATTTAGTCGATCATTCACCCCCGGTCTTTGCGCTTTTAGTTCGAACTCATCCCTTTAGACTGGACTCCAACGTTTAACAGCCAAGGAGCCAGTCATGGGTTTGCTGATTGAAGGACAGTGGAAAGACCAGTGGTATGAAAGTAGCGCAGATGGCGCTTTCCAACGGGAACAGGCACAACGCCGCAACTGGGTGACCGCCGATGGCGCGCCCGGCCCGAGTGGCGAAGGTGGCTTCAAGGCTGAGGCTGGCCGCTATCACCTCTATGTGTCACTGGCCTGCCCCTGGGCGCACCGCACCTTGATCCTGCGCAAACTCAAAGGCCTGGAAAGCCTGATCGACGTGTCAGTGGTCAGCTGGTTGATGCTGGAAAACGGCTGGACCTTCGACAAGGCCCACGGCTCCAGCGGTGACAAACTGGACGATCTGGCCTTCATGCACCAGCGCTACACCGCCGATACGACCGACTACACCGGGCGCGTCACCGTGCCGGTGCTGTGGGACAAAAAACTCAAGCGCATCGTCAGCAATGAATCGGCGGAAATCATCCGCATGTTTAATAACGCGTTCAACGGGCTGACCGGCAATACCCTGGATTTTTATCCCGACACGCTGCGTCCGACCATCGACGCCCTGAACGAACGTATCTACCCGGCCGTGAACAACGGCGTATACCGCGCAGGTTTTGCCACGTCACAACAGGCGTATGAACGTGCGTTTGATGATGTGTTTGCCGAGCTGGATCATTTGGAACAACACCTGGGCCAGCATCGTTATCTAGCCGGTGAGTACCTGACAGAGGCGGATGTGCGGCTGTTTACCACGTTGATTCGCTTTGACGCGGTGTATTACAGCCACTTCAAGTGCAACCTGCGGCGGATTGCCGATTATGCGAATTTGTCGAATTGGCTAAGGGAGATGTATCAGTGGCCGGGCGTGGCCGAGACGGTGGACTTTGCCCATATCAAGGGGCATTACTATGCCAGCCATCGCACGATCAACCCGACGGGGATTGTGCCGAAGGGGCCGTTGCAAGAGTTTGACAACAGCCATGATCGGGCGCGACTTTCAGGTAAAGGTGTCTTTAGCTGATCTGGATTATCGGTTGTATTTGATGGCCTCATCGGGAGCAAGCCCCCTCCCACATTTTGACTGTGTTCACAAACCAAAATGTGGGAGGGGGCTTGCTCCCGATGCTTTTAAGGCTCAGACCTGAGACTGAGCCCCTTCGAACCATTTGAGCTTCTCGCGCAACACCACCACCTCACCCACGATCACCAGCGTCGGCGCATGTACTTCATGCTCCGCCACCATGCGCGGCAAGTCCGCCAGGGTGCCGGTAAACACACGCTGGTTGGAAGTGGTGCCCTGCTGGATCAAAGCCGCCGGTGTGTCCGCCGAGCGCCCGTGCTTGATCAACTGCTCACAAATGATCGGCAAGCCAATCAAGCCCATGTAGAACACCAGGGTCTGCGACGGCCCGACAAGGTCCTGCCAGGGCAGATCCGACGTATTGTTCTTCAGGTGCCCGGTGATGAAGCGCACCGATTGCGCATAGTCACGGTGCGTCAGCGGAATCCCGGCATACGCGGCACAACCACTGGCCGCCGTGATCCCTGGCACCACCTGGAACGGGATGCCATGGGCCGCCAATTCCTCGATTTCTTCGCCACCGCGCCCAAAAATGAACGGATCACCGCCCTTGAGGCGCAGCACGCGCTTGCCTTGCTTGGCCAGGTCGACCAGTTGCTGGTTGATCTTATCCTGAGGCACAGCGTGGTCAGCACGCCGCTTGCCGACGTAAACTCGCTCGGCATCACGACGGCACAGTTCCAGGATCGCCGGCGCCACCAGACGGTCGTACAGCACCACGTCGGCCTGCTGCATCAGGCGCAAGGCACGAAAGGTGAGCAAGTCCGGGTCACCCGGGCCTGCACCCACCAGGTACACCTCGCCGGGTGCATAAGGTGGCGCGCCATTGACCTTTTCGATCAACAGGCGCTCAGCTTCATCGCCCTGCCCGGCCAGTTGACGGTCGGCAATCGGCCCTTGGAACACCTCTTCCCAGAACGCACGGCGCTGCTGCACATCCGGGTACAAACCTTTGACCTGGGCGCGAAAACGCGCGGCCAAACCGGCCAATTGGCCGTAGGTGGACGGAATCCAGGTTTCCAGCTTGGCGCGGATCAAGCGCGCCAGCACCGGCGCGTCGCCGCCGCTGGACACCGCAATTACCAACGGCGAACGGTCGACAATCGCCGGGAAGATCACGCTGCACAAGGCCGGCGCATCTACAACATTGACCGGCACGCAACGGCGCTTGGCCTCACTGGACACTTGCGCGTTCAGCGGCTCGTCGTCCGTTGCCGCGATGATCAGGGTGCAACCCTCCAGGTCAGCCTCCTGATAACCGCGCAAAATCAGTTCCCCGCCACTGCCCAGTACCAGTTCACGCAACTGGTCTTCGATCTGGGGAGCAACCACCCGCAGCAACGCACCGGCGTCGGCCAGCAGCCGGGATTTGCGCAAGGCAATCTCCCCGCCACCGACGACCAACACTCGACTGCCGCGCAGGTTATGAAACAGCGGCAGAAATTCCATTTAGGCGATGACCTCAACGCCGCCCATGTACGGCTTGAGCACCTCAGGTACACGGATCGAACCGTCAGCCTGCTGGTAGTTTTCCAGCACGGCCACCAAGGTACGGCCTACGGCCAGGCCAGAACCGTTAAGGGTGTGCACCAACTCCGGCTTGCCGGTTTCCGGGTTGCGGAAACGCGCCTGCATACGACGGGCCTGGAAATCACCGCAGTTGGAGCACGACGAAATTTCGCGATACTTGTCCTGGCTCGGTACCCACACTTCCAAATCGTAGGTCTTCACAGCGCTGAAGCCCATGTCGCCGGTGCACAGCGCCAGTACGCGGTACGGCAGCTCCAACAGTTGCAGAACGCGTTCGGCATTGGCGGTCAGGCCTTCCAGGGCTTCCATGGAAGTCGACGGCTCGACCACCTGCACCATCTCGACCTTGTCGAACTGGTGTTGGCGGATCATGCCGCGCGTATCGCGACCCGATGCGCCGGCTTCACTGCGAAAGCACGGGCTGTGGGCAACCAGCTTCAACGGCAGTTGCTTGGCATCGAGGATTTCGCCGGCGACGATATTGGTCAGCGACACCTCGGCGGTCGGGATCAGGTACAGATCGGCTTCGCCGTCGCGAGTGATCTTGAACAGGTCTTCTTCGAATTTCGGCAACTGGCTGGTACCCATCAGCGCCGGCGCCTGGACCAGGTACGGGGTGTAGGCTTCTTCGTAGCCATGCTCACCGGTGTGCAGGTTGATCATGAACTGCGCCAGCGCACGGTGCATACGGGCGATCGGGCCACGCAGCAAAGCGAAACGGGCACCGGACATTTTTGCCGCGGTCTCGAAATCCAGGCCACCGGTCAATTCGCCCAGGGCCACATGATCCTTGATCTCGAAATCGAAGGCTTTGGGCGTGCCCCAGCGGCGTACTTCAACGTTGCCGTCTTCATCTTCGCCTACCGGCACGGATTCGTGGGGCAGGTTCGGAATGCCCAGCAGGATCGAGTCCAGCTCGGTCTGGATGCCTTCCAGCTCGGTTTTGCCGTTGGACAGCTCAGTGCCCATACGCTCGACATCCGCCATCAGCGGTGCGATGTCTTCGCCGCGCTGTTTGGCCTGGCCAATGGACTTGGAACGCGCATTACGCTCAGCCTGCAGTGCTTCGGTGCGGGTCTGGACGGTCTTGCGCTGTTCTTCCAGCGCTTCGATGCGCGCAACATCCAAGGCAAAGCCACGGGATGCCAGGCGGTCCGCTACGTCCTGAAGGTTGCTACGTAACAGTTTGGAATCGAGCATGTCGGTCTCTCGTTATCAAAGTTTGGTCAAGGACAGGCCGGCCCAGGTGGCGAGCAGCCCGCCGAATACGCTGATGCCCAGGTACCCGAAGGCGACCAGGGCCTGCCCGCTTTCCAGCAGCCGCAGCGTATCCAGTGAAAAGGATGAAAAGGTCGTCAGACCGCCTACAAAACCGACAATCAAGCCGGCGCGAATTTCAATCGGCACTTCCGGGCGCAACAGGAACCAGCCGTACAACAGCCCGATAATCAAACAGCCCACCAGGTTGACTGCCAGGGTCGCCGCATAAAAATGCTTCGGCCACTGGGCGCTGACCCAGGTGCTGGTGGCGAAACGCAATAATGTACCAGCGATGCCGGCTGCGGACACGGCAAGAATCGTCTTGAGCACTACTTTCTCCGCTGACGGGGGCTGAGACGGTCGAGTTGGGCCAGATGGTTGAGCTTTTCGCCGATCTTCAGCTCCAGCCCACGGGGCACTGGCTGGTAGAGCGGCAACGGTTCCAGAGCATCGGGGAAGTAGTCTTCGCCGGCTGCATAGGCATCCGGTTCGTCATGAGCGTAGCGATATTCGTCACCGTAACCCAGCTGCTTCATCAGTTTGGTCGGCGCGTTGCGCAAGTGCATCGGCACTTCCAGCGAACCATGTTCAGCCGCCGCTCGCAGCGCCGACTTGAAGCCCATGTACACCGCGTTGCTTTTCGGTGCGCAGGCCAGGTAGGTGATGGCCTGGGCCACCGCCAACTCGCCTTCCGGGCTGCCGAGGCGCTCCTGCACCTCCCAGGCCGCCAGGCACAGGCTCAGGGCTCGCGGGTCGGCATTGCCGATGTCTTCGCTGGCCATGCGCACCACGCGACGGGCCAGGTACAACGGATCGCAACCGCCGTCGATCATGCGTGCGAACCAGTACAGCGCACCGTCCGGGTTGGAGCCGCGCACGGACTTGTGCAGCGCGGAAATCTGGTCGTAGAAAGCTTCACCGCCCTTGTCGAAGCGCCGGCGCGTATCACCCAGCAGGCTTTGCAGCAGATCGACGCCAATTTCACCGCCGTCTTCAGCCAGGTCCGAAGCGTTTTCCAGCAGGTTGAGAAAACGCCTGCCATCGCCATCTGCGGCGGTGAGCAGGATCTTGAAGCCTTCTTCACTGACGCTCAGATGGCGCTTGCCCAGGCCCTTGTCTTCACTCAAGGCCCGCTGCAGCAGCTTTTGCATCGCCGCCTCGTCCAGGCTTTTGAGCACGTAGACACGCGCTCGCGACAACAAGGCGTTGTTGAGTTCAAACGAAGGGTTTTCAGTGGTGGCGCCGATAAAGATCAAGGTGCCGTCTTCAACATACGGCAGGAACGCATCCTGCTGCGACTTGTTGAAGCGATGCACTTCGTCGACAAACAGGATGGTGCGCTTGCCGTACTGGCCGGCCTGCTGCTTGGCGACTTCCACCGCCTGGCGGATTTCCTTGACCCCGGCAAGCACCGCCGAGACCGTTTCAAAGTGGGCATCCGAGACTTTCGCCAGCAGCCGCGCCAGGGTGGTCTTGCCCACGCCCGGCGGGCCCCAGAAAATCATCGAGTGCAGCGCGCCCTGCTCCAGCGCTTCGCGCAAGGGCTTGCCGCGAGCGAGCAGGTGTTCCTGACCGACGTACTCATCCAGGTTGGTCGAACGCAAGCGTGCGGCGAGGGGCTGGGCAATCGGGTCACTTCGAAACAGATCCATGGGCAGCGCTTGAAACCTCTCGGCAGGTTATTCCTGGATCACGTCGGCACCCTTGGGGATGGCGAACTTGAACTTGGACGCGGGCACCGGCTGGTTGGCCTTGACCCCGGAAAACAGGATATCGGTGCGCTGGCCAACGCTGTCGACCAGGCGCATGTTATTGATCACACCGTTGCCGAACGACAGGGACAGCGTGTCAAACAGCGTGTCCTTGGATTTTGGCTTGAGGGTGAACTCGATCACGTTGCTGGTCTGTTTGGAAGTGATGTCGAAGCTGTCGTTGATTTTCGACACGTCACCCGACAGCAGCAGTGCGGGTGTCTGGTTCAGGCGTGGATCGAGCTTCTTGATGGTCGCCTGTTCCAGGTCCGGGTCCCACAGGGTGACCTTCTGGCCATCGGAAACGATGGTCTGCTCAGCCTTGCCTTCGGTATGCCAGTAGAACAACCCAGGGCGCTGCACAGCCATCTCACCGGCGGTTTCCTGCAACTGGGTGCCACCGGCATCCAGGGTCAGTTGGGAGAAGCGCGCGGTCAGGGTCTGGGATTTGTCCAACAGATTCTTCAGGCTGGCGACGGAAGCCGGGTCAGCGTGAGCCGAAACAGCGGTCAGGGCCAGTGCCGGCAACAACAGCATGCGGATAAAGCGCATGGGAGTCCTCATTGAGTAGTCAGGGCGGTGCCGCGTGTTACCACGCGGCACCGGGGTCAGTCGCGCATCTGCCCGGGGGCGATGATTTCACGCGAGCCGTTGGTGTTCATTGCAGTGACGACGCCGGCGTGTTCCATGGCTTCGATCATGCGGGCAGCGCGGTTGTAGCCGATTTTCAACTTGCGTTGCACTGCGGAGATAGAGGCGCGACGGCTTTCCAGCACGAAGGCCACGGCCTCATCGTACAGCGCGTCGGTTTCGGCATCATCGTCGCCACCGCCGCTGCCACCGTCAAAACCGCTGCCGGCCTCTTCGACGCCTGCGAGGATGTCGTCGTTGTATTCCGGGGCGCCGCGCAGTTTCCAGGCTTCGACCACGCGGTGTACTTCGTCATCGGACACAAAGGCACCGTGAACGCGAATCGGCAGGCTGGTGCCCGGCGGCATGTAGAGCATGTCACCGTGGCCCAGCAGTTGCTCGGCGCCACCCTGGTCGATGATGGTCCGTGAGTCGATCTTGCTCGATACCTGGAACGCCATGCGTGTCGGGATGTTGGCCTTGATCAGGCCGGTGATCACATCCACCGACGGGCGCTGAGTCGCGAGGATCAAGTGAATCCCGGCGGCACGTGCCTTCTGGGCAATACGCGCGATCAGTTCTTCGACCTTCTTGCCGACGATCATCATCATGTCGGCGAATTCGTCGACCACCACCACGATGGTCGGCAGCTTGGTCAGCAGCGGTGCCTCATCGTGAATGTTTTCGCGCTTGTACAGCGGGTCGGTCAGCGGTTCGCCGGCGTCCTGGGCTTCCTTGACCTTGGCGTTGAAGCCCGACAGGTTACGTACGCCCATCTTGGCCATCAGCTTGTAGCGGCGCTCCATCTCGGCAACGCTCCAACGCAGGGCGTTGGCGGCGTCCTTCATGTCGGTAACCACTGGGCAGAGAAGGTGCGGAATACCTTCGTAGATCGACAGCTCCAACATCTTCGGGTCGATCATGATCAGCTTGGCGTCATCCGGCCCGGACTTGAACAGGATCGACAGGATCATTGCGTTCACACCCACCGACTTACCGGAACCGGTGGTACCGGCTACCAGCAGGTGAGGCATTTTCGCCAGGTCGGTGATCACCGGCTTGCCGCCGATGTCATGGCCGAGGGCCAGGGTGACCGGCGATTTGAAATTGTCGTACTCGGGGGTCGACAGCACTTCGGAGAAACGCACGATCTGGCGGTCTTCGTTGGGAATCTCGATACCCACGGTGGTCTTGCCCGGGATCACTTCCACCACGCGAACGCTGGTCACGGCCAGGGAACGGGCCAAGTCTTTGGCCAGGTTGGAAATGCGGCTGACTTTGACACCGGCGGCCGGCTGGATTTCGTAACGGGTAATCACCGGGCCGGGATGGATCGAATCCACCGACACTTCGACGCCGAACTCCTTGAGCTTGATTTCCAGCAGATGGCCAACGGCCGCCAGGGATTCGGGGGAATAATTGAGCTGTTTCTTTTCTGCCGGGTCGAGAATCGAGATCGGCGGCAAGGTGCCTTCGACGGCGCTGTCGATAAACAGCGGGGCCTGTTTCTCTTTCTGTACGCGATGGCTGGGTTCCGGCGCCTTGGGCGGTGCCGGCGCGATCACCGGCGGCACCTGCTTCTCGCGGTCCGACATGTGCTTGCTCAGGGCTTGCTCACGCTCGATCAAGCGCTCCTTGACCTTGGCCTGCTCGCGCCGGTCCGGGGTGCTTGGGGCCACCACCTCGTTGACACGAGTGTCCACCTCGCGAAGCTGCGCAACCATCTGCTTGCGCTCCACACGGGCAGCCCACCAGCGGTTGGCGGCGCCTTGGAACAATTCGAACAGATCAAGGGTGATCTTGCCGGTCACGTCCATCACCTTGAACCATGACAGGTCGGTAAAGACCGTGAGGCCGAACAGGAACAGCGCGATGAACATCAAGGTGCTGCCCTGGATATTCAGCGTGCGCCGCGCCAGGTCACCGAGGCTCTCGCCCAGCGCCCCGCCCGCACCCGCCGGCAGGCCGGTGGGTGCATGGAAGTGAATATGCGCCAGCGCCGCGCCGGACAGCACCAGGAACACCAGGCCGATCAGGCGCCAGGAAAACAGCCAGCCGCTCCACTGCCACGGCTCGTGACGCTGGCGGAAGATCTGCCAGGTCTTGATCGCCAGCAGCAGCGGGAAAATGTACGCGAAATAACCCAGGATCATGAACAGGATATCGGCGCTGTAGGACCCTACCGGCCCACCGAAATTCTGCACGTCGTCGATCTTGCTGTTATGGCTCCAGCCTGGATCGTCCTTGCCATAGGTGAGCAAGGCCATCATCAGGAACAGGCACAGGGCACCGATGGCAATCAGTGCGCCTTCCTTGAGTCGGTAATGCAGGTGCTGGCGCCAGGCCGGTACGACTGCTGCTTTGGGTGCTGCGGCGGATTTCTTCAAAACGGGTCTTTTCCTGCGCCTTTAGCGCGTCCATCTGTTGAATGACTACACATGACTGCCCTATCCCGAGCAGCTGAAAAATGAACGTATGTTGCTGAATCTACTTTTAACACCAGGTCACGGATAGGTGAAATGGCGATAACGCCACAATGGGCGCATTGTACGGGTTTGCGTGCGCGATGCCACACACTTGCCCTCCACCTGGCAGCCTTGGCAATCGAAGTGTCAAAGCCTGTTCAATTTGAGCATGCATTGCCTTTGCTGACAAAGGCTTATGAGCTGTATCTGGCAATCCAGGCAAACTTGGCAAATGGCTGGCATGTGCCAGCCCCGATTACGACCGCGCCTTATGCGCAGAGTTGCAGAAACACCCGCTCATGCTAATCCGGCCTCACGGCTTAATCGGGCTGGCCCCTTGGCGCCGGGTCGACAATAATCAACGCTTATGCGGCAGATGCCTTGTCTGCCACTCCCCTCCCCTTCCGTAAGCCTGGATGCCATGCTGACCTGGTTACAACGCGACAACCTGACTTTCCCGCCCCTGGCCAAGGCCATGCGCGAACCCAATGGCCTGCTCGCCGCCGGTGGCGACCTGTCGGCCGAACGCCTGATCCAGGCCTATCGCCATGGCTGCTTTCCGTGGTTCTCCGAAGGCCAGCCTATCCTCTGGTGGTCACCCGACCCACGCACGGTGATCTTCCCCGACGAACTGCATGTGTCCCGCAGCCTCGGCAAACTGCTGCGCCAACAGCGTTATACCGTGACGTTCGACCAGGATTTCGCCGCCGTCATCCAGGCCTGCGCTGCACCGCGCGCCTACGCGGACGGCACCTGGATCACCGAGGGCATCCAGAACGCCTACCTGGCGCTGCACAAGCGCGGCTACGCCCACTCCGTGGAAGTGTGGGACCAGGGCGAACTGGTAGGTGGCCTGTATGGCCTGGCGATGGGCCAGCTGTTTTTTGGCGAATCCATGTTCAGCCGCGCCGACAACGCCTCGAAATTCGGTTTCGCCACATTGACCCGTCAATTGCAGGCGTGGGGCTTCGTGCTGATCGACTGCCAGATGCCCAATGACCACCTGCACAGCCTGGGCGCCCGCGCCATACCGCGCAGCGACTTCGCTGACTTGCTGCGCAAGCATTTGGACCAACCCAGCTCTGGACCGTGGGTTTCGTAGGCGACTTTCGCCTACCTGGCTTACACTTATTCCAAAGCTTATCCCGAGGGTTGATCATGACCGAGCTGGCGCGCTTGAAGTTCTATGCCACTCAAGCCCACTCTTGCAGCTATCTGCCCGATGAGCAGGCCACCACGCTGTTCCTCGATCCCAGCCAGCCGATGGACGTGCATGTGTACGCCGACCTCTCGGAGATGGGGTTTCGGCGCAGCGGCGATCATCTGTACCGACCTCACTGCCAGAATTGCAACGCGTGTGTGCCGGCGCGCATCCCTGCCGCGCAATTTTTGCCCGATCGCAATCAGAAACGCATCCTCAAACGCAACGCCGACCTGACGGTAAACGCGGTCAAGCCGCAGTACAGCGAAGAGTATTTCGATCTTTATCAGCGCTACATCGAGCAACGCCATGCCGATGGCGACATGTTCCCGCCCAGCCGTGATCAGTTTTCCACCTTCCTGGTACGTGACCTGCCGTTCTCGCGCTTCTACGAGTTCCGCCTCGATGGACGGCTGCTGGCCGTGGCGGTGACCGACCTGCTGCCCAACGGCCTGTCGGCGGTGTACACCTTCTATGAACCCGAAGAGGAACGCCGCAGCCTCGGGCGCTTTGCGATCCTCTGGCAAATAGGTGAAGCGCTGCGCCTGGAACTGGAAGCGGTGTACCTCGGATACTGGATCAAGAACTGCAAAAAGATGAACTACAAGACCCAATATCGGCCCATTGAGCTGCTGATTAATCAAAGATGGGTCACACTTAACTAGAACCCCTTGGCTTGAACCCTCTTTTTCGGGCACAATGCACGCCGCTTTTGCCTGGCGCAGTTGCACCGGGCCATTCACTGGATACCGAGGGCTTTACTGCATGTCGAAAGAAGACAGCTTCGAAATGGAAGGCACTGTCGTCGACACCCTGCCCAACACCATGTTTCGTGTGGAGTTGGAAAATGGGCACGTCGTAACCGCGCATATCTCCGGCAAGATGCGCAAGAACTACATTCGTATTCTTACCGGTGACAAAGTGCGCGTCGAGCTGACGCCCTATGACTTGAGCAAAGGGCGCATCACTTACCGCGCTCGCTAAGCAAGTCAATACAAAACGCCCGGTTATGCCGGGCGTTTTTGTGTGTGCGCCATTTGCCCCAACAACACAAATCCCTGTGGGAGGGGGCTTGCTCCCGATAGCAGTGGGCCAAGCAACTAAGCTGTTGCTGAACCACTGCTATCGGGAGCAAGCCCCCTCCCGCATTGGATCTCGATTGTTCTGAGAATTGCATTTCAAGTCAGCAAAAAGGCGCCTTTCGGCGCCTTTTTGTGTTGCTGCACAGCGATCAGGCCATTTCTGCCGTGGTCTCGAACTCGAAGGTCAGCTCGCCGTCCTTCAGGTCGATATGCACCACGCCGCCATGGTCGGAGAGTTCGCCGAACAGGATCTCTTCGGCCAGCGGCCGCTTGATCTTGTCCTGGATCAGACGCGCCATTGGGCGAGCGCCCATTGCCGCATCGTAGCCGCCCTCTGCGATCCAACTGCGAGCCGCTTCCGTCACATCCAGCTGCACGCGCTTGTCTTCCAACTGCGCCTGAAGCTCGGTGAGGAACTTGTCCACCACGCTCTTGATAACCTCATGGCTGAGGCGACCAAATTGGATAATGGTGTCCAGACGGTTGCGGAACTCCGGCGTGAAGCTCTTCTTGATCACTTCCATTGCATCGGAAGAGTGATCCTGATGCGTGAAGCCGATAGACGCTCGCGCAGCAGTTTCAGCACCGGCGTTGGTGGTCATGATCACGATCACATTACGGAAGTCCGCCTTGCGCCCGTTGTTATCGGTCAGCGTCCCGTGATCCATGACCTGCAACAGCAGGTTGAAGACTTCCGGGTGAGCCTTTTCGATTTCATCGAGCAGCAGTACGCAATGCGGCTGCTTGGTGATCGCTTCGGTCAACAAGCCGCCCTGATCGAAACCGACATAGCCCGGCGGCGCACCGATCAGGCGCGACACGGTGTGACGCTCCATGTACTCGGACATGTCGAAACGGACCAGCTCGATACCCATGGCCTTGGCCAACTGCCGCGCCGCCTCGGTCTTGCCGACGCCGGTAGGCCCTGCGAACAGGAACGAACCGACCGGTTTGTCCGGCGACTTGAGGCCCGCGCGGGACAATTTGATAGCCGTGGACAGCGAGTCGATCGCCGCATCCTGACCGAACACAGTGAGCTTGAGATCGCGCTCCAGGTTACGCAGCAGCTCCTTGTCGGAACTGGTGACGTGCTTTGGCGGAATCCGCGCGATCTTCGCCACGATGTCCTCGACCTGAGGCACATCGATACGCTTCACACGCTTCTCGACCGGCTGCAGGCGCTGGTAGGCGCCCGCCTCGTCGATCACGTCGATGGCTTTGTCCGGCATGTGCCGGTCATTGATGTAGCGCGACGCCAGCTCGGCCGCCGCACGCAGGGCCTCATCGGTGTACTCGATGCCGTGGTGCGCTTCAAAACGCCCCTTGAGCCCACGCAGGATGCCAATGGTGTCTTCAACCGAAGGCTCGGACACGTCGACTTTCTGGAAGCGTCGCGCCAGGGCACGGTCTTTTTCGAAAATGCCGCGAAACTCCTGGAAGGTGGTTGAGCCGATGCAGCGGATATCACCCGAAGACAGCAATGGCTTGAGCAGGTTGGAGGCGTCCATCACCCCACCGGAGGCCGCACCGGCACCAATGATGGTGTGGATCTCGTCGATGAACAGGATCGCCTGCGGGCGTTTTTTCAGCTCGCCGAGCAGCGCCTTGAAGCGCTTCTCGAAATCGCCACGGTACTTGGTCCCGGCGAGCAATGCGCCCAGGTCAAGAGAGTAGACGACGCTGTTTGCCAGCAGGTCCGGCACCTGGTTGTCGACAATGCGCTTGGCCAGGCCTTCGGCAATCGCGGTTTTACCCACGCCCGCCTCACCCACCAGCAACGGGTTGTTCTTGCGACGCCGCGCGAGAATCTGCGCTACACGCTCGACCTCGCTCTCACGCCCGACCAGCGGATCGATCCGCCCCTGTCGCGCCATCTCATTGAGATTGCTGGCATAGGCATCCAGCGGGTTGCTTGAAGAAGAAGACTCACCGCCCTCGTCGTCCTGCATATCCTGCTCACCCTCGGAATGATCGCCGTGCCCGGGCACCTTGGAGATACCGTGGGCGATGTAATTGACGACATCAATACGGGCAACGCTCTGCTGCTTGAGCAGAAACACGGCCTGGCTTTCCTGTTCGCTGAAAATTGCCACCAGCACGTTTGCGCCTGTGACCTCACGCTTACCGGAGCTCTGTACGTGGAAGACAGCACGCTGCAATACCCGCTGGAAGCCCAGGGTTGGCTGGGTCTCGCGGTCCTCGTCATGCACGGGGATCAGTGGCGTGGTGGAGTCGATAAACTCCTGCAGATCATGCTTGAGTTTGTCGAGGTTGGCGCCGCACGCACGCAGAACGGTGGCGGCAGCTTCATTATCCAAAAGTGCCAGCAAAAGGTGCTCGACGGTCATGAACTCATGACGCTTCGAACGAGCCTCCTTGAAGGCAAGATTGAGGGTGACTTCGAGCTCGCGGTTTAACATAGCTTCACCTCATACCCAAGTGGTCGGCGTTAACCGTCCTTCTCGATTTCACAGAGTAGCGGATGCTGGCTTTCCCTGGCGTACTGGTTGACCTGCATGGCCTTTGTCTCGGCGATGTCGCGGGTAAACACTCCACATACTGCCCGTCCTTCTGTGTGAACGGCCAGCATTACCTTGGTCGCCAACTCGCGGTTCAGGTTAAAAAACACCTCGAGCACTTCGACGACGAAATCCATCGGTGTGTAGTCATCATTGAACAAAACCACCTTGTACATCGGCGGTGCCTGTAAAGCAGGCTTGGCCTCCTGAACAGCAATGCCTGCAGAACCGTCGTCGTCATGTTCCTGATCCGGGCGATCCTGATTGAATGTTAGTCGAATCTGGCTATTTGCATGCATGGAAAGAAAGGTTCGTCAGTGGTTCAATTACAGTGGTGGGGGCGAGCTGTCAGAATTTCAACTCTGACCGACTGGTCGCCTTGACTATCGGCAAATCGGTGTTACAACCAATAGAGCCCACAGTGGGTAAAAAAGGTCCGCGCAGTCAACCTTATTTATTCGGGTTAGGACGGATAAACTGGATGATACTCCAGTGATGGAGTCTGGTGCAGAGGGATATGGGAATGGCTAGTGGTAAGGTCAAGTGGTTCAACAATGCCAAGGGGTACGGCTTCATCAATGAAGACGGCAAGACTGAAGACCTTTTTGCGCATTATTCGGCGATTCAAGTGGAAGGCTACAAAACGGTGAAAGCGAATCAGCCTGTCACCTTTGATATCGTTCAAGGCCCAAAGGGTATGCAGGCCACGAATATCGTTCTCGTTGATACGCCTGCCACTACGAACGTCGAAAAGAAAAGCAGAAACACCGACTTACATTCAAAAAAGCAACACGCCTGATCAATTATTGAACAAAGCATTGAAAGCAAACCGGCCACCCCGAATCATCAGGGCGGCCGGTTTTCTCTGCCTGCTTACATATGCTTGATCAGCGCATCACCAAAGCCCGACGACGACACCAACGTAGCGCCATCCATCAGGCGCTCAAAGTCATAGGTCACGGTCTTGGCAGAAATCGCACCATTGGTGCCCTTGATGATCAAGTCAGCCGCCTCGACCCAGCCCATATGACGCAGCATCATTTCTGCCGACAGAATCAATGAACCCGGGTTGACCTGGTCCTTGCCCGCATACTTGGGCGCAGTACCGTGAGTGGCTTCGAACATCGCCACGGTGTCCGACAGGTTGGCTCCCGGCGCGATACCAATACCACCAACCTCCGCCGCCAAGGCATCGGACAAGTAGTCACCATTGAGGTTGAGCGTGGCAATCACATCATACTCAGCCGGACGCAGCAGGATCTGCTGGAGCATGGCATCGGCAATCGCATCCTTGACCACCACATTCTTGCCGGTCTTGGGGTTCTTGAACTGCATCCACGGGCCGCCATCGAGCAGCGTCGCGCCGAATTCTTCAGCCGCCACTTCGTAGGCCCACTCCTTGAAGGCACCTTCGGTGAACTTCATGATGTTGCCTTTATGCACGATGGTCAGCGAGTCGCGGTCGTTATCGACTACATACTGCAGGGCCTTGCGCGCCAGGCGCTTGGTACCCTCTTTCGACACCGGCTTGACGCCAATCCCGCAATCCTGGTCGAAACGGATCTTGGTAACGCCCATTTCCTCCTTGAGGAACTTGATCACCTTGATCGCCTCAGGCGAACCGGCTTTCCACTCGATACCCGCGTAAATATCCTCGGAGTTCTCACGGAAGATGGTCATGTCCACATCGCCTGGCTTCTTGACCGGGCTGGGCACGCCTTCAAACCAGCGCACCGGGCGCAGACACACATACAGGTCGAGCTGCTGACGCAGAGCCACGTTCAGCGAGCGAATACCACCCCCGACCGGCGTGGTCAGCGGGCCCTTGATGGACACCACGTAATCCTTGACCGCGTCCAGGGTTTCCTGGGGCAACCAGGTGTCCTGGTCGTAGACCTGGGTCGCCTTTTCGCCGGCATACACCTCCATCCACGAGATTTTGCGCTTGCCGCCGTAAGCCTTTTCAACAGCTGCGTCGACTACCTTGATCATCACCGGGCTGATGTCGACGCCAATACCGTCACCTTCGATATAGGGGATGATCGGTTGGTCAGGAACATTGAGAGAATGGTCTGCATTGACGGTGATTTTGTCGCCGACTGCCGGAACCTGAATCTTCTTGTATCCCATGCTGAACTCCATCTATGGATTGAACATCTGGCTGCGTTCGAGCCTACTCCAGATAAATGGCGACCGAAACCTCGCGCCATGCTCATTTGCATCGAAAACAGCATAAATTGTCGCCTACAAGCCTGAAAGCAAAGGGAAAAGTGCCAATCTTGAGCACATCATTCAACTTTCGGCGCAACCCCGCCCCTGCGACCTTTAGACCAATGGACGACACACCTTTTGTATGAAGGCTCTGCGTAAGCATAGCGACCTATGTATAATGCCGCCGCTGACCAAAGAGTCACGACGGTTGACCGCTCTAGACAGTAGCCTTCAGCCAGAAAGCAGGACTATTACAATAGTCCAAACGCTTGACGCTCGACTGATGCAACCCAACATCACCGCGAAGAAACCTCGACATTTCGCTCATGGATGACTTTGAACGAACGCGCTCCACCCGGCGCATCTCGAGTTTCTGCGCACGCTTTCAGCAAAGAAGAGAGTTAATCCGAATATGCCCACCCGCTCGAAGATCATCTACACCTTCACCGACGAAGCTCCAGCCCTCGCCACCTATTCACTGTTGCCTATCGTAGAGGCCTTCACGGCTTCCGCTGATATTGCCGTTGAAACCCGCGACATCTCCCTCGCAGGGCGCATCCTCGCAAGCTTCCCCGAGCAACTGGGCACCAAGGCTATCCCGGACCACCTCGCCGAACTGGGCGACCTGGCCGTAACCCCTGAAGCCAACATCATCAAGCTGCCTAACATCAGTGCCTCGACCCCGCAGCTGCAAGCCGCGATCAAGGAACTGCAGGCCCAGGGCTACGCCCTGCCGGACTACCCGGAAACCGTAACCACCGACGCGGAAAAAGAAACCCGTGCACGTTACGACAAGGTCAAGGGCAGCGCCGTGAACCCGGTACTGCGCGAAGGCAACTCCGACCGCCGCGCGCCGCTGTCGGTCAAGAACTACGCACGCAAGCACCCGCACAAGATGGGCGCCTGGGCTGCCGACTCCAAGTCGCACATTGCCCACATGAGCAATGGTGACTTCTACGGCAGCGAAAAAGCCGTACAGATCGAAGCCGCCGATGCTGTCAAAATTGCGCTGGTTGCTCAGGACGGCACCACCACCGTCCTGAAAGAAAAGACCAGCGTCCAGGCCGGCGAGATCATCGACACCGCCGTGCTGAGCAAGAAAGCGCTGCGCAGCTTCATCGCTGCTGAAATCGAAGACGCCAAGAAGCAAGGCGTGCTGCTGTCGGTTCACCTCAAAGCCACCATGATGAAGGTCTCCGACCCGATCATGTTCGGCCAGATCGTTGCCGAGTTCTATAAAGATGCCCTGGCCAAGCACGCTACCGTGCTTGAGCAGATCGGCTTCAACCTGAACAACGGCATCGGCGACCTGTATGCCCGCATCAAGGCCCTGCCGGCCGACCAGCAAGCGCAGATCGAAGCCGACATCCAGGCCGTCTACGCCGCTCGTCCTGCCCTGGCGATGGTCAACTCCGACAAAGGCATCACCAACCTGCACGTGCCGAGCGACGTGATCGTCGACGCCTCGATGCCGGCCATGATCCGTGACTCCGGCAAGATGTGGGGCACCGACGGCCAGTTGCACGACACCAAGGCTGTGATCCCGGATCGCTGCTACGCCACCATCTACCAGGCGGTCATCGAAGACTGCAAGGCCAATGGCGCCTTCGACCCGACCACCATGGGCAGCGTGCCAAACGTTGGCCTGATGGCCAAGAAAGCCGAAGAGTACGGCTCCCACGACAAGACCTTCCAGATCAAGGCTGACGGCGTTGTTCGCGTCACCGACAGCCAGGGCAACCTGCTGATGGAACAGAAAGTCGAGGCCGGCGACATCTTCCGCATGTGCCAGACCAAAGACGCGCCGATCCAGGACTGGGTCAAGCTCGCCGTCAACCGTGCCCGTGCCAGCAACACCCCGGCTATTTTCTGGCTGGACCCCAAGCGCGCTCACGATGGCGTAGTGGTCGAGAAAGTTCAGGCGTACCTGAAAGACCACAACACCGAAGGCCTGGACATCCGCATCATGGCCCCGGTCGATGCGATGAAGTTCACCCTGGAGCGCACCCGCAAGGGCCTGGACACCATTTCGGTGACCGGCAACGTGCTGCGCGACTACCTGACCGACCTGTTCCCGATCATGGAACTGGGCACCAGCGCCAAGATGCTGTCGATCGTGCCGCTGATGAACGGCGGCGGCCTGTTCGAAACCGGCGCTGGCGGTTCGGCTCCCAAGCACGTTCAGCAGCTGCTGGAAGAAAACTTCCTGCGTTGGGACTCCCTGGGCGAGTTCCTGGCCCTGGCCGCTTCCCTTGAGCACCTGGGCGTGACCTACAACAACCCCAAAGCCTTGGTACTGTCCAAGACCCTGGACCAGGCTACCGGCCAGTTCCTGGACAACAACAAGTCGCCATCGCGCAAAGTCGGCAACATCGACAACCGCGGCAGCCACTTCTACCTGGCGCTGTACTGGGCCCAAGCCCTGGCCGCCCAGACCGAAGACGCTGCACTGCAAGCGCAGTTCGGCGAACTGGCAAAAACCCTGGCTGAGAACGAAGCAACCATCGTTGCCGAGCTCAACGCGGTACAGGGCAAGCCTGTGGACATCGGCGGCTACTACGCGCCGAACCCCGAGCTGACCAGCAAGGCCATGCGCCCAAGCAACACCCTCAATGCGGCAATTGCCAAGTTGAAGTAAGGTTGTAAGGATGCAAAGAAGCCCCGGCCCAGTGCCGGGGTTTCTGTTTGTAGGGACTTCATTGAAGAAACCCAATCAAATGTGGGAGCTGGCTTGCCTGCGATTACAGTCTGTCAGTTCATACAGGTGCAGCTGACCCACCGCCATCACAGGCAAGCCAGCTCCCACATTGACCGAGTCACCTTCCCGATACCGAGGTTTGCAATGACCTGGCTCCCCCACATCACCGTCGCCACCATCGTCGAAGACAACGGCCGCTTCCTGATGGTTGAAGAACTCAAGAGCGGCCGCGCCGTACTCAATCAGCCCGCCGGCCACCTGGACCCGAACGAAACCCTCACCGAGGCCGCGGTGCGTGAAACCCTCGAAGAAACCGGCTGGGATGTCGAGCCCACTGGCATCGTCGGCATTTACCTGTACACCGCACCGAGCAATGGCGTGACCTATCAGCGCGTATGCTTTATCGCCAAGGCGCTGAAACATCACCCGGACTATCAACTCGACGAAGGCATCCTGCGCGCCCGCTGGCTGACCCGTGACGAGCTGATGACCGTGCGCGATGACTGGCGCAGCGAGCTGATCATCCGCTGTATCGATGATTATCTGGCCGGCCACCGGCACAGTCTCGAATTGATCCGCCCTTCTCTTTAGCCTTAGCGGCTCGGGCCTGATAGAATCGCGTCCTTTTTCAAGACACCCGTTGAAACCCTATGCGTGATCCAGCCCCTTCTGACACACAAAAGAAGCGCGTCATCGTCGGCATGTCCGGCGGCGTGGATTCTTCCGTTTCCGCCGTTCTGCTCATGGAGCAGGGTTATGAGGTGGAAGGCCTGTTCATGAAGAACTGGGAAGAAGACGATGGAACCGAATACTGCACCGCCATGGACGACCTGGCGGACGCCCAGGCCGTGTGCGACAAGATCGGCATCAAGCTGCACACTGCCAACTTCGCCGCCGAGTACTGGGACAACGTGTTCGAGCACTTCCTGGCCGAATACAAGGCCGGCCGCACGCCGAACCCGGACATCCTGTGCAACCGCGAAATCAAGTTCAAGGCGTTCCTCGACTACGCCATGATGCTTGGCGCCGACCTGATTGCCACGGGCCACTACGTGCGCCGTCGCGATATCGATGGCCGCACCGAATTGCTCAAGGGCCTGGACCCGAACAAGGACCAGAGCTACTTCCTGCACGCCGTCGGCGGTGAACAGATTGCCAAGACCCTGTTCCCGGTCGGCGAACTGGAAAAGCCCGAAGTGCGCAAGATCGCCGAGCAACACGGCCTGGCCACCGCCAAGAAGAAAGACTCCACCGGGATCTGCTTTATCGGCGAGCGCCGCTTCAGCGATTTCCTCAAGCAGTACCTGCCGGCGCAGCCGGGCGAGATCAAGACCACTGACGGCGAAGTGATCGGCCGTCACCATGGCCTGATGTACCACACCATTGGCCAGCGCCAGGGCCTGGGCATCGGCGGCCTGAAAGACGCAGGTGAAGAGCCTTGGTACGTGCTGGTCAAGGATCTGCAAAACAACGTGCTTGTGGTCGGCCAGGGCAACGAACATCCGCTGCTGTTCTCCGGCGCCCTGCTCGCTTCCGAGATCTACTGGGTCAACCCGATCGACTTGAGCACGCCACGCCGCCTGACCGCCAAAGTGCGCTATCGCCAGAGCGACCAGCCGTGCACCCTGGAAAAAACCGCCACAGGTTACCGCGCGACCTTCGACGACCCGCAACGTGCGGTCACCCCAGGCCAATCCGTGGTGTTCTACGACGGCGAAATCTGCCTGGGCGGCGGCGTGATTGAAGTTGCGCAAGCCTGGAGCCATCCGGCATGAGCCCGACCCAGGAGCAATTGACGGCGCTTGGCGGGGTATTCCTGGCCGCCGTACTGGTGGACAAGATCGCCAAGACCGGCCAGGTCACCGAGGCAGGCCTGACCTGTATGCTCGGCAGCCTGCTGATCCGCGACCCCAAGGACACTCTGGAAGTCTACGGTGGCGACGACCTGGCCCTGCGTGAAGGTTATCGCGCCCTGATCGGCGCCCTCGAACGCGACCCAAGCACCCTGCAGCGCGAGCCGTTGCGCTACGCCCTGTCGATGCTCGGCCTGGAACGGCAGCTAGCCAAGCGCGACGACCTGCTGGAAACCATCGGCAAGCGCCTGCCGCAAATCCAGTCCCAGGTTGAGCACTTCGGCCCGGCCCACGAGAACGTAATCGCGGCCTGCGGGGCGCTTTACCAGGACACCTTGAGCACCTTGCGCCAGCGCATCCAGGTGCACGGCGACATGCGCAACCTGCAGCAACCCAATAACGCCTCGAAGATCCGCGCGTTGCTCCTGGCCGGCATTCGTTCGGCGCGGTTGTGGCGGCAGTTGGGCGGACATCGCTGGCAACTGGTGATCAGCCGACGCAAATTGCTCAAAGAGCTTTACCCGTTGATGCGCAACGAATAAGTCGCATCAGCAGGCCATTTTCAAGCCGTTACGCGTAATACGCCGGTCAGTTGGCAACGGACCGGCGGATTTTTTCATGTATGATACGCGCCCCATTTCGTTGCCCGACTGTCCGAGAACACCCCATGCAGCTCTCTTCGCTCACTGCGGTTTCCCCTGTTGACGGCCGCTACGCCGGCAAAACCCAGGCCCTGCGCCCTATTTTCAGCGAATACGGTTTGATCCGTGCGCGTGTACTGGTTGAAGTGCGCTGGCTCCAGCGCCTGGCCGCTCACCCTGCCATCGGCGAAGTGCCGGCGTTTTCCGCCGAGGCCAACGCTGTATTGAACACCCTGGCGGAAAACTTCTCCCTGGAGCACGCCGAGCGTGTGAAAGAGATCGAGCGCACCACCAACCACGACGTCAAAGCCATCGAGTACCTGCTCAAAGAGCAAGCGGCCAAGCTGCCGGAACTGGCCCAGGTCAGCGAATTCATCCACTTTGCCTGCACCAGCGAGGACATCAACAACCTGTCCCACGCCCTGATGCTGCGCGAAGGCCGTGATGACGTGATGCTGCCGCTGATGCGCCAGACCGCCAACGCTATCCGTGAACTGGCGATCCGTTTCGCTGATGTGCCGATGCTCTCGCGCACCCACGGCCAGCCGGCTTCGCCGACCACCCTGGGCAAAGAGCTGGCCAACGTGGTGTACCGCCTGGAGCGCCAGATCGCTCAAGTGGCCGCCGTGCCATTGCTGGGCAAGATCAACGGCGCCGTGGGCAACTACAACGCCCACCTGTCGGCCTACCCCGAGATCGACTGGGAAGCCAACGCCCGCGCCTTCATCGAAGACGAACTGGGCCTGGGTTTCAACCCTTACACCACGCAGATCGAACCCCACGACTACATTGCCGAGCTGTTCGACGCGATTGCGCGCTTCAACACCATCCTGATCGACTTCGATCGCGATATCTGGGGCTACATCTCCCTGGGCTACTTCAAGCAGCGCACCATTGCCGGTGAAATCGGCTCGTCGACCATGCCGCACAAGGTCAACCCGATCGACTTCGAGAACTCCGAAGGCAACCTCGGCATCGCCAACGCGCTGTTCCAGCACCTGGCCAGCAAGTTGCCGATCTCTCGCTGGCAGCGCGACCTGACCGACTCCACCGTACTGCGCAACCTCGGTGTAGGCTTTGCCCACAGCGTGATCGCGTACGAAGCCAGCCTCAAAGGCATCAGCAAGCTTGAGCTCAACGAGCAGAAAATCGCCGCTGACCTGGATGCATGCTGGGAAGTCCTGGCCGAGCCGATCCAGACCGTGATGCGTCGCTACAACATCGAAAACCCGTACGAAAAACTCAAAGAACTGACACGCGGCAAGGGGATCACCTCTGAAGCGCTGCAGACTTTCATCGACGGCCTGGACATGCCAGCTGCCGCCAAGGCCGAGCTGAAACTGCTGACCCCGGCCAACTACATCGGTAACGCTGTAGAGCAAGCCAAGCGCATCTGATTACCGCAAGACCCTTGAGACGCCCGGCCGCGCCGGGCGTTTTTATTCCAGTCTTAAAAGTGCTTTTTTTCAATAGGTTACACATGAATCCTGATATCCCTCTTCAACTTCTGGGCGGCATCACGGCACGGGAATTCCTGCGCGACTACTGGCAGAAGAAACCCCTGCTGATCCGTCAGGCCATCCCTGACTTCGAAAGCCCGATCGACGCCGACGAACTGGCAGGCCTGGCCCTGGAAGAAGAAGTCGAATCGCGCCTGGTGATCGAACACGGCGAGCGCCCGTGGGAACTGCGTCGCGGCCCATTCGCCGAAGATGCCTTCAGCGCCCTGCCAGAGCGTGAGTGGACCCTGCTGGTGCAGGCGGTCGACCAGTTCGTGCCGGAAGTCGCCGAACTGCTGGAGCACTTCCGTTTCCTCCCAAGCTGGCGTATCGACGATGTGATGATCAGCTTCGCCGCGCCCGGCGGCAGCGTCGGTCCGCACTTCGATAACTACGATGTGTTCCTGCTGCAAGCCCAGGGCAAGCGCAACTGGAAGATCGGCCAGATGTGCAGCTCCGAAAGCCCGCTGCTGCAACACGCTGACCTGCGCATCCTCGCCGAATTCGAAGAAAGCGCCGAATGGGTGCTGGAGCCAGGCGACATGCTCTACCTGCCACCGCGCCTGGCGCACTTCGGCATTGCCGAAGACGATTGCATGACCTACTCGGTGGGTTTCCGCGCCCCGAGCGCCGCCGAAGTGCTGACCCACTTCACCGACTTCCTCAGCCAGTACCTGACTGACGAAGAGCGCTACACCGACGCCGACGCCCAGCCGGTCAGCGACCCACACCAGATTCAGGTCGACGCTCTGGATCGCCTCAAGGGTCTGCTGGCTGAGCACATGAGCGACGAGCGCATGTTGCTGACCTGGTTCGGCCAGTTCATGACCGAGCCGCGCTACCCGGAACTGGTCGCTGGTGAAGAGCTGGGCGAAGAAGACTTCATCAACAGCCTGCAAGATGGCGCGATTCTGGTACGCAACCCAAGCGCGCGCCTGGCCTGGTCTGAAGTCGACGACGATGTATTGCTGTTCGCCAGCGGCCAGAGCCGTTACCTGCCCGGCAAGCTGCGTGAACTGCTGAAGCTGGTGTGCTCGGCCGACGCACTGCACAGCGAAAACCTCAGCGTATGGCTGGCCGACGAAGACGGCCGCGACCTGCTGTGCGAACTGGTCAAGCAAGGCAGCCTGGGGTTCGCGGATGAATAAGATTCACGTAAGTGTCGCGGACTGGCGAAAGGATATCGACGAGATTCGGCGCATTCGTGAAGCGGTATTTATCGCCGAGCAATCGGTTCCAGCCGAGCTCGAGTGGGATGCGGACGACGCTGGCGCCATGCATTTCCTCGCATTCGAAGGCGACTTTCCGATTGGTACCGCACGCCTGCTGCCCAGCGGCGAGATTGGTCGCGTGTCGGTGCTCAAGGACTGGCGCGGGCTGAAGGTGGGCGACAAGCTGATGGAAGCGGTGATTGGAGTGGCTGAAAAGCGCGGCCAGACCCGGCAGTTCCTCAGTGCGCAGGTGTATGCGGCGCCGTTTTATGAGCGGTTGGGTTTCAAGATCGTCAGCGATGAGTTTCTTGAAGTCGGGATTCCGCATGTGGATATGGTGCGCGGGGGCTGACTCAAGACCGAGTCGCCTATATCGGGAGCAAGCCCCCTCCCACATTTGACTGAGTCCATCCGTTGAAATGCGGTCAAAATGTGGGAGGGGGCTTGCTCCCGATAGCCATATCAGCAACACCTCAAAATGCCCTGCCTGCCAGGGCATTTTGCCGTCTACGATTCAACTTGCGCCCCGCCAGGCCGACAAACTGGCACTATCAAGCCAAATGACTCGCAGAGATAACGGACATGTCCCTACGCACCCTGCTCACCGCCCTGCTCCTGACCGCCAGTGTTTCGGCCCTGGCTGCCACCGAGGTCGTCAACCTGAGCAACCGCACCAGCGCCGACCTACTGCCCGTGGCGCAGAACTTCATCGGCAAGGACGGCACCGTCAGCGCCTACGGCAACCAGCTTATTGTTAACGCCGACCCTGCGAAGATCGAGGGCTTGCGTACCCTGCTCTCCCAACTGGACACGCCGGCCAAGCGCCTGCTGATCACCGTCGACACCAACGAAACCAACCAGCAGAACAGCGGCGACAGCCAGACCCGCATCATCAGCTATGGCACCGTCAGCCGCGATGGCGGCATCCAGCAGATCCAGGCCAGCGAAGGCGTGCCGGCGCTTATTCAGATCGGCCAGAGCGTACCGCTGACCACCACGCACCAGGATGGCTATGGCCGCCTGCAGAACCAGACCCAGTATCGCAACGTCACCCAGGGCTTTTACGTCACCGCCAGCGTCACCGGCGAGACCGTACACCTGGCTATCAGTACCAACCGTGACCGTATGAGCCAGGAACGTCCTGATGTAGTGAACGTGCAGAGCACCGACACAACCGTCAGCGGACGCTTGGGCGAATGGATTACCCTGGCAGGCATCAATGGCGAAACCCAGGCCGACAAATCTTCTACAACCCGCAGCTACTCTACTCAGGGCCGCGATGACCTGACGGTGCGGGTCAAGGTCGACACCCTGAACTGAAGCACCAAAAACTGACTGGCGAGTCGTATTAGACCAAAGATGTAGTGCCTTGAAAAAAGCACTACAAAACATTTGACGATCCAAAAAAGCATGGGCATGATGGCCTCGCTCCCGCTAATCAGGGGCCCTGGCAAGGGCCTTCGGATCGCCGCTCCAAGTTACCCACCTGAGCCGATTCGTGTCTGTACCGCCCACAAGGCACGTTGGACGAGGTTGCGACTGGAACGAAGTTGTCCCGAGGGACGGAAGCTAACCAGGTAACCCGGCTACGCACTGATGAATCGTACAAAGGCCCACGACGCCCGAAGACCGTTTGCAGTTTGCCCTTACCTGCTCAACTCCGCCTTGAGCCAATCGTTCATCCCGTCGCCTACCCCGCCGAACTTGACTTGAACACCCAAGCTTCTGGTCAGCGAGCAGCCATCACCACGCACTTTCTACGTGGCTGGCAAATGGAATTTTCCACCTAGACCTATGCGACGAGGTTTTTCCCCATGGCACTGACACGCGAACAGCAAATTGCAGCCCTTGAAAAAGATTGGGCTGAAAACCCACGCTGGAAAGGCGTGACCCGCGCTTATTCCGCTGCTGACGTCGTCCGCCTGCGTGGCTCGGTCCAACCTGAGCACACCTTTGCAAAACTCGGCGCCGAGAAGCTGTGGAACCTGGTCACCCAAGGTGCCAAGCCGTCCTTCCGTCCCGACAAAGATTTCGTCAACTGCATGGGCGCCCTCACTGGCGGCCAGGCAGTCCAACAGGTAAAAGCCGGCATCCAGGCGATCTACCTGTCCGGCTGGCAAGTGGCAGCGGACAACAACTCCGCTGAATCCATGTACCCCGACCAGTCGCTGTACCCGGTGGACTCGGTTCCAACCGTGGTCAAGCGCATCAACAACTCGTTCCGTCGTGCCGACCAGATCCAGTGGAAAGCCGGCAAGAACCCGGGTGACGAAGGCTACATCGACTACTTCGCGCCAATCGTGGCTGATGCCGAAGCCGGTTTCGGCGGCGTACTCAACGCCTACGAGCTGATGAAGAGCATGATCGAGGCAGGCGCTGCCGGCGTGCACTTCGAAGACCAGCTTGCGTCAGTGAAGAAATGCGGCCACATGGGTGGCAAGGTACTGGTACCGACCCAGGAAGCCGTACAGAAGCTGACCGCTGCGCGTTTGGCCGCTGACGTTGCCGGTACACCGACCATCATCCTGGCCCGTACCGACGCCAACGCGGCAGACTTGCTGACCTCGGACTGCGACCCGTACGACCAGCCGTTCGTGACTGGCGAGCGTACTCAGGAAGGTTTCTATAAAGTCCGCGCCGGCCTCGACCAGGCCATTGCCCGCGGCCTGGCCTACGCGCCGTACGCCGACCTGATCTGGTGCGAGACCGCCAAGCCGGACCTGGACGAAGCTCGTCGCTTCGCCGAAGCGATCAAGAAGGAATACCCGGACCAACTGCTGTCCTACAACTGCTCGCCTTCCTTCAACTGGAAGAAGAACCTGGACGACGCGACCATCGCCAAGTTCCAGCGTGAACTGTCGGCAATGGGCTACAAGCACCAGTTCATCACCCTGGCCGGCATTCACAACATGTGGCACAGCATGTTCAACCTGGCGCATGACTACGCCCGCAACGACATGACTGCCTATGTGAAGCTGCAGGAGCAGGAATTCGCTGACGCCGCCAAAGGCTACACCTTCGTGGCGCACCAGCAGGAAGTGGGTACCGGCTACTTCGACGACATGACCACCGTGATCCAGGGCGGCACCTCGTCCGTGACCGCGCTGACCGGTTCGACCGAAGAAGAGCAGTTCCACTGATCCACTGAGTACACGGCCACTGCGGCCCCAGGGAAGACCTAACCGCAGTGCCGCACAACAATCACGCCCCGACTGGTTCGGGGCGTTTTTTTGCCTGCACAAAACCTACCGATGCACTGCGGACCAAATGTGGGAGGGGGCTTGCTCCCGATAGCGGTGGATCAGCAACAGTTGGGTTGGCTGATACTCAGCTATCGGGAGCAAGCCCCCTCCCACAAGGAATTTTGCGCAAAACATTGATCCAGAGCGGTATTCGCACACATCCAATCGGTTAAAAGAACCGTTGCGACAACTAAGCGACACTCAAGCAAGTAACGGCAACTTCCCCCGCCACATGAGAAACAATCGCTTAAACCCCACGCAAACAATATTCATTATCATTTGGCGCCTGAAAACTTCGTTGCAGCTTAAACAAAACATAATTGATGAAAAGCCCGCTAATGCCCACGGTACAAGGGCTACAGCCCCAAGAAGGTGCACTATGTGCTTATTCCACCGAATAATTTCGCCCTGGGAATTTTACTTGCCCGGTGTTTAGCCATAAAATCACCGCGATTGATTGCAGTGCGACATATCGTCACTGCATCGTTACTTTTTCGAGCTCAGAGACCTTTGCTCTCTGTTAAGGATTTCCAGCATGACCGACGCGACAGGACTCATGGCCCACAACTGGGGCTTTGCCATTTTCCTCCTCGGTGTTGTGGGCCTTTGCGCCTTCATGCTTGGCGTCTCCAGCCTACTCGGGTCAAAAGCCTGGGGCCGCAGCAAAAACGAACCGTTCGAGTCCGGCATGCTACCTACAGGTGGCGCCCGCTTGCGGCTCTCAGCCAAATTCTATCTGGTCGCGATGCTCTTCGTGATCTTCGATATCGAAGCCCTCTTTCTCTTTGCATGGTCTGTGTCCGTCCGCGAAAGCGGCTGGACCGGATTCGTCGAAGCTCTCGTTTTCATAGCAATTCTGTTGGCAGGTCTTGTCTACCTGTTCCGAGTGGGCGCCCTTGACTGGGCTCCGGAAGCTCGTCGCAAGCGGCAGGCGAAGCTGAAACAATGAGGCTTTGGCAATGCAATACAATCTCACCAGGATCGACCCGGATGCTCCTAACGAGCAGTACCCCATCGGCGAACGGGAAACCGTTTCCGACCCGTTAGAAGACCAAGTCCACAAAAACATCTACATGGGCAAGCTGGAAGACGTGCTGAGTGGCGCGGTCAACTGGGGGCGTAAAAACTCCCTGTGGCCGTACAACTTCGGCCTTTCGTGCTGCTACGTGGAAATGACCACCGCCTTCACGGCGCCCCATGACATCGCCCGCTTTGGCGCCGAAGTTATCCGGGCATCACCGCGCCAGGCGGATTTCATGGTTATCGCCGGTACCTGCTTCATCAAGATGGCGCCGATCATCCAGCGTCTCTATGAGCAAATGCTCGAACCGAAGTGGGTCATCTCCATGGGTTCGTGCGCCAACTCCGGTGGCATGTACGACATCTACTCGGTCGTTCAAGGGGTGGACAAGTTCCTGCCCGTGGACGTCTACGTGCCTGGCTGCCCGCCCCGCCCCGAAGCATTCCTGCAAGGCTTGATGCTGTTGCAGGAATCGATTGGCAAGGAGCGTCGCCCACTGTCCTGGGTCGTCGGTGATCAAGGCGTGTACCGCGCCGAGATGCCGTCCCAAAAGGAACAGCGCCGCGAACAGCGAATCGCAGTCACCAACCTGCGCAGCCCCGACGAAGTCTGATCCAGCCCGCTTCTTTATATAGAACGAAAACCTGGCTTCATTCTTTACGTTGACCGAAAGCGATAAAAAACCATGACTACAGGCAGTGCTCTGTATATCCCGCCTTACAAGGCAGACGACCAGGATGTGGTTGTCGAACTCAATAACCGTTTTGGCCCTGACGCCTTCACCGCCCAGGCCACACGCACCGGTATGCCGGTGCTGTGGGTGGCGCGCGCCAGGCTCGTCGAAGTCCTGACCTTCCTGCGCAACCTGCCCAAGCCGTACGTCATGCTCTATGACCTGCATGGCGTGGACGAGCGACTGCGCACCAAGCGCCAGGGGCTGCCGAGCGGCGCCGATTTCACCGTGTTCTACCACTTGATGTCGCTGGAACGTAACAGTGACGTGATGATCAAGGTCGCCCTGAGCGAGAGCGACCTGAGCATCCCGACCGTCACCGGTATCTGGCCGAACGCCAGCTGGTACGAGCGTGAAGTCTGGGACATGTTCGGCATCGACTTCCCTGGCCACCCACACCTGACGCGCATCATGATGCCGCCGACCTGGGAAGGTCACCCACTGCGCAAGGACTTCCCTGCCCGCGCCACCGAATTCGACCCGTACAGCCTCAACCTCGCCAAGCAGCAGCTTGAAGAAGAAGCGGCGCGCTTCCGTCCGGAAGACTGGGGCATGAAACGCTCCGGCACCAACGAGGACTACATGTTCCTCAACCTGGGCCCGAACCACCCTTCGGCTCACGGTGCCTTCCGTATCATCCTGCAACTGGACGGCGAAGAAATCGTCGACTGCGTCCCGGACATCGGCTACCACCACCGTGGCGCCGAGAAGATGGCCGAGCGTCAGTCCTGGCACAGCTTCATCCCGTACACCGACCGTATCGACTACCTCGGCGGCGTGATGAACAACCTGCCGTACGTGCTCTCGGTCGAGAAGCTGGCCGGCATTAAAGTGCCGGACCGCGTCGACACCATCCGCATCATGATGGCCGAGTTCTTCCGCATCACCAGCCACCTGCTGTTCCTGGGTACCTATATCCAGGACGTCGGCGCCATGACTCCGGTGTTCTTCACTTTCACCGACCGTCAGCGCGCCTACAAGGTCATCGAAGCCATCACCGGTTTCCGCCTGCACCCGGCCTGGTACCGCATCGGCGGCGTGGCCCACGACCTGCCGAACGGCTGGGAGCGCCTGGTCAAGGAATTCATCGACTGGATGCCCAAGCGTCTGGACGAGTACCAGAAAGCCGCGCTGGACAACAGCATCCTCAAAGGTCGTACCATCGGCGTCGCCCAGTACAACACCAAAGAGGCCCTGGAATGGGGCGTCACCGGTGCCGGCCTGCGTTCCACCGGTTGCGACTTCGACCTGCGCAAGGCGCGCCCGTACTCCGGCTACGAGAACTTCGAGTTCGAAGTACCGCTGGCGGCCAATGGCGATGCCTACGACCGTTGCATCGTGCGCGTCGAAGAAATGCGCCAGAGCCTGAAGATCATCGAGCAGTGCATGCGCAACATGCCGGCCGGCCCGTACAAGGCGGATCACCCGCTGACCACGCCGCCGCCCAAAGAGCGCACGCTGCAGCACATCGAAACCCTGATCACGCACTTCCTGCAAGTTTCGTGGGGCCCGGTCATGCCGGCCAACGAATCCTTCCAGATGATCGAAGCGACCAAGGGTATCAACAGTTATTACCTGACGAGCGATGGCGGCACCATGAGCTACCGCACCCGGATTCGTACCCCAAGTTTTGCCCACTTGCAGCAGATCCCTTCGGTGATCAAAGGCGAGATGGTCGCGGACTTGATTGCGTACCTGGGTAGTATCGATTTCGTTATGGCCGACGTGGACCGCTAAGCATGAACAGCACGCTTATCCAGACAGACCGTTTCACCTTGAGTGAAACCGAGCGCTCGGCCATCGAGCACGAGCTGCATCACTACGAAGATCCGCGCGCGGCGTCGATCGAAGCCCTGAAGATCGTTCAGAAGGAACGTGGCTGGGTGCCCGACGGCGCCCTCTACGCCATCGGCGAGATCCTCGGCATCCCTGCCAGCGACGTTGAAGGGGTGGCCACGTTCTACAGCCAGATCTTCCGTCAGCCAGTCGGCCGTCACATCATTCGCGTGTGCGACAGCATGGTCTGCTACATCGGCGGCCATGAGTCCGTGGTCAGCGAAATCCAGGCCAAGCTCGGCATCGGCCTCGGCCAGACCACCGCCGACGGCCGCTTCACGCTGCTGCCGGTGTGCTGCCTGGGCAACTGCGACAAGGCGCCGGCGTTGATGATCGACGACGACACATTCGGTGACGTACAGCCTGCTGGCGTGACCCAATTGCTCGAGGGCTACCCATGACCCTGACTTCCTTCGGCCCGGCCAACCTGATCAAGCGTTCGGCCGAGACCCACCCGCTGACCTGGCGCCTGCGTGACGACGGCGAGCCGGTATGGCTTGACGAATACCAGGCCAAGAACGGTTACGCCGCAGCGCGCAAAGCCTTCGCCGATATGGCCCAGGACGATATCGTCCAGACCGTGAAGGACGCCGGCCTCAAGGGCCGCGGCGGCGCAGGCTTCCCCACGGGTGTGAAGTGGGGCCTGATGCCCAAAGACGAATCCATCAACATCCGCTACCTGCTGTGCAACGCGGATGAGATGGAGCCCAACACCTGGAAAGACCGCATGTTGATGGAGCAACTGCCCCATCTGCTGATCGAAGGCATGTTGATCAGCGCCCGTGCGCTCAAGACCTACCGTGGCTACATCTTCCTGCGTGGCGAGTACACCACCGCCGCCAAGCACCTCAACCGTGCAGTGGCAGAAGCCAAGGCCGCGGGCCTGCTGGGCAAGAACATCCTCGGTTCCGGCTTCGATTTCGAACTGTTCGTGCACACCGGCGCCGGGCGTTATATCTGCGGTGAAGAAACCGCACTGATCAACTCCCTCGAAGGTCGCCGCGCCAACCCGCGCTCCAAGCCGCCCTTCCCCGCCGCCGTAGGCGTGTGGGGCAAGCCGACCTGCGTGAACAACGTCGAGACCCTGTGCAACGTGCCGGCGATCATCGCCGACGGCGTGGACTGGTACAAATCGTTGGCTCGCGAGGGCAGCGAAGACATGGGCACCAAGCTCATGGGCTTCTCCGGCAAGGTCAAGAACCCGGGTCTGTGGGAGCTGCCGTTCGGCGTGACCGCACGCGAGCTGTTCGAGGACTACGCCGGCGGTATGCGCGACGGCTACACCTTGAAAGCCTGGCAGCCAGGCGGCGCCGGCACCGGTTTCCTGCTTCCTGAGCACCTGGACGCACAAATGTATGCCGGCGGCATCGGCAAGGTGGGCACCCGGATGGGTACCGGCCTGGCAATGGCGGTCGACAACACCGTGAACATGGTCTCGCTGCTGCGCAACATGGAGCAGTTCTTTGCCCGTGAATCCTGCGGATTCTGCACCCCATGCCGCGACGGCCTGCCGTGGAGCGTCAAGCTGCTGATGGCCCTGGAAAACGGCGAAGGCCGCGAGGGTGATATCGAAACCCTGCTGGGCCTGGTCGGCTTCCTCGGCCCAGGCAAGACCTTCTGTGCTCACGCACCGGGCGCCGTAGAGCCATTGGGCAGCGCAATCAAATACTTCCGCTCGGAGTTCGAAGCCGGCATCGCGCCCACCAGCGCCGCCGTCCCGCCTCTGGCGAAGCCGATCGTAGTCGGCGCGTAACGCTTAAACAGGCGAAGGGTCCGTGCCCTTCGCCTGCTCATGTGCTGACGCCGTAAAGGCTGTGTAGATGCACATGAATAACAAGATTCCATTAGCCACGCCCGCTGACAACGGGCCAACGAAGAACTTTGAACCATGGCCACTATCCACGTAGACGGCAAAGCGCTCGAAGTCGATGGGGCGGACAACCTGTTACAGGCGTGTCTGTCACTCGGCCTCGATATTCCGTATTTCTGCTGGCACCCCGCGCTCGGTAGCGTCGGTGCCTGTCGCCAGTGTGCGGTCAAGCAATACACCGACGAGAACGACACCCGTGGTCGTATCGTCATGTCCTGCATGACCCCAGCCACCGACAACACCTGGATCTCCATCGACGATGAAGAGTCCAAGGCGTTCCGCGCCAGCGTTGTCGAATGGCTGATGACCAACCACCCCCACGACTGCCCGGTCTGTGAGGAAGGCGGTCACTGCCACCTGCAAGACATGACGGTGATGACCGGCCACAACGAGCGCCGTTATCGCTTCACCAAGCGTACCCACCAGAACCAGGACCTCGGCCCGTTCATTTCCCACGAAATGAACCGCTGCATCGCCTGCTACCGCTGCGTGCGCTTCTATAAAGACTACGCCGGCGGCACCGACCTGGGCGTCTTCGGCGCCCACGACAACGTGTACTTCGGTCGCGTTGAAGACGGCGTGCTTGAGAGCGAGTTTTCCGGCAACCTCACCGAGGTCTGCCCGACCGGTGTGTTTACCGACAAGACTCACTCCGAGCGCTACAACCGTAAGTGGGACATGCAATTTGCGCCGAGCATCTGCCATGGCTGCTCCAGCGGTTGCAACATCTCCCCGGGCGAGCGCTACGGCGAACTGCGTCGCATCGAAAACCGCTTCAACGGTTCGGTCAACCAGTACTTCCTGTGCGACCGTGGCCGTTTCGGCTATGGCTACGTCAACCGCGAAGACCGCCCACGCCAGCCGCTGCTGGCCGATGGCGCCAAGCTGAGCCTGGACGCCGCGCTGGATAAAGCCGCCGACCTGCTGCGCGGGCGCAATATCGTCGGTATCGGTTCGCCGCGTGCCAGCCTCGAAAGCAACTTCGCGTTGCGCGAGCTGGTCGGTGCCGAGCACTTCTACTGCGGTATCGAAGCCGGCGAGCTGGAGCGCATCCGCCTGGTCCTGCAAGTGCTGAATGACAGCCCGCTGCCAGTACCGAACATGCGCGACATCGAAGACCACGATGCGATCTTCGTGCTCGGTGAAGACCTGACCCAGACCGCTGCGCGCATTGCCCTGTCGCTGCGCCAGTCGGTCAAAGGCAAGGCCGAAGAAATGGCCGACGCCATGCGCGTACAGCCGTGGCTCGACGCCGCGGTGAAAAACATCGGTCAGCACGCGCTGAACCCGCTGTTTATCGCCTCGCTGGCTGAAACCAAGCTCGACGACATCGCCGAAGAATGCGTGCACGCCGCACCGGACGACCTGGCCCGCCTCGGTTTCGCCGTGGCCCACGCCCTCGACGCCAGCGCGCCTGCCGTCGATGGTCTGGACACCGAAGCCGTCGAACTGGCCCAGCGCATTGCCGACGCACTGCTGGCGGCCAAGCGCCCATTGATCATCGCCGGCACCTCCCTGGGTTCCAAGGCGCTGATCGAAGCCGCTGCCAACATCGCCAAAGCCCTGAAGCTGCGCGACAAGAACGGCTCCATCAGCCTGGTGGTGCCGGAAGCCAACAGCCTGGGCCTGGCCATGCTCGGTGGCGAGTCCCTGGACGCCGCCCTGCAAGCAGTGACCGACGGCAACGCCGACGCCATTGTGGTATTGGAAAACGACCTGTACACCCGCACCGCTGCCGCTAAGGTTGACGCTGCGCTGGACGCTGCCAAAGTCCTGATCGTGGCCGACCACCAGAAGACCGCCACCAGCGAGCGTGCCGACCTGGTGCTGCCAGCCGCCACCTTCGCCGAAGGCGACGGTACCCTGGTCAGCCAGGAAGGCCGCGCCCAGCGCTTCTTCCAGGTGTTCGATCCGAAGTACATGGACGCCAGCATCCTGGTGCACGAAGGCTGGCGCTGGCTGCATGCCCTGCGTGCCACCCTGCTGAACCAGCCGATAGACTGGACCCAGCTCGACCACGTGACCGCTGGCACCGCCGCCAGCGCGCCGCAGCTGGCTCGTATTGTCGATGCCGCGCCGTCTGCCGCGTTCCGTATCAAGGGCCTGAAACTGGCCCGTGAACCGCTGCGCTACTCCGGTCGTACCGCCATGCGCGCCGACATCAGCGTGCACGAACCGCGTACCCCGCAAGACATCGACACTGCGTTCGCCTTCTCCATGGAAGGTTACTCGGGCTCGGCCGAGCCGCGTCAGCAGGTGCCGTTTGCCTGGTCGCCGGGCTGGAACTCGCCGCAGGCCTGGAACAAGTTCCAGGATGAAGTCGGTGGTCACATCCGTGCTGGCGACCCGGGCACCCGCCTGATCGAAAGCACCGGTGACGCGCTGAACTGGTTCACTGCGGTACCGCGTCCGTTCAACCCGGCTCCGGGTACCTGGCAGGTCGTGCCGTTCTTCCACCTGTTCGGCAGCGAAGAAACCTCTTCCAAGGCCGCGCCGGTTCAAGAGCGCATTCCTGCCGCTTACGTGTCCGTGGCCAAGTCCGAAGCCGACCGCCTGGGCGTCAACGACGGCGCGCTGCTCAGCCTCAACGTCGCCGGCCAGACCTTGCGTCTGCCGCTGCGTATCAATGACGAGCTGGGTGCCGGCCTGGTTGCACTGCCTAAAGGCATCGCCGGTATTCCGCCTGCCATTTTCGGCAAAACCGTTGACGGTCTGCAGGAGGCAGCGCAATGACTTGGTTCACGCCGGAAGTAATTGACGTGATCATCTCGGTGGTCAAGGCCATCGTGATCCTGTTGGCCGTGGTCGTCGCGGGCGCGCTGCTCAGCTTCGTCGAACGTCGCCTGCTGGGCTGGTGGCAGGACCGTTACGGTCCGAACCGCGTTGGCCCATTCGGCATGTTCCAGATCGCGGCCGACATGCTGAAAATGTTCTTCAAGGAAGACTGGACCCCGCCGTTCGCCGACAAGGTGATCTTCACCCTGGCACCGGTGGTAGCCATGAGCGCCTTGCTGATCGCCTTCGCGATCATCCCGATCACCCCGACCTGGGGCGTGGCGGACCTGAACATCGGCTTGCTGTTCTTCTTCGCCATGGCCGGTCTGTCGGTGTATGCGGTGCTGTTCGCCGGTTGGGCCAGTAACAACAAGTTCGCCCTGCTGGGCAGCTTGCGGGCCTCGGCCCAGACCGTGTCCTACGAAGTGTTCATGGGCCTGGCCCTGATGGGCATCGTGGTGCAGGTCGGCTCGTTCAACATGCGCGATATCGTCGAGTACCAGGCACAGAACCTGTGGTTCATCATTCCGCAGTTCTTTGGCTTCTGCACCTTCTTCATCGCTGGCGTGGCCGTGACTCACCGTCACCCGTTCGACCAGCCGGAAGCGGAGCAGGAACTGGCCGACGGTTACCACATTGAATATGCCGGCATGAAGTGGGGCATGTTCTTCGTCGGTGAGTACATCGGCATCATCTTGATCTCGGCCCTGCTGGTCACGCTGTTCTTCGGCGGCTGGCACGGTCCGTTCGGCATCCTGCCGCAGTTGGCCTTCTTCTGGTTCTTCTTGAAGACCGCGTTCTTCATCATGCTGTTCATCCTGCTGCGCGCCTCGATTCCGCGCCCACGCTATGACCAGGTGATGGATTTCAGCTGGAGATTCTGCCTGCCGCTGACCCTGATCAATTTGCTGGTGACGGCTGCCGTCGTGTTGTTGAACACGCCAGCTGCCGCGGTTCAGTGAGGATTTGACCCATGTTCAAATATATTGGCGACATCGTTAAGGGTACCGGTACCCAGTTGCGAAGCCTGGTGATGGTGTTCGGTCACGGCTTTCGCAAACGCGACACCCTGCAATACCCCGAAGAAGCGGTGTACCTGCCGCCGCGCTATCGCGGCCGCATCGTACTGACCCGCGACCCCGATGGCGAAGAGCGTTGCGTAGCCTGCAACCTGTGCGCCGTGGCGTGCCCGGTGGGTTGCATCTCCCTGCAGAAAGCTGAAACCGAAGACGGTCGCTGGTACCCGGACTTCTTCCGTATCAACTTCTCGCGCTGCATTTTCTGCGGCCTCTGCGAGGAAGCTTGCCCGACCACCGCGATCCAGCTCACACCGGATTTCGAGATGGCCGAGTTCAAACGTCAGGACCTGGTGTACGAGAAAGAAGATCTTTTGATCTCTGGTCCCGGTAAAAACCCTGATTACAACTTCTATCGTGTTGCAGGTATGGCCGTTGCCGGTAAGCCGAAGGGCGCCGCACAAAACGAAGCCGAGCCGATCAACGTGAAGAGCTTGCTGCCTTAAGGAAGAAAGATGGAATTCGCTTTCTATTTCGCATCGGGTATTGCAGTGGTGTCCACGCTTCGCGTGATCACCAACACCAACCCCGTGCACGCCCTGCTCTACCTGATCATTTCGTTGATCGCCGTGGCCATGACCTTTTTCAGCCTCGGCGCACCGTTCGCCGGTGTACTGGAAGTGATCGCCTACGCCGGCGCCATCATGGTGCTGTTCGTGTTTGTGGTGATGATGCTCAACCTGGGGCCGGCTTCGGTCGCCCAGGAGCGCGTCTGGCTCAAGCCCGGCATCTGGCTCGGCCCGGTTGTCCTCGCAGCATTGCTGCTGGGTGAACTGCTGTATGTACTATTCGCTCACCAGAGCGGCCAGGCCATCGGCCACACCACCGTAGACGCCAAAGCCGTGGGCATCAGCCTGTTCGGCCCGTACCTGCTGGTGGTCGAACTGGCTTCGATGCTGCTGCTCGCCGCAGCCATCACCGCCTTCCACTTGGGCCGCAACGAAGCCAAGGAGCAATGACGATGCCTGCTATCCCTTTGGAGCATGGTCTGGCGGTCGCCGGCATCCTGTTCTGCCTTGGCCTGGTCGGCCTGATGGTGCGCCGTAACATTCTGTTCGTGTTGATGAGCCTGGAAATCATGATGAACGCCGCGGCACTGGCGTTCATCGTGGCGGGCGCACGTTGGGGCCAGCCGGATGGACAAGTCATGTTCATCCTGGTGATCAGCCTTGCAGCCGCCGAAGCCAGTATTGGCCTGGCGATCCTGCTGCAGCTGTATCGTCGCTTCCACACGCTTGATATCGACGCTGCCAGTGAGATGCGCGGATGAACATGATCTTTCTGACTTTCGTATTCCCCCTGATCGGTTTCCTGCTGCTGTCGTTCTCTCGCGGGCGCTGGTCGGAAAACCTCTCGGCCTTGATCGGCGTGGGTTCCATCGGCCTGTCGGCCATCGTGGCCGCCTACGTCATCTGGCAATTCAACGTGGCGCCGCCAGAAGGCGGTCACTACACCCTGGTGCTGTGGCAGTGGATGTCGGTGGAAGGCTTCAAGCCCAACTTCGCCCTCTACGTCGACGGCCTGTCGATCACCATGCTCGGCGTGGTGGTCGGTGTAGGCTTTTTGATCCACCTGTTCGCGTCCTGGTACATGCGCGGTGAAGCGGGCTACTCGCGCTTCTTCTCGTACACCAACCTGTTTATCGCCAGCATGTTGTTCCTGGTGCTCGGCGATAACCTGTTGTTCCTGTACTTCGGCTGGGAAGGCGTGGGCCTGTGCTCGTACCTGTTGATCGGTTTCTACTACAGCAACCGCAACAACGGCAATGCGGCACTCAAGGCATTTATCGTCACCCGTATCGGCGACGTGTTCATGGCCATTGGCTTGTTCATCCTGTTCCAACAGGTGGGCACGCTGAACATCCAGGAACTGCTGGTGCTGGCACCGCAGAAATTCCAGGTCGGCGACTTCTGGATCACCTTGGCGACCCTGATGCTGCTGGGCGGCGCCGTGGGTAAATCCGCGCAACTGCCGCTGCAAACCTGGCTGGCGGATGCGATGGCTGGCCCTACACCGGTTTCGGCACTGATCCACGCCGCAACCATGGTGACCGCCGGTGTCTACCTGATCGCCCGTACCCACGGCCTGTTCACCCTGGCACCGGACATCCTGCACCTGGTAGGCATCGTCGGTGGCGTGACCCTGGTACTGGCCGGCTTCGCCGCGCTGGTGCAAACCGACATCAAGCGTATCCTCGCCTACTCGACCATGAGCCAGATCGGCTACATGTTCCTGGCCCTGGGCGTTGGCGCCTGGGACGCGGCGATCTTCCACCTGATGACCCACGCGTTCTTCAAGGCGTTGCTGTTCCTCGCCTCCGGTGCGGTGATCGTCGCCTGCCACCACGAGCAGAACATCTTCAAGATGGGCGGCCTGTGGAAGAAACTGCCACTGGCCTACGCCAGCTTCATCGTCGGTGGTGCCGCACTCGCAGCCCTGCCGTTGGTGACCGCCGGTTTCTACTCCAAGGACGAAATCCTCTGGGAAGCGTTTGCCAGCGGTAACCAGAACCTGCTCTACGCAGGCCTGGTGGGTGCGTTCATGACCTCGCTGTACACCTTCCGCCTGATCTTCATCACCTTCCACGGTGAAGCCAAGACCGAAGCACACGCAGGCCATGGCATCTCCCACTGGCTGCCACTGTCGGTGCTGATCATCCTGTCGACCTTCATCGGCGCCATGATCACTCCACCACTGGCCGGCGTATTGCCAGAAAGCGTCGGCCATGCCGGCGGCGCAGACAAGCACAGCCTGGAAATCGCCTCGGGCGCCATTGCCATCGCCGGTATCCTGCTGGCCGCCCTGCTGTTCCTCGGCAAGCGTCGCTTCGTGACCGCCGTGGCCAACAGTGGCATCGGGCGCTTCCTGTCGGCCTGGTGGTTCGCTGCCTGGGGCTTCGATTGGCTCTACGACAAACTGTTCGTCAAGCCATACCTCGCCATCAGCCATGTACTGCGCAAAGACCCACTCGACCAGACCATCGGTTTGATCCCGCGCGCCGCCAAGGCCGGTCACACCGCCCTGAGCCGCAGCGAGACTGGCCAACTGCGTTGGTATGCAGCGTCCATGGCGGCCGGTGCCGTGCTGGTGATCGGCGCCATCGTCGTGGTAGCGGTCTGACTATGTTTAAGTGCACTGCGTACTTTGCAAACTTGCGAAAGGAAACGAGCCCGTCATGATTCTGCCCTGGCTAATCCTGATCCCCTTTATCGGCGGCCTGCTCTGCTGGATGGGTGAACGCTTCGGCGCCACCCTCCCCCGCTGGATTGCGTTGCTGACCATGTCCCTGGAACTCGCACTCGGCCTCTGGCTGTGGGCCCATGGTGACTATTCATTCGCTCCGGCACCGGGTGTCGATCCGACCTTCGCGCTTGAATTCAAGCACGTGTGGATCCAGCGCTTCGGCATCAATGTGCACCTGGCCCTCGACGGCCTGTCGCTGTTGATGATCCTGCTGACCGGCCTGCTGGGTATCCTCTCGGTACTCTGCTCCTGGAAAGAGATCCAGCGTCACGTGGGCTTCTTCCACCTGAACCTGATGTGGATCCTGGGCGGCGTGGTCGGCGTGTTCCTGGCGCTGGACCTGTTCATGTTCTTCTTCTTCTGGGAAATGATGCTGGTGCCGATGTACTTCCTCATCGCGCTCTGGGGTCACAGTTCTTCGGACGGCAAGAAAACCCGGATCTACGCGGCGACCAAGTTCTTCATCTTCACCCAGGCTTCCGGCCTGATCATGTTGGTGGCGATCCTGGGCCTGGTCCTGGTCAACTTCAACAGCACCGGCGTGATTACGTTCAACTACGCCGACCTGTTGAAAACCAAGATGTCGCTGACCACCGAGTACATCCTGATGCTCGGCTTCTTCATCGCCTTCGCGGTGAAGCTGCCAGTGGTGCCGTTTCACTCCTGGTTGCCTGACGCTCACGCCCAGGCGCCGACTGCCGGTTCCGTGGACCTGGCCGGTATCCTGTTGAAGACGGCGGCCTACGGCCTGCTGCGTTTCGCCCTGCCGCTGTTCCCGAATGCCTCGGCCGAGTTCGCGCCGATCGCCATGACCCTGGGTCTGATCGGGATCTTCTACGGTGCGTTCCTGGCCTTCGCGCAAACCGACATCAAGCGCCTGATTGCCTTCTCGTCCGTTTCCCACATGGGTTTCGTACTGATCGGCATCTACTCCGGCAGCCAACTGGCGCTGCAAGGCGCAGTGATCCAGATGTTGGCCCACGGTGTTTCGGCCGCTGCCCTGTTTATCCTCAGTGGTCAGTTGTACGAGCGCCTGCACACCCGTGACATGCGTGAAATGGGTGGCGTGTGGTCGCGCATTGCTTATCTGCCGGCGATCAGCCTGTTCTTCGCCGCTGCATCCCTGGGCTTGCCGGGGACCGGTAACTTCATCGGCGAATTCCTGATCCTGATGGGTGCCTTTGTACAGACGCCGTGGATCAGCGCCATTGCTACCTCCGGCCTGGTGTTCGGTTCGGTGTACTCGCTGATCATGATCCACCGCGCCTACTTCGGCCCGGCCAAGTCCGACACCGTCCTGCAAGGGATGGATGCGCGCGAACTGATCATGGTGCTCGGCCTTGCGGTGTTGCTGATCTTCATCGGCGTGTACCCGCAACCGTTCCTGGACACTTCTGCCGCAACGATGCATGGCGTGCAGCAGTGGTTCGGCACCGCCTTCTCTCAACTCGCTTCGGCCCGGTAAGAGCGCTATGGAATTCACGATCCAACACTTTATCGCGCTTGCGCCGCTGCTGATTACCAGCCTCACCATCGTGGTGGTGATGCTGGCAATCGCCTGGCGCCGCAATCACTCGCAAACGTTCCTGCTGTCCTGCGCCGGGTTGAACCTGGCCCTGCTGTCGATCATCCCGGCCCTCAAGGTCGCGCCACTGGCGGTCACGCCATTGATGATGGTCGATGACTTCGCGTTGCTGTACATCGCCCTGATCCTGGTGGCGACCCTGGCCTGCGTCACCCTCGCCCACGCCTACCTCGGCGAAGGCGGCACCGGCTACCCGGGTAACAAGGAAGAGCTGTACCTGCTGATCCTGCTGGCTGCGGCCGGCGGTATCGTGCTGGTCAGCGCGCAGCACCTGGCCGGCTTGTTCATCGGCCTGGAACTGCTGTCGATCCCGACCTACGGCCTGGTGGCCTACGCCTTCTTCAACAAGCGCTCCCTGGAAGCCGGTATCAAGTACATGGTGCTGTCGGCCGCCGGTTCCGCGTTCCTGTTGTTCGGTATGGCCCTGCTCTACGCCGAAGCCGGCAGCCTGAGCTTCACCGGTATCGGCCACGCCCTGGCCGCCACCAACAGCCCGGCGCCAATCGCCCAGCTTGGCCTGGCGATGATGCTGATCGGCCTGGCGTTCAAGCTGTCGCTGGTACCCTTCCACCTGTGGACCCCGGACGTGTACGAAGGCGCCCCGGCGCCGGTGGCCGCGTTCCTGGCGACTGCGTCGAAGGTAGCGGTATTTGCGGTAATGGTGCGTCTGTTCCAGATCTCCCCTGCCGCCAACACCGGCGTGCTGAGCAACGTGCTGACCGTAATCGCCATTGCGTCGATCCTGTTCGGTAACCTGCTGGCGCTGACCCAGAACAACCTCAAGCGCCTGCTGGGTTACTCGTCCATCGCCCACTTCGGCTACCTGCTGATCGCCCTGGTGGCGAGCAAAGGCCTGGCCGTGGAAGCCATTGGCGTGTACTTGGTCACTTACGTGATCACCAGCCTCGGCGCATTCGGCGTGATCACGCTGATGTCCTCGCCTTACAAAGGCCGTGACGCCGATGCCCTGTACGAATACCGCGGCCTGTTCTGGCGCCGTCCGTACCTGACCGCCGTACTCACCGTAATGATGCTGTCGCTGGCCGGCATTCCGCTGACCGCGGGCTTTATCGGCAAGTTCTACATTGTCGCAACCGGTGTTGAAGCCCACGAGTGGTGGTTGGTAGCGTCCCTGGTACTGGGCAGCGCCATCGGCGTGTTCTACTACCTGCGCGTGATGGTCACCCTGTACCTGATCGAGCCAAACCTGCGCCGTGTGGATGCCGAGCTGCATTGGGAACAGAAAGCCGGTGGCGTGATGCTGCTGGCCATCGCCCTGCTCGCGTTCTTCCTGGGCGTGTACCCGCAACCGTTGCTCACCCTGGTGCAGCATGCGGTGCTGGGCGTTTGATCGCTTAGGTTGATGCAGTCAACAGAACGGCGCCTTTGGGCGCCGTTTTGCGTTTCCCAGGATCTGCTTTTCCCCTCCCCTGCTCGCTGAATTTTCCTCCTCGATCTGCCTCTTCATCCGGCATCTACCCGATGAAGCCGGCCGTATGGTGTTTGCGTTTTAAGAAAGTTCCCACAGCGCGGTCACTTGACCTAACGCGAGTGGGCCACCAAACTCTACGCAGGCTACGTACAGAACATGGATGCTCTATTTATCGAACTGCCGGCATTCGAGCGGCATCGCAAGGACTATCTGAGTGAGGAGCTTTTCCAGGGTTTTCAACAGGAGTTAATGAAAAACCCCGAAGCAGGAGATGTGATCGAAGGAACGGGCGGGTTGAGAAAGGTTCGCTTCGTTGATGAAAGGCGAAACAAAGGCAAGCGTGGTGGCCTGCGAGTCATTTACTACTGGTGGTCAGGCGGCACGCAATTCTGGTTATTCACCTTGTACGGCAAGCACGAACAGAGCGACCTGACACCCCACCACAAGAAAGCTCTTAAACACATGCTGGACAGGGAAATCAAAGCGAGAACACATTATGAAACGTGACATCTTTTCCGAACTGGTCGAAGGCTTCGACGCCCTGGCCGATGAGCGCCAGGGTAAAATCACCCTGCGCAACCACAAGGTCCACCTTAACAAGCTGGCGCCGCTCACCGCTGATGAGGTGATCGCCGTGCGCCAGCAACTCAACCTTTCCCGGTCGGTATTCGCCATGTACCTGCGTACCAACACCCGCACCCTGGAGAACTGGGAACAAGGCCGGGCCAAGCCCAACGCCCAGGCCGTCACCCTGATCCGTCTGGTAGCGCGTTTTCCTGAAACCGTGGCGCAACTTGCCGCATTGGGCTGACCTGCGAAAGCAAAAAAAAACGCCCCGATTATCGAGGCGTTTTTTGCAGTACAACAGCGTCAGAATGCAATACCGACCTTGAAGCCGTATTCGTCACGCTTGAGCTTGGTGTTGTCGGCCACATAGGAGTCGTCGTCGAGCTTGTACTCGGTGCGGGTGTAGTACAGGCCCGCCATCACTGGCAGGTCGCCCTTCTGGTTCATCAGTAGGCTGACTTCAGCATAGGGGTTGGTGCGGTCCTTGAGGTCCACGCTGTCGCTGCCAACGCCGTCTACCTTGAGTTTGGCACGGCCATCGATGGTGTGACGGGCGCCGGCTTCAACGCGCAGCGTCATGTCATCGAACTGGTGGTTGTAGCCCAGCGCAGCCTTGGCGAACGGCGACTTGTTGGTCAGCTTCATATCGTAGCCATTGGTGTCCGGCTCATAGCGGGTCCAGGTGTAGCCACCGCCTACGATCACGTCGACGAAGTTGCGCGCATCCAGCGCGGCACGCCAGCCGAGGTCAAGGTCGGCCTGGCCTTCCTTGAGCTTGTTGTCGCTTTTTTCGCCGTACTTGGCTTCGATACCGGCCTGGTAGATGAAGCCGGACTCGGCGGTGAGCTTGTTGCCGAAGTTATAGAACAGGCCCGCTTCAGGCATGTGGTCCTTGTCGCTTTCGCTACCGCCTTCCAGCTTGAAGTCGTTGTAGCTGCCCAGGATCCCGAACGTGGAGATCGGGTCGGTGGAAGGTGCAGCGAACACCACGCCAGGCGCAGCGACCAGGGCCAGCAACGAGGTGTTCTTGAGAAATTTTCCGAATAGTTTGGACATCGTTTTACATCTCCATTTTAAGGTGGGCAAAGTATTCAGGAATCGGTTCGAACCTTGGCGTTTGCAAAAAGTTCGAACGGATTTGCACCAAAATGGAGAAAAAACGGTTCAGCGAAGGCTCTATCTCAATATTCTTCAGGATTCGTGCGGATAAGGCTTTCAACGGCTTCGCGAAGTCGAGGCTGATCCGGCAGCTGAATCCCGAACGTGTCGTGCAATAGCGCCAGCAACTCGTCGGCGCTTTGAAGCGTGCGCTTTTCAATGGGCCGATCCAGGTAATGAAGCGCATAGTGGGCGTTGGCCAAGGTATGACGTTTACCGGGGGCAAGCAGCGCAGCCTTCAACTGCCCAACGAACGGCGACCCCGGGTGCGTGGAGACGTACCAGTTGCCGATTTCGTAGTCGATATCTGCCTGCACTTGCAGATCGAACACGTACAAGCCGCGCCACTCTTCACCGACCTGGGCCCACAATGTGTAGCTGCCCTGATTGCATGTCAGGCGAAAAGGCTCATGGGCAGTGGCTTGGGGCGCTTCGTTGTCCAGTTGCAACGGGCTGCTGGGGACCATGCCACCGAAGCCGACATCGGTGATATAGCGCACGCCGTCGAGGGTCACCAGGCTCAGACGATGAGTACGGCCGGTGTGGGCGTCCGGTGGCCCGCCAATCACCACACGACCGGTAATGCCGCGAGCCTCATAGCCCAGCTCCTGCAACAAGGCCAGGAACAGCTGGTTCAACTCATAGCAATAGCCGCCGCGTCCTTGGTGCAACACCTTCTGTGTGACGCTTTTCAGGTCAATCGGCACCGGCGCGTGCATCAGGGTCGACAGGCTTTCAAAGGCAAAGGTGCAGACATGGCGCAGCTGCAAGTCCCGCAGGGTCTGCAAGGTGGGTGCCGGTGGCGAGGCATAGCCCAGGCGTTGCAGGTACAGGCGGCTATCCGTGGGTGTGAGCATGGCGCGATCCTCGGGCGCAGGGCAAGAGCGTCACTATGCCGCGCCACTGCGTACGTTGTCATTTTGAATGAACCTTTTAGAACGCTGGCCTATCCATCTATAACAAGACAGGGAGGCAACATGAGTACCGCAAAAATCTACACCATCCACTATCAGCTACACGGTAAACCCAAGTCTTTCGTGGTGCGCGCCGAGGTGATGAATAACGCCGAAGCCTGGCACTGGGCGGCCGTTGATGCCGACATTGCCCATGTCAGCCGCATCGGCCGCGTCGGTCACGAGCAAGTGAAAAAAACCACCCGGCCCTGGGCGGAAAAATACGGCATCACCGACGTCAGTTGGACCCCACCCAAATAAACAAAGCCCCGCACGACGGCGGGGCTCGATTCACTTCTTCAAGTCGCCCAACGGATCGTAGGGCGGCTTTTTCTCAGATGACTTTTTCTCATCCAGCGGCGCAATAGCCGGACCTACCGGGTCGACCTGAGGGTCGGCCACATCTGGCGAGTCCGGGTCGAAACCCAGCTCATCCTTGCCACTGGCGTGCTCGTTGGAGTGGGGACCATCGGTACGTTTGTTCATCACAGACTCCTGCTAAAGCGGGCGCGCTTTGTCGTGGAGGTTTTCCAGGTCTTGTTCGACGTGCTCGACATCGTTGTCGGGGCCACGCTCTTTGGGATCGTTGGGGCGCAAAGCATTGTTGTCGCGCTCCTCCTCACCCGGCGTGCGGTTCGGATCCGGTGTACCTGGCGGTGGCTGCTTGTGTTCAGACATGATGGCTTACCTCATGAGGGGCTTCACAGGTTTAGAGAAACCGTGCGCAGTCATCGTTCAACTTCATTGCTGCAAGCATGAGAAGATGACCGCCCTTTCTGGAGACCTGACCCGGATGTTCGAGCTCAAACCCTGCGACCCTGTCACCTACCGTCAACAGACCCGCCGCAGCACGCTGATAGTGGCCGTGCTGTTCCTGGCCCTGGCCATGCTGCTGTCGAGCCTCGCGGTGATGCTGTTCGGTGAGCCTGGGGGGGACAACTTTCGCTTCAATGTCGGCGGTGTATTTGCCGGGGTGTTGATCACCGTCGCACTGGTGCGTGGCCCGTTCTGGTCCCAGCCCTGGCTGGCGCCGGCGGTGTATGGCTGGCAACTCAAGCGCAGCCTGATGAGCGTGACCAACGTAATGCACAAGGTCACCGAGCGGGTACAAGCCAACGACCCGGCCGCCATCAAACTGTTGCGTTTCTATCACATGGGGCTGACGCAAATGCATGAGCTGGATGCCAACTCCAGCGCCCAGGCGCAACTGGTCGGCGAGATCGACGCACACAAGACCAAGATGCACGCACTGGGGATCGATACCGAACAAACCCGGCTTGACCCCGCGTGGCTGGAAACGCTCAAAAGCGCTTGAGGCGTACGTCAGGGAGCAGGCAAAGGTCGTTAAAAAACCAAACTCAGGTCCAGACGCCCTTCCCTGACCGGGGGACACCAGTAATAGCCACCAGTCAATGGCTTACTGATGCGATACAAACCATCGACAATCCCATCCTCCAACCCGCTCATACGCCGAAGCTGCGCCTCAAACGCATCGAAGGAATGGCCAAACGCGAGGAACATCAATCCTGCCTGGCCATTCTCGGCCCAAGGCATCGAGCGTCGCACCACGAAGGCTTCCGGGGTGAAGCTTTCCTGGGCTGTGCGCTTGGTGTGGGCCGATTCCGGAGCGTCGTCGAGCTCTTCGTTGTCGCCATGGCGTCGGCCGATGATGTGATCACGCTCCTGGGCAGGCAACGCGGCGAACCCGTCGAGGTCGTGCTGCCATTGCTGGATAGCGGCAAAGCTGGCACCGCTGTCGGTCAAGGCGGCCTCCACGGCGGCATCGTCGTGAGGGTTTTCGGTGCCGTCTTCGTAGTCGGTCAGGTCAAAACCGGTCTTGTAGCGGAAGCCTTCAGTCGATTGCACCAGGCGAAACGCCGGGGCCAGGGCTTTCTCGATGGCACGACTACGCAGCAGCAACTCGCCACGATCCACCCCATGCAGCCATACCCACAGCGCCTGTTGAGTCGAAGGGTTGTCAGCGCCAGGGCCGCTGACGGCGGGGAATGCACGCAGCCCTTCAATTTCGGCGCCCAGCGCCTTTACCAGCGGTTCACCGAAACCGACCACGGCCGCCGCATCCGTCAACTGCACCAGCGCGTCCAGCGCCGCGGGCACGGCTTGCAGGGAATCGAGGGCGAAAAACAGATGGCGGGCCTGCAAAGGCACCGGTGCGGCAAGAATGCCCGGCTGATACTGACTCATGTGAACTCCTTCTGAAAAGCCGCGCAGTTTACCCGGCGCGCACCGCGCTGCGAACAACAATGCGCGTAAGCCTTGCCTTAGAGCCGCTAGTTGGGTGACTCTCTAGTCATGTTTTGCAACTATTCCAGGGGTAGCGACATGACCACCAGCAACCTGCTCGCCCAGCTGTTTCCCACTTCCGTCACCCAGATTCCCGAGCAATTTCGCCTGGCGGCGCCCATTGAGCAGCGTGATTACCTGGTCGATGGCCAGCTGCGGGTGTGGAACGGCCCGCTCGCTCGCGTGCAAAGCCCGGTGCAACTGGGCGACGAACGCGTGCATATCGGCAGCACGCCATTGCTGGACGCCGACACCGCCCTCACCGCCCTGGATGCCGCCGTGCGTGCCTATGACCGCGGCCAGGGTGAGTGGCCGACAATGCGCGTTGTCGAACGTATCCAGCACGTCGAGGCATTTTTGCGGCGTATGCGCGAACAGCGCGATGCGGTGGTGAAGCTGCTGATGTGGGAAATCGGCAAGAACCTCAAGGACTCGCAGAAAGAATTCGACCGCACCTGCGACTACATCACCGACACCATCAACGCCCTCAAGGAACTCGACCGCCGCAGCAGCCGCTTCGAGCTGGAACAGGACACACTCGGGCAAATCCGCCGTGTACCGCTGGGCGTGGCGCTGTGCATGGGGCCTTACAACTACCCGTTGAACGAGACCTTCACCACGCTGATCCCGGCGTTGATCATGGGCAATACCGTGGTGTTCAAGCCGGCCAAACTTGGTGTGCTGTTGATCCGCCCCTTGCTGGAGGCGTTCCGCGACAGCTTCCCGGCCGGGGTGATCAACGTGATCTACGGCAGCGGCCGCGAAACCGTGAGCGCGCTGATGGCCAGCGGCAAGATCGATATCTTCGCGTTTATCGGCACCAACAAGGCTGCCAGCGACCTGAAAAAACTGCACCCCAAGCCACACCGCTTGCGTGCTGCGCTGGGGCTGGATGCGAAGAACCCCGGGATCGTGCTGCCCGAGGTGGATCTGGATAACGCGGTGAGTGAAGCGGTCACCGGTTCGCTGTCATTTAACGGCCAGCGTTGCACTGCATTGAAGATCCTGTTCGTGCATGAAGATGTCGTCGATAGCTTTATCGAGAAATTCAACACCAAACTCGCGACGCTCAAGCCCGGTATGCCCTGGGAAGACGGCGTGGCGCTGACGCCACTGCCGGAAGTGGGCAAGGTGGATTACCTCAACGAACTGGTGGCCGATGCCGCCCGACACGGCGCTCAGGTGGTCAATAGCGAGGGCGGCAGCAGCCGTGGTTCGTTCTTCTATCCGGCGGTGCTGTACCCGGTGAACCCGCAGATGCGCGTGTACCACGAAGAGCAATTCGGCCCGGTGGTGCCGATCGTGCCCTACCGCGACCTGGAGACCGTGATCGACTACGTGCTGGACTCGGACTTCGGCCAGCAGTTGAGCATTTTCGGTACCAACCCCGTCGAGGTCGGGCGCCTGGTAGACACCTTCGCCAACCAGGTCGGCCGTATCAATATCAACGCCCAGTGCCAGCGCGGGCCGGACACCTTTCCGTTCAACGGGCGCAAGAACTCGGCCGAAGGCACGCTGTCGGTGCATGACGCCTTGCGCGTGTTTTCGATCCGCACCCTGGTGGCGACCAAGTTCCAGGAGAGTAACAAGGCGTTGGTCAGCGATATCCTGCGCAACCGTGACTCGAGCTTCCTGACGACCGACTACATTTTCTGAAGCCAACCCCGTTCCAATGTGCAGACAGGTCAGTGTGGGAGCTGGCTTGCCTGCGATGCCGGCGCCTCGGTCTTTCAGTCAGGTCGCGGTGATGCTATCGCAGGCAAGCCAGCTCCCACATTGAGTCGAGCACATTCATACATTTGAGGCCACTTCAATACCGATGAACCTGCCCATTTTTGCCCGGCGCCTGCTGCGCCCCCTGCTCGACCCGTACCGGCGCTTTCGCCACGCCAAGCTGATCCACGCCGCGCGCGTATCCGTCGGTTTGCTGGCGACCATCCTGCTCACCAGCGGCCTGAACCTGCCCCACGGCGAATGGGCATCGGTGACCATGCTGATCGTGATCGGCGGCTTGCAGCACCATGGCAATATCGGCAAAAAAGCCGTGGAGCGCGCTTACGGCACCTTGATCGGCGCCAGCGTCGGTTTACTGCTGGTGGTGCAACAGGCTTACTTCGGCCTGCCGCTGTTGACCTATCTGTTGATGTCGGTGGTGTGCGGGTTCTTTTCCTACCATGCCATCGGTAAGGGCGGTTACATCGCGCTGCTGTCGGCGATCACGGTGTTTATCGTTGCCGGCCACGGGGACAATCCGATCTCTGATGGCTTGTGGCGCACCGTCGATATCCTGATCGGCATCGTACTGGCCCTGGCCTTCTCCTTCGCCCTGCCACTGTATGCGGTGTACTCATGGCGCTACAACCTGGCCAGTGCATTGCGTGATTGCGCGCAGATCTACAGCCGCATCATCGGTGGCCAATCGGTGACCGATGATGAACACCTCAAGTTGCTCAACCGCCTGAATGCAGCAATGTTGCAACTGCGCTCATTGATGCCATCGGTGTCCAAGGAAGTGCGGATCTCCATGACCGAACTGGACGCGATCCAGCGTCACCTGCGCATGTGCATCAGTACCCTGGAGATTCTCGGCAATACCCGGCCAGACCCGCGCGACAAGCAGGCCACGGCGCGGATGCAGGTGATGCTCAAGGCCGAGCACCGGCAGATTCGAGTGCAGTTGGTGGGAATGGCGCGGGCGTTGAAGTCGGGGGTGACGGAGCGGTTGGAGCGTAGCAGTTACGCCACAGGCAGTGAGCCTGCGCTGGATGCGCCGGTTTACAGTGCGTTGGATGGGTATCGACTATTGACCTTGCAACTGGCGGCGAACGTGGATCAGATGCGTCAACGGCTTGCCAAAGGTGCCGCACGCTGGAAGATTTAGCGACAGCTGGACGGGAGCTTTACGCACATCGACACATTCACACTTTCTCTTACATATTTTTCACGATTTGTTCACATCCCAGAACGTAGGGTAAAGCCTCATCCGTTACAAACGTTGCATATCAAGCCCGCCGCCCCAGCGGGCTTTTTTTTGCCTGGGTTTTGCCTAGGCCACCCGAGTCGGTAGGAGCGAGCTTGCTCGCTCCTGCAAGGGGTCGGGGATTGGCTTCAGCGTGTGGCCTGTTCGCGAATGGCGCGCTGAGTCTCCAGCACCTTGGCCAGCGCCGTCTCAGCCTCGGCACTCTGCTGTGGCACTCGAATCGCCGCCGACACCAAGGTAATCAACTTCGCCATCACCTCCGCATCCGTCGCCGGGCGGCCCAGGCTCATGGAGTTCATCAGCAGGCGCAGTTCGGTGCCGGCCATGACCCCGGAAATCGCCTTGAGGGCAAATTGCAGGCGTACGCCCAGCTCATTGCGCGGCAGGTCTGGCAGTGCCAGGGCGAAGGCTTCGAAGAAGCGCTGGAACACCGGCTGGTAATGCACCTTGAGGTATTCCTGGATAAACGGCGAGGTGTCGCTGTAAACCCGGCCAAGGAAGCGAATGAACGAGCGCCCTTCCCCGCTGGCCGGGTCGCTGCGTTCCAGGCCCATGGCCGGGGCGAACAGCACGCCGAGCAGCGTGTCGCAATCCAGCGGGCCTTCGGATTCGGCTTCACAGCGCGCCAGCAGTTCCAGGCGCTGCTCGTTGAGCGGCTCCAGGCGTTGCATCAGCAGGGTTTTCATCAGGGAGTCCTTGTCCCCGAAGTGGTAGTTCACCGCCGCCAGATTGACCTGGGCGCGTTCGGTTATCTGGCGTAGCAACACGGCGTCGTAGCCGTACTTGATGAAGAGGGCCTCTGTCGCATCCAGCAATCGAGTCTTGGTAACGTTTGGAGCGCTGAGTTTCTTCGCGACCATAAGGGTTCCACGGCGGAAATATTGTTTTAAAAAATAATTTGATTTTTTATACCGGGGCGGCCCGGCGAAAGCAAGTAGTGACACTCCGCCATATCACTAAAAGCCTGTATAACCGGGCTATCGAGACCGATTGAAAGCATTTCTACCGGTCCGAAACCTGCATTCGGCAGAACGTTTCAAAGGGTAAAACCGCTCTACATCCATGGCTGGCGAAGCAGATTGAACGCAGGTACTATTCAAACAATATTTTAAAAACAAGAAATAAAACCAGTCCGTGACGCGTACAGGCAGCTCCCGAACTTGTTACAAGGATTTTCCGGGGGCATGGCAGTACCGTCGTGACTGCAGGCGTAGTCATGATGACAGACACCCCCACGCAACCCGGCTTGATCTCCCTGCAAGGCATCGGCAAGCGTTATCAGCTCGCCGGGCAGGAACTGAGCATTCTCAATGACGTGTGCCTGTCCATCGCTCGCGGTGACAGCTGCGGCATCCTCGGTGCCTCCGGTTCCGGCAAGAGCACCCTGCTCAATATCCTCGGCCTGCTGGACCTGCCCAACTGCGGCCAGTACCACTTTGCCGGTCACGATATTTTCAATGCCACGCCCGACGAACTGGCCGCGACCCGCAACCAGCAGATCGGTTTTGTGTTCCAGAGCTTCAACCTGCTGCCCCGCCTGAGCGCCCTGGACAACGTCGCGCTGCCCTTAAGTTATCGCGGCGTATCGCGGCATGAATCGGTGGAACAGGCCCAGCGTATGCTCGATCAAGTCGGCCTGGCCGAGCGCGCCCACCATCGCCCGGCCGACCTCTCCGGCGGCCAGCGTCAGCGCGTCGCCATTGCCCGCGCACTGGTCGGCAAACCCTCGGTGATCCTCGCCGACGAACCCACCGGCAACCTCGACAGCACCACCGCACAGGAAATCATGGACCTGCTGCTGAGCCTCAACCGTGAGCAGCAGGTGACGCTGATCATCGTCACCCACGACGCCCACATTGCCGAGCGCCTGGAGCGCAAGATCCTGGTGCGCAACGGTGTGGTGCACGAGGCCGAGCGCCCATGAGCCTGCGGGTCGAGCAGAGCCTCAGCCAACTGCTGCATGAAGCCTTGATCAGCCTGCGCACCCTGGGCAAACGTTCGATCCTGGCGCTGCTGGGCATTGTGATCGGCAGCTCCTCGGTAGTGGCGCTGATCAATATCGGCCACAACGCGGCAGTGGATGCCGCGATGATCTTCAAGGACATGGGCACCGATACCCTCATCGCCCAGTTCCCGCCCAAGGGCAGCAGCAATGTGCCGATGCGTACCCAACTCGACCTCGACGCCGTACGCCTGGCCGTACCGGGCATTGCCCATATCGGCGCGCTCAGCCTGTTCAGCGGGCCCATCGTGTTTCATGGGCGCACCACCAATGCCAACCTGGTCGGCAGCACGCCGGGTATACAGGCCGCCATGCGCCTGGCCGTGCGCGAGGGGCGCTTCCTGTCGGCCTTCGACGCCAGCGAAACTTTCGCTGTGATTGGTGACCCACTTGCCCAGGCCCTCAGTGCGCCGGGCGACCCACTGCAACTGGGCGACCGCGTGCGCATCAACGACTACCTGTTTCTGATCGTGGGCATCCTGCACGACCAGCCCCGGGCCATGCTGATGCCAGTGCAGGCCAACGAGTCGTTGTTTATTCCGGCCGAAGGTATGCGCCGCATCTATGCCACCCCGCAGATCAGCAATGTGATCATCCGTGCGGCGCCAGGGCAGGACATGGAGCGTATCGCGAGGGACGCCACCGCTGCGCTGCAACCCCAACTCAGCGACCACGACGTCAATATCACGGTGCCCCAGCAGATGATCGACGGCATGACGCGCCAAAGTCGCACCTTCGCCTACCTGCTGTTGGCCCTTGGCGCAATTTCCCTGGTGGGCGGCGGTGTCGGGGTGATGAACGTGATGCTGATGAATGTCTCGGAGCGCCGCCGCGAGATCGGCATACGCATGGCCCTGGGCGCACGCCAGCGCGATATCCGCAACCTGTTCCTGCTCGAAGCCGTCACGCTCACCGCCGTGGGTGCGCTGTGCGGTGCGGTGCTGGGCATGACCGCCGCCTGGCTGTATGCGTGGCTGTCGGGCTGGGCATTTGCCCTGGCGGTGGCCGCCCTGCCCCTGGGGGTGGGCAGTACGTTACTGGTAGGTTTGTTCTTTGGCATCTACCCGGCGGTCTCGGCCTCGCGGTTACAGCCGGTGGAGGCCCTGCGCGATGAATAAGTGCGGGCTGCTCCTTCTGCTGATCAGCCTGCCGGGCATGACTGCCGAGATGGTTATCAACCCTTCGGCGCCCAGCAGTACCCGCAGCGGTTACGAGCGCGGCGTGTCGCTGAATGCCCAGGCCACCACCATGACCCTGGGTGACGCGGTGTACCTGGGCCTGCGCAACAACCCGGCGATACGTAGCGCCTACCTGCAACGGGTGGCGCAGAAGTTTGACCTGCGTGTCGCCGAGGACGTGTTCAACCCCAAGCTGACCCTCAACAGTAACTACCGTACCTCCCGTGGCTCCCAGGACAACGTGCGCAACGCCAATCTGGCGCCGACCAGCAGCCTGCTCGGCGAATACGGCACGCGCTTGAGCATGGCCTGGACCCAGCAGTTGAACAACGCCAACCGCGCCGGCCGTTACCGCAGCGACGGGCTCGACCTGGCGATCATCCAACCGCTGATGCGCGGCGCCGGCTGGGACGCCACCACCGCGCCGCTGCGCCTGTCGCGCCTGGCCGAGCAGGCCAACCGCCTGAACCTCAAGGCCACCGTGGCGCAAACCATCAGCCAGATCATCGCCACCTACCGCGAACTGCTGCGTGCCCAGGAACAACTGGTGATCGTGCAGGACGCGCTCAAGCGCTCCAACACCTTGCTGGACGTGAACAAGGCACTGATCAGCGCCGGGCGCATGGCCGAGTTCGAGATAGTGCAAACCGAAGCCGACATCGCCACCCAGCAGTTGGGCGTGGAAGAAGCTCGCAATCAACTGGACACCAGCCGCCTGGCCTTGCTGCGCCTGCTGGCGCTGGACCTGTCGACACCAGTGCGCGCCACCGAAGCCCTGGAGGCCAACCCCATGGAAATTGACCAACGCCAAGCCTTCAACCTGGCGCAAAACCAGCAACCGGAATACCTCGCCGCCCTGCTCGGTAGCCAACAGGCCGACCTCAACCTGGTGATCGCCAAGGACTCCGGGCGCTGGCAAGTGGACCTGGTCGCCGGCGCCAACCAGGTGCGCGCCGCCACCGACAACAACAACGGCCATGACAATAACCGTACCTGGGACAGCTACGCCGGGGTGCAGGTGCAGATCCCCATTGGCGACATCAGCACGCGCCAGGCCGAAGTACGTGCGCGAGTGAACGTCGAGGACCAGGAAATCCGCATTACCGATGCGCGCCAGGAGCTGGAGCGCAACGTCAACAACGTGGTGCGTGACCTCGGCACCCGCTGGCGCCAATATGAAATTTCCAAGCGTGCCGTGGAGTTGTCACGGCGCAAGATCGAAATCGAACGGGAAAAACTCAGTGCCGGGCGCTCCACCAACTTCCAGGTGTTGAGCTTCGAAACCGACCTGCGCAACGCCGAAAATGCCCAGCTCAACGCGCTGATCGCTTATTTGAACGCCCAGACTCAACTCGACCTGACCCTGGGCATGACGCTGGAAAGTTGGGAAATCGCCCTCAATGACTACTAATCAAAAACGCTTGCTCGCCGTTGCCCTAATCGTGTTGTTAGCCGGCGCGGCCATCGGTCTGCTCAGCCAGCGCAGCGGTGCCGAGCAGGCTGGCACCGCCGAGCAGTGGCTGGCGGTGAAGCCTGACCCGCTGGTGCACCAGATCGGCCTGGTGGGCAAGATCGAGCCCGACACTACCGTCACCCTCACGGCGCCGTTCGACGGCAACGTGTTGGCCAACCTGGTCGAACAAGGCCAGCGCGTCGAGGCCGGCCAGGTGCTGTTGCGCATGGACCCGGCGACTCTTGAAGTGCAACTGCGCGATGCCCTCTCCGCCCAGCTCAAGGCCCGGCGCACTGTGCAGGAAATGCAGGACTGGGACAGCAGCCCCGCCGTCAGCCGCGCTCGTCGTAGTTTACGCACCGCCGAAATGACCGCCGGCAATACCCAGCGCAAACTTACCGAGAGTGAAAACCTGTTCAAACGCGGCATCATTCCGCGCAACGAACTGGACGATCTCAAGCAGCAAACCCAACAGCAGCAACTCGACCTGGCAGCGGCGCGCGGCGAACTGCAACAGGCCCAGGACCAAGGCAGAGGCGAATACCGACAGATTGCCGAAATGGAGCTGACCAATGCCACGGTGAAATACGAAGCCTTGCAAAAACTCCTTGAAGGCAAGGAGGTCAAGGCACCGTTCTCCGGCATCGTAGTGCCCGCGCCCGGCAGCAGCAACAACGCCCAAGGGGGTGGCAACAACAACGCGCCGGTGCAGGCCGGCAGCAAGGTCAGCCAGGGCCAAGTGCTGTTTGGCCTGGCCAATATCGAGCGGCTGAAAATCGTCGCCAAGGTCTCCGAGCTGGACATCAACCAGTTGCACCAGGGCCAGGCGGTGGAAGTAATGGGCGATGGCTTCGACGGCGAACGGCTGACCGGCTCGGTCAGCGTGGTCAGTGGCTTGGCCATCGCCAGCGACAACCAGGGCAGCGCGCAATTTCCGGTGACCCTGTCGATCCCCAAGCTGACGCCGCAGCAGCTGCAACGGGTGCGCCTGGGTATGAGTGCGCGGCTGACCATCGTCACCTACAACAATGACCAGGCGCTCGTGATTCCCAGTCAGGCGATCCAGGCCGACATGACAGTGGAGTATCGGCCAGCGATGGATAAACCGGTCGAGCGGGTGAAAGTCACCACCGGGCAATCGACGCCCCAGGGCGTTGAGGTATTCGGACTCAAGCCAGGCTTCGTGAAAACCTCAAGATAAGCGCAGATCAACCTGTGGGAGGGGGCTTGCTCCCGATAGCGGTGCATCAGCCACAAATGTATTTACTGACACGCCCTCATCGGGAGCAAGCCCCCTCCCACATTTGATTTTCGTTGCTTTGAGCATTGACGTTCACTTCGCGGATCAGGGCTTGCTCACCTCCCCCATTTAGATCTGTGTGAGCTTGGTTGCCAGTGCCTTGGCCTGGAGCGCCACATCCGTCACCGCCGTACTCTCCCACCACATGCCCCGCAACGGCGGCCCCATGGCAAACAGTCGCTGGCTGGCATGGCCCTGGGCATCCAGCACCGCGCCGGCTGCATCCGCCGCAATCCCCAACGCCAAAGGCCCAGGCCGGATCAACCCACGCTTGAGCAGTTGTTGCGGCAATGGCCGGGCGACACGACGCCAGTCGTACTCGATGCCGCTGGAGTTGATCAGCGCCGCTCCCGAAACCTGTGTGACCTCCTGCCCGCCACGATAGCGCACCGCAATGGCAACGCCCTCATCCGACGGCACCAAACCCTTGAACGACACTGCGCGAATCCGCAGCCGCTCTTCTGCCTGCAAGCGCGTCACCAACTGCGCACTCAACGGTGGCGAGCGGTGGTGATGGCTTTCCCACCATGGCCGCACATGTCGTACGAACTGGCGCTTCTGAGGCTCACTGGCCTGACTCCACAAGCGTGCGATGTGCCCGCGCACGGTGTCCAACGGCGCCTGCCAGTCGATGCCTTGCGCCAGCGCGAACTGACATTGGCGTCGCACCTCACGCAGCAATTGCCGAGGGCTGCGCAGGTTGTAATCGGCGGCCAGGAAGTCATCCCAACTTGGCGGCTGTCTGCGCACATGGGGCAACAGGCCGTGGCGCGAAAAGATCTCGATGGGACCGCGATGCCCGGCCTGTTCCAGCGACACCACGGCATCGACCATGGTCAACCCGGAGCCGATGATCAGTACCGTTGATTGCGGGTCGAGTTGGGTCATCGCTTGCACGTCCCATGGGTCCATGGCTGCGGCGTTCAAACCGCTGGACTCGGTTAGGGGCGTGCGCGCTGCCGGGAACATGCCGGTGGCCAATACCGCAAAAGTGCCACGCAGTTGCTCCCCATTATCGAGGGTCAACAGCGTGGAGGCTGCGTCGACTTGCAGGTCCACCCCTTCGGCGCGGATATGCTCGACGGTCGACGTAGACAACGCCTTGGCCTCGGCCAAGCGCTGTTGCGCGTACAGCCCGAAAATCCCGCGTGGCGGGAACAGTTCGCTGATGGGCACATGCTGCTGATCCGACTCCGGCCAACCACCGCCAGCGATGTAGTCAGTGAGCCATTGGGTCAGGTCGTCGGGGTTGTCCGGATCGACGCTCATGCGCGCCGCATTGCCGTTCAAGGTATGACCCAGCTCGACCGCGCTATAGGCCTCGCCCCGCCCCAGCTCAGCACGCGGCTCAATCACCAGGATGCGCCGCGTGCCCGGCAGGCGCAGCAGTTGCACGGCCAGCATCGTACCGCTCAGGCCGCCGCCGATGATCAGTACATCGGCAACGCGGGTGGATTCACTCATGCCAGTTCGCCCTTATTGTTGCTCAAATCACCACATTTCGAACAAACCGTACCGCCGCGTTCCCATCATTGCGATAAGCATGGGGCTGGTGGCTGGCGAACATAAAGAACTCTCCAGCCTCGATGACATTTTCCTGATCACCTATCACCAGCGTCAGGCTGCCCTCGAACACGAACAGTTGTTCGCTCCACCCTTCCAAATCAGGGTCCGGGCAATAACGATCACCGGGTTCAAGCCGCCACTCCCACAATTCGACTTCACGCCGTGCCGTGGCCTTGGCCAGCAGCACCGCCTTACTGCCGACAATCTCGCCCGCCCAGGCCAGCTCGTTGATACGGCTATGGTCCCGCACATCCGGCGCCTGAATCAGATCACTGAACGCCACGTCCAACGCTTCAGCCACACGATCCAAAGTGGACAAGCTGACGTTCTTCTCCCCCGCTTCAATCGCCACCAGCATGCGCCGGCTGACCCCGGACTTTTCCGAGAGCGCAGTCTGGCTCAGGTCGGCGGCGTGGCGCAGGCGACGGACGTTCTGGCTGACGTGCTGCAGGACCGAGGCCCGTTGCGGATTTTCTTTGTGCACTATATTGCTCAATAGGTGGGTGTGCGCAGTATACTGCCCAGCGTGCGGCGCATTGTGCGGTCCGTGCCTTTCCCTTGCAAGACCGAGCCGCCATGACAGCCCCGACCTCCCCTTCGCGATTCAACCGCTTCAGCAAAGCCGAATGCATCCTGGTGGTGATCACCATGATCTGGGGCGGTACCTTTTTGCTGGTGCAACATGCCATGACCGTCAGCGGGCCGATGTTTTTTGTGGGGCTGCGCTTCGCGGCGGCGACAATTGTGGTGGGGTTCTTTTCCTTGCGCACCCTGCGCGACCTGACCCTGTTCGAATTGAAGGCCGGGGTGTTTATCGGGGTGGCGATCATGTTTGGCTACGGTTTGCAGACGATTGGCTTGCAGACCATCCTGAGCAGCCAGTCGGCGTTTATCACCGCGTTGTATGTACCGTTCGTGCCGCTGTTGCAGTGGCTGGTGCTGGGCCGTCGCCCCGGGTTGATGCCCAGCATCGGCATCATGCTGGCGTTTGCCGGGTTGATGCTGTTGACTGGCCCGGCGGGGGCTTCACTGAACTTCAGCCCAGGTGAAATCGCTACGCTGATCGGTGCCGTGGCAATAGCGGCCGAGATCATCTTGATCAGTGCATTTGCCGGCCAGGTAGATATTCGCCGGGTGACCGTGGTGCAACTGGCCACCGCTTCGGTGCTGTCGTTCATGATGGTGGTGCCCATGGGCGAGGCGTTGCCGGGCTTTTCTTGGCTGTTGCTGTTCAGCGCCGTGGGCCTGGGCTTGACCAGTGCGGTGATCCAGGTCGCGATGAATTGGGCGCAGCAGAGTGTGTCGCCAACCCGGGCTACCTTGATCTATGCCGGCGAGCCGGTGTGGGCAGGCGTGGTCGGGCGAATTGCCGGAGAGCGCTTCCCGCCGATTGCAATGGTCGGGGCGGTGTTGATTGTGGTAGCGGTGATTGTGAGTGAGATGAAGACGAAGGGGCAGAAGGCAATTGAACTCGCAGATGCCTTGGAACAGGAGCGTCAGGGATAACCTGCAAACCCCGTGGTGCCCGCTCTATCGTCATCGCGGGCAAGCCCGGCTCCCACAGGGGTTAGCGTTTCAATTCAAGGGTTTTGAACCAGTGCTGAATGAGAGGTTTCGGCCTACCTTGTAGGATCCTGCCACATCTTGCCGTTTGGTGATCGTGAAAGCGGCACGTATGATGCATCCCAAACTCCCGCAGATTAGAAGCCTATGTCCCTGATAGTTCTACTGCTTCTGCCATTCATTGGCAGCTGTCTGGCGGCCTTGCTGCCGCACAACGCACGTAATACCGAATCCCTGCTGGCCGGCCTGGTGGCATTGGTCGGCACTATTCAAGTCGCACTGCTCTACCCCCAGATCGCCCATGGTGGCGTGATACGCGAAGAATTCATGTGGTTGCCCAGTCTTGGGCTTAACTTCGTGTTGCGCATGGACGGCTTTGCCTGGCTGTTCTCGATGCTGGTGCTCGGCATCGGCACGCTGGTGTCGTTGTATGCGCGTTATTACATGTCGCCGGACGATCCGGTGCCGCGCTTCTTTGCGTTCTTCCTCGCGTTCATGGGCGCCATGCTTGGCCTGGTGATTTCCGGCAACCTGATTCAGATCGTGTTCTTCTGGGAACTGACCAGCCTGTTCTCGTTCCTGCTGATCGGCTATTGGCACCACCGCGCCGATGCGCGGCGTGGTGCGTACATGGCGCTGATGGTCACTGGCGCCGGCGGCTTGTGCCTACTGGCCGGGGTGATGCTGCTGGGGCATATCGTCGGCAGCTATGACCTGGACCAGGTGCTGGCGGCGGGCGACCAGATTCGCGCGCACTCGCTGTACCCGGTCATGCTGGCCCTGGTGCTGATCGGCGCCTTGAGCAAAAGCGCGCAGTTCCCGTTCCACTTCTGGCTGCCCCATGCCATGGCGGCACCGACCCCGGTTTCGGCGTATCTGCATTCGGCGACGATGGTGAAGGCCGGCGTGTTCCTGCTGGCCCGCCTGTGGCCGTCGCTGTCCGGCAGCGAAGAATGGTTCTGGATCGTCGGCGGTGCCGGCGCCCTCACCCTCCTCCTCGGCGCTTACTGCGCCATGTTCCAAAACGATCTCAAGGGCCTGCTGGCCTACTCCACCATCAGTCACCTAGGGCTGATCACCCTGCTGCTGGGCCTCAACAGCCCGCTGGCCGCGGTCGCCGCAGTGTTCCATATCCTCAACCACGCCACTTTCAAGGCCTCGCTGTTCATGGCGGCGGGCATCATCGACCACGAAAGCGGCACGCGGGATATCCGCAAGCTCAGTGGCCTGGTGCGTCTGATCCCGTTTACCGCGACCCTGGCCATGGTAGCCAGCGCCTCCATGGCCGGTGTGCCGTTGCTCAATGGCTTCCTGTCCAAAGAGATGTTCTTTGCCGAAACCGTATTCATCTCGTCGACCCAATGGGTGGAAATCGCCCTGCCGGTGATTGCGACCATCGCCGGTACGTTCAGCGTGGCCTACGCCCTGCGCTTTACCGTGGATGTGTTCTTCGGCCCACCGGCTACCGACTTGCCGCACACGCCTCACGAGCCACCGCGCTGGATGCGTGCGCCGGTGGAATTGCTGGTGTTCACCTGCCTGCTGGTGGGGATTTTCCCGGCCCAGGTGGTCGGCTCGATCCTTGCCGCTGCGGCGTTGCCCGTGGTCGGTGGTGTGCTGCCCGAGTACAGCCTGGCGATCTGGCACGGCTGGAACGCGCCAATGATTATGAGCCTGGTGGCAATGACCGGCGGCGTGGTGCTGTACCTGATGCTGCGCAAGCAACTCAAGCGTGGCCGCTTCGAATACCCGCCGCTGATCGGCTATTTCAACGGCAAGCGTGGCTTCGAGCGCTGCCTGGTGGTGATGATGCGCGGTGTGCGCAGGATCGAAAAACGCATCAGCACCAAGCGCCTGCAAACCCAATTGTTCCTGCTGGTGATCGTCGCGGTGATCGGGGCCATGATCCCCATGATCAACAGTGGCCTCACCTGGGGCGACCGGCCGAAGATTGCGGGCTCCATCGTGTTCGTCACCCTGTGGTTGCTGGCGATTGCCTGCGCGCTGGGCGCCGCCTGGCAAGCCAAGTATCACCGGTTGGCGGCCCTGACCATGGTCAGCGTGTGCGGCCTGATGACGTGCGTGACCTTCGTGTGGTTCTCGGCGCCGGACCTGGCCCTGACCCAATTGGTGGTGGAAGTGGTGACCACCGTGCTGATCCTGCTCGGCCTGCGCTGGCTGCCACGGCGTATCGAGGAGGTTTGGCCATTACCCAACACCTTGCGCAAGGCGCGCATTCGCCGGGTGCGCGACTTGTTGCTGTCCACTGTAGTGGGCGGCGGCATGGCGCTGTTGTCCTACGCGATGCTGACCCGCCAGACACCCAACGATATCTCCTCGTTCTACTTGAGCCGCGCCCTGCCCGAAGGCGGCGGCAGCAATGTGGTGAACGTGATGCTCGTGGACTTCCGGGGCTTCGATACGCTGGGCGAAATCACCGTGCTGGGTGCCGTGGCCTTGACCGTATATGCCTTGCTGCGACGCTTCCGCCCGTCCAAGGAAAGCATGGAGTTGCCGGCGCAACAGCGCCAATTGGCACCGGACGTGGCCACCGACCTGGTCAACCCGCGCCAGGCCAGTGACACCGCGCTGGGCTTTATGATGGTGCCGGCGGTGCTGGTGCGCCTGCTGTTGCCGATTGCGCTGGTGGTGTCGTTCTACCTGTTCCTGCGCGGTCACAACCAACCAGGCGGCGGGTTTGTCGCCGGGCTGGTGATGTCGGTAGCGTTTATCCTGCAATACATGGTGGCGGGCACCCAATGGGTCGAAGCGCAGATGAGCCTGCGGCCCATGCGCTGGATGGGCTTCGGCCTGCTGTCGGCGACCTTGACCGGCCTTGGCGCGCTGTTCGCCGGATACCCGTTCCTGACCACCCATACCTGGCATTTCCACGTGCCACTGCTCGGCGATATCCATATCGCCAGTGCGTTGTTCTTCGACATTGGCGTGTACGCCATGGTCGTGGGCTCGACGCTGCTGATGCTGACCGCCCTCGGCCACCAATCTGTGCGAGCACATAAACCGAGCAACCAGCCCAAAGTCGTTGCTGCAACCGAAGGAGCCGCCTGATGGAAGAAGTCATCGCAATTGCCATTGGGGTCCTGGCGGCCTCCGGCGTCTGGCTGGTGCTGCGGCCACGGACATTCCAGGTGGTGATGGGCCTGTGCCTGTTGTCGTACGGGGTCAATCTGTTCATTTTCAGCATGGGCAGCCTGTTTATCGGCAAGGAACCGATCATCAAGGACGGCGTGCCCCAAGACCTGCTCAACTACACCGACCCCCTGCCCCAGGCCCTGGTACTTACAGCCATCGTGATCAGCTTCGCCATGACCGCGTTGTTCCTGGTGGTGCTGCTGGCATCCCGGGGCCTGACCGGCACTGACCATGTGGATGGCCGGGAGCCGAAGGAATGAATTGGGTCAATCAACTGATCGTTGCGCCGATTCTGCTGCCGTTGTTCACGGCGGCGCTGATGCTGATGCTCGGCGAGAAACGCCGGCCGCTGAAGGCCAAAATCAACCTGGTCTCCAGCTTGATCGGCCTGGGCGTGGCCGTCCTGTTGCTGTACTGGACACAAAAAGGCGGGCCCGGCTCGATCGGCGTGTACCTGCCGGGTAACTGGCAAGTACCGTTCGGCATCGTGTTGGTGGTGGACCAGCTCTCGGCGCTGATGCTGGTGCTCACCGGGGTTATCGGCGTAAGCGCATTGCTCTTCGCCATGGCCCGCTGGGACCGTGCGGGCACTAGCTTCCATGCGCTGTTCCAGATCCAGCTGATGGGTCTGTACGGCGCATTTCTCACCGCGGACTTGTTCAACTTGTTCGTGTTCTTCGAGGTGCTGCTGGCGGCGTCCTACGGCCTGATGCTGCATGGTTCGGGTCGTGCTCGGGTGTCGTCCGGCCTGCATTACATTGCGATCAACCTGCTGGCGTCGTCGCTGTTCCTGATTGGCGCGGCGATGATCTACGGCGTCACCGGCACGCTGAATTTCGCTGACCTGGCGCTGAAAATCCCGCTGGTGCCGGAGGCTGATCGCGGCCTGCTGCACGCTGGCGCAGCGATCCTGGCGACCGCGTTTCTGGCCAAGGCCGGCATGTGGCCGCTGAACTTCTGGCTGGCGCCCGCCTACTCCTCGGCCAGTGCGCCGGTGGCGGCGATGTTTGCGATCATGACCAAGGTTGGCGTGTACACCGTGCTACGCCTGTGGACCCTGCTGTTTTCCGGCCAGGCCGGCGCTTCGGCGCTGTTTGGCGGCGACTGGCTGGTGTATGGCGGCATGGCGACCATCGTGTGCGCGGCGCTGGCGATGGTGGCGGCGCAACGCCTGGAGCGCATGGCGAGCCTGAGCATTCTGGTCTCGGCCGGGATCCTGCTGTCGGCGGTAGGGTTTGCCCAGCCAAGCCTGACCGCTGGGGCATTGTTCTATCTGGTCAGCTCCACCCTGGCATTGAGTGCGCTGTTCCTGCTGGCTGAATTGATCGAGCGTTCGCGCTCGGCCAACGACCTGCCGCTTGATGAAGAGATTGATGCGCTGCCCAAGGCCATGGAGTCGCTGCATCCGCGTCCGGGTGTGAACCTGGACGATGAGCAGAAAGCCGTGGTCGGCCAGGTCATCCCCTGGACCATGGCCTTCCTCGGTTTGAGCTTTATCGCCTGCGCGCTGCTGATTATCGGCATGCCGCCATTGTCGGGGTTCATCGGCAAGCTCAGCCTGTTGAGTGCGCTGATCAACCCACTGGGCCTGGGCAACGCCGTGGACGAATCGATCCGTCCTGCAGCCTGGGGCCTGGTGGCGCTGCTGATTCTGTCCGGCCTGGCGTCGCTGATCGCCTTCGCCCGCCTTGGCATCCAGCGCTTCTGGACCCCGGAAGAGCGCCCTTCACCGCTGCTGCGACGCTACGAGTGCGTGCCGATCTTCGTGCTGCTGGGCTTGAGCATCGCCTTGACGTTCAAGGCCGAACCCTTGATGCGCTACACCCTGGCCACCGCCAAGAGCCTGAACAACCCGGAAAGCTATGTGATGGCGGTAATGGCCACGCGGCCCGTGCCGAGCCCTGAAGCCAAGGCCGCTGCGCTGGAGGTGCAACCATGAAGCGCCTGTTTCCTGCACCCTGGTTGTCGCTGGCCCTGTGGGTGTTGTGGCTGCTGCTGAACCTGTCGATCAGCCCCGGCAACCTGCTGCTGGGCGCGCTGCTGGGCTTTCTCGCGCCTTTGCTGATGGCGCCGCTGCGCCCGCAGCCGATCAGCCTGCGTCGCCCTGGCGTGATCCTGCGCCTGTTCCTGTTGGTGGGCCGCGACGTGATCGTCTCCAACCTGCAAGTGGCGTGGGGTGTACTGACCTGCGGCACACGCCCGCCGCGCTCGCGCTTCATCAGGATCCCCCTGGACCTGCACAGCCCCAACGGCCTTGCCGCGCTGTCGATGATTACCACGGTGATCCCCGGCACCATTTGGTCGGAACTGGCGCTGGACCGTAGCATCTTGCTGCTGCACGTATTCGACCTTGACGATGAAGCCCTGTTTATCCAGCACTTCAAAGCCACCTACGAGCGGCCCCTGATGGAGATCTTCGAATGAGCGCCCTGCTCTCCAATGCGATCCTGGCCAGCCTGTTCCTGTTCTCGCTGGCGATGGTGCTGACCCTGATCCGCCTGTTCAAAGGCCCGTCCGCCCAGGACCGAGTCCTGGCGCTGGACTACCTGTACATCCTGGCCATGCTGATGATGCTGGTGCTCGGTATTCGCTATGCCAGTGATACCTACTTTGAAGCGGCGCTGTTGATTGCGCTGTTCGGCTTCGTCGGCTCGTTTGCCCTGGCGAAATTCCTGCTGCGTGGGGAGGTGATTGAATGATGCCGTTATGGGTTGAAGTGATAGTGGGGGTGCTGCTGGTGCTCAGCAGTGTGTTTGCGTTGATTGGCGCGATTGGCTTGCTGCGGATGAAGGAGTTTTTCCAACGCATGCACCCGCCGGCACTCGCCTCGACATTGGGCGCATGGTGCGTGGCATTGGCGTCGATTATCTATTTTTCGGTGCTCAAGTCCGGGCCGGTGTTGCATGGTTGGTTGATTCCGGTTTTGCTCGCGATCACCGTGCCGGTCACCACACTGCTGTTGGCGCGAACCGCCCTATTCCGCAAGCGCATGGCCGGTGACGATGTGCCGGCTGAAGTCAGCAGCCGCCGCTGACCTCTCAGGCAGGCACATAAAAATGTGGGAGCTGGCTTGCCTGCGATGAGGTCGGATCAGTCACTGAAGAGGTTGGCTGGCCCACCGCTATCGCAGGCAAGCCAGCTCCCACAGTTGGATGGGTGCTAGGCGAAGGATCGGATTCTTGCCGCCAATTCCGCCAATTCGGCATCATCCGCCCGCACAAAATCGTGGGAAGAGATATAGCCCTCATAAGCCTCAAAAAACTTATCCACCTGCGAGCTCAACGGCTTGAACGTGCTGTCCCGCCCGGTCCCATGCATGGGAAACAACTTCGCATGCAGGTGGTCCACCCCATACCCTTCCAGAATCATCCCCGTACGCGCCACATCGGGAAATGCGCGGTCGATCTGTTGTGCGGTTTTCTTTGCTGCGACCGCGAGCCCTGCCAACACTTCATCCGACTGCGCAAACGCATAGCTGCCGTAATGCTGCTTTGGAATCACCACGCTGAAGCCCGGTGTGTTAGGGAAGATCGACAGGAACGCCATATGCTGATCATCCTCCCACAGGATATGGGCCGGGGAAGTTTTGCGGACAATGCTGCAGAAAATACAATCCATTTGAATCACCGCCAGTTTCGTCTTGGGTTTGGTCGTGGCAACCATCTAAAGCTAGGATGGAATGAGCGTCAAACCCTACGGGCATTTTGGGAAATGTCCTAAGACCTGGGTATGCCCGCTGTGCTGAGACAGGAGTTCACCATGGATAAAAACATCATTGTCATCGGCGGCGAGTCCAGCGAGGACATGACGCGCATGACCCGCATCGACGAATATATCGTCGCTTCGTCGGGCAAAACCCAGCCCACGGTGCTCTATATCTCCACCGCCAATGGCGATGACCGTCCGAAGATTGCCGACTTCACGCTCAAATACCAAAGCGCCGGCTGCACCGTTGTGCCATTGACGTTTTTCATTCCGCCTTTTCCAGCCCCAGCTCATGTTGCCGCGCTGTTTGAGCAGGCTGACATCATCTATGTGGCCGGCGGCAACACCCGAGCCTTACTGGCAATCTGGCGTGAATTTGACGTGACCGCCCTTTTGAAGCAAGCCCAGGAACACGGCAAAGTGCTTTGCGGCGTCAGTGCCGGCGCCATCTGCTGGTTCGACCACGGGCATTCCGACTCAGGGGGCGTATATGCGCTGGTCGACGGACTGGGTTTTCTCCCTGGCGCGCTGTGCCCGCACTTCAGCTCAGAGGTGGGGAGAGAATCTTCGTTTGTTGAACTGGTTCGACTTAAAAACATACACCCCGCCTACGCGCTGGATGACGGAGTTGCCCTGCATTTCAAGAACGGTGAATACCATGCGACTGTTCATAACTACACGACTGGTAGTGCTTATAAACTCAGCAGCACTTCGGAGCCCATTGCAAGGAAACGCCCTACAGCTCTTTAGGGTTGCCGCTCAGAAAATGGCCGCCTAATCTTTGGCGGTCGCTGCAAATTCAGCGACCGGGTTTCGCAGCTCGGTTAAACTCTAGACGCACGGTGTCCACCTAAAGAAGCAGCCCTAAATTGAACGGTGTTCAAAGGTAGAAGTGATGAGGGATGCCGCTATGTTGGTACAAGTAGACCCCCCCTTTTACCGTCAGCTATTGAACACCCGCAAGCACGAACAACGTAAAGCACCGTGACATATTTTCCAAAGAAACATCCTACGTCCGCGCCAGAAACCCTCTCTTCTTTGTAGTCAACGATTGACCCATAGTCTTCTCTTTGGTGCCCGATACTCCATTGAGCGTTTCTAGCGGGCACACCTTCCACTCAAACGTAAATCGAAGTCACGCACAGCCGCCACCCAAAACTTTACCCTCTCTATACAAGTCAATTAATGGACAATCGGGATGCAATTCGAATATAAGAAATTCTTAGTGACACTAGCACTCATCTCGAATGCAATATACGCTCAAGCCGAACAGACTCACTTATCGACAATCCTAAATATAAAAATGAATGCAACCTATCTCGACATGGATACAGAAACCACGGACTCTTTCGGCGTAAAGCTCATGGGGGCAGTTCGTCTGACGCTTTCGACAGAACACAGTTGTGGCACTTCTAAACTGCATATCACACCGGACTCCATCGGCGTTCCTGTCGAAAATTTCCTAGCAGAAGTTAAGAAAATCAAAAAATACGCTGATGATGGAGCCGCACTATTTATCACACATCACGATTGTGATCGAAAAATACCGATGGCAACCAAATTCGCTACCTGCACGGGTGAAATATGCAGATCACTCACAGATGTGCTAATTGATGGAAAAATGTACCTAGACAAGAATTACCGACCCGTTCCAGCTGCGCGCAGTCTTTTTTTCATAGAGCAACCCCAAACTTATGACCAAAAACTAAAAGCCTGGAAAGTATATATCTACGATAAAAAAACCAAGAAGATTGCGGCCGATGGATTCGTCGACAATGAAGACTATGCTGCGAGCAAATTCATCCATAAATTCCGCACCTTTCATAGCAACGGCATGGTTTCGAGTTCTATTGAAATGAGTGCGCAGGGGCAACGTGAAGGAAAAAGCATTGTTCGCCACAAAAACGGAAAAATTGAAAAATCCATAAATTACAATAACGGAATTATCACTGACGGCGAGTACATAACTTACGACCTGACAGGAAAAATCAAGATCCGTGAGCATTATGTAAATGGAGTGCTAAATGGCCCAAGAGTCAAACTGTACGCTAACGGAAATCCTGAATCCATGGAAAAATACTTAGACGGCAGTCGCTCAGGAATATCAAATTATTACTATGAAGACGGCACACTAAAAAATATACAAGATTATGACCGTGGGCAGTTGGATGGCTGGGACGTCAAATATTTCGCAAACGGCGAGACCGAATCACAAACACTCTATAAAAATCAGCGCATTAGAATAAGCCACGAATGGAACATTGACGGCATAAAAGTCAGTCAATGGGAACAAGGCGAAAATCATAACCGCCAAGGCGACGACATAGAATGGTATGACAACGGACAAAAAAGAAAGCACTCAATCTATAAAGATGGAAAACTTCATGGAAAGATGCAAGGTTGGTCTGAGGATGGAACTCAACTTTATTCTACCGAATACGCACACGGCGAGAGAAACGGACAATCACGGCAGTGGGGCCGAGACGGGACGTTGATAGAAGACTGCCAATACCAAGCAGGAAAAATTTCAGAGCCGTGTTCGGTGAGACCTCCGCTCTGACTATGCAGGTCTTGGACACGAATAGAGGTTTAATTCGAAAAACTTAGCAATATGCAAAAAACGCCCCGAACCAGTCGGGGCGTTTTTTATTCAGCATGCAGCTTTCAACGGTCAATCAGCCAACCGCCACGTCGTCCCACCCTTCCCGTCTTCCAACACCACACCCATCGCGGTCAGTTGGTCACGGATACGGTCGGATTCCGCCCAGTCCTTGTTAGCCCGAGCAGCCAGACGCGCCTGAATCAACGCATCCACCTGCGCCGCATCCACACGCCCTTCAGCGCCGGCCTGCAGGAAGTCATCGGCTTCCATCTGCAACACACCCAGTACGCTGGCCAGTTCTTTGAGGCGCGCCGCCAGGCCCGCTGCCGCGTCGAGATCAGTCTCACGCAAGCGGTTGATCTCACGCACCATCTCGAACAGCACCGCGCAGGCTTCCGGCGTGCCGAAGTCGTCGTTCATGACTTCGGTAAAGCGTGCCACGAACGTTTCGCCACCAGCAGGTGCCACCGCTGGCAAGCCTTTCAACGCGTGGTAGAAACGCTCCAGGGCGCCCTTGGCGTCCTTGAGGTTGTCTTCCGAGTAGTTGATGGCGCTGCGGTAGTGGCTGGACACCAGCAGGTAACGCACTACTTCCGGGTGGTACTTTTCCAGCACGTCGCGGATGGTGAAGAAGTTGTTCAAGGACTTGGACATCTTCTCGCCATTGATGCGGATCATGCCGCAGTGCATCCAGGCGTTGGCGTAGGTCTTGCCAGTGGCGGCTTCGCTCTGGGCGATTTCGTTTTCGTGGTGCGGGAACTCCAGGTCGCTGCCGCCGCCATGAATATCGAAGGTCTCGCCCAGGCAGCAGGTGGACATTACCGAGCATTCGATGTGCCAGCCCGGACGCCCCGGGCCCCACGGCGATTCCCAGCTTGGCTCGCCGGGCTTGGTCCCTTTCCAGAGCACGAAGTCGAGCGGGTCCTGCTTGGCTTCGTCGACTTCGATGCGCGCGCCGATGCGCAGGTCTTCGATCTTCTTGCGCGAGAGCTTGCCGTAGCCCATGAACTTGGCGACGCGGTAGTACACGTCACCATTGCCTGGGGCGTAGGCGTAACCCTTGTCGATCAGGGTCTGGATCATCGCGTGCATGCCAGGGATGTGGTCCGTGGCACGCGGTTCCATGTCCGGCTTGAGGATGTTGAGGCGCGCCTCGTCCTCGTGCATGGCGGCGATCATGCGCTCGGTCAGCGCGTCGAACGACTCGCCGTTTTCGTTGGCGCGGTTGATGATCTTGTCGTCGATGTCAGTGATGTTGCGCACATAGGTCAAGTCATAGCCGCTGAAACGCAACCAGCGGGTCACCAGGTCGAAGGCAACCATGCTGCGGCCGTGGCCGATGTGGCAGTAGTCGTACACGGTCATGCCGCACACGTACATGCGCACCTTGTTGCCATCCAGGGGCTTGAAGACTTCTTTGGTCTTGCTGAGTGTGTTGTAGATCGTTAGCACGACAGTTCCTTAAACAGAATCACTGGCCCCACGAATCTCGCAAGGTCACGGTACGGTTGAATACCGGAGCACCAGGTTTGGAGTCCTTGATATCTGCGCAGAAGTAACCTTCGCGCTCGAACTGGAAACGGTCTTCCGGCTGTGCGTCGCCAAGCGATGGCTCGGCACGACAACCAGTGAGCACTTGCAGGGAGTCAGGGTTGATGTTGTCGAGGAAACTCGCGCTGTCTTCGGCCTTCTCGGGGTTCGGCGAGCGGAACAGACGATCGTACAGGCGCACTTCGCATTCGATGCTGGCAGCGGCTGGCACCCAGTGGACCACACCCTTGACCTTGCGGCCTTCAGGGTTCTTGCCCAGGGTGTCCGGATCGTACGAGCAGCGCAGTTCGACGATGTTGCCATCGGCGTCCTTGATCGCTTCGTCCGCACGGATCACGTAGCTGCCGCGCAGGCGCACTTCGCCGTTCGGCTCCAGGCGCTTGTAGCCCTTGGGCGGCTCTTCCATGAAGTCGTCGCGGTCGATGTAGATTTCGCGGGCGAATGGCAATTTGCGCACGCCCAGCTCTTCCTTCTGCGGATGACGCGGCAGTTCGAGGTTCTCGACCTGGCCTTCCGGGTAGTTGGTGATCACTACCTTCAACGGCCGCAGCACGCACATGGCGCGGGGGGCGTTGGCGTCGAGGTCCTGGCGGATGCTGAATTCCAGCATCCCGAAGTCGACCACACCGTCGGAACGGTTGGTGCCGACCATGTCGCAGAAGTTGCGGATCGACGCCGGGGTGTAGCCACGGCGACGGAAGCCCGACAGCGTGGACATGCGCGGGTCATCCCAGCCATGTACGTGCTTTTCATCCACCAGTTGCTTGAGCTTGCGCTTGCTGGTGATGGTGTAGTTCAGGTTCAGGCGGCTGAATTCGTACTGACGCGGGTGCGCCGGTACCGGCAGGCTGTCCAGGAACCACTCGTACAGTGGGCGATGGCTTTCGAACTCCAGGGTGCAGATGGAGTGGGTGATGCCTTCGATGGCGTCCGACTGACCGTGGGTGAAGTCGTAGTTGGGGTAGATGCACCACTTGTCACCGGTCTGGTGGTGGTGGGCATGGCGGATGCGATACATGATCGGGTCGCGCAGGTTCATGTTCGGCGAGGCCATGTCGATCTTGGCACGCAGCACGCGGGCGCCGTCCGGGAACTCGCCGGCGCGCATACGGTTGAACCAGTCCAGGTTCTCTTCCACCGAACGGTCGCGGAACGGGCTGTTCTTGCCCGGCTCGGTCAGCGTGCCACGGTACTCCTTGGCCTGCTCCGGAGTCAGGTCGTCCACATAGGCCTTGCCGGCCTTGATCAGCTCGACAGCCCAGTCGAACAACTGGTCGAAATACTTGGAGGCATAGCGCACTTCACCGGACCATTCGAAGCCCAGCCACTTGATGTCGCTTTCAATGGCGTCGATGTATTCCTGGTCTTCCTTGGCCGGGTTGGTGTCGTCGAAACGCAGGTGCGTGACGCCACCGAACTCCTGGGCCAGGCCGAAGTTCACACAGATCGACTTGGCGTGACCGATGTGCAGGTAGCCGTTGGGCTCTGGCGGGAAGCGGGTGACGATCTGCGTATGCTTGCCCGAATCCAGGTCCGCCTGGATGATCGGGCGCAGGAAATTGACCGGGACGGCAGGTCCGGCCTTGGCATTCGAGGTAGGGTCGACAGTGGGCTTGCTCATAGGATCCTTGAACAGACAGGTTCGTGGCCGGGTCAGGCCAGATAAAACAAAGGGCTTATCATAGCCGAAGCTGTCAACCACCTGACAGAGCGCGGTCGAAAACTGCTGCTTTAATTGCTGCTTTAATGACAGGCGCGGTAAAAAACCACCTCGAAATTCCTGCAAGGCACGCTAAACTGCGCGTCTTGGCCCAAGCTTCGCCAAACCGGTCGTGGCGCCCAGGCGCCCAAACCCACGAATTCCCTGAAAAGAGTAGTGAACATGACTCAAGTCAAACTGACCACCAACCACGGTGACATCGTCATCGAGCTGAACGCCGACAAGGCGCCGATCACCGTCGCCAACTTCATCGAATACGTGAAAGCCGGCCACTACGAAAACACCGTTTTCCACCGTGTCATCGGCAACTTCATGATCCAGGGCGGCGGTTTCGAGCCTGGCATGAAAGAAAAGAAAGACAAGCGCCCAAGCATCCAGAACGAAGCGGACAACGGCCTTTCCAACGACAAGTACACCGTCGCCATGGCCCGTACCATGGAGCCGCATTCGGCCTCCGCGCAGTTCTTCATCAACGTCGCCGACAACGCCTTCCTCAACCACAGCGGCAAGAACGTGCAGGGTTGGGGCTACGCGGTGTTCGGTAAAGTCACCGAAGGCCAGGACGTTGTCGACAAGATCAAAGGCGTGTCCACCACCTCCAAGGCCGGTCACCAGGACGTTCCAGCCGAAGACGTGATCGTCGAGAAAGCCGAGATCGTTGGGTGATATTACTGATTTCAGATTTGCATCTGGAAGAGGAGCGCCCGGACATTACCCGGGCGTTTCTGGATCTGCTCCACGGCCGCGCCCGTGGCGCCCAGGCGTTGTACATTCTGGGGGACTTCTTCGAAGCCTGGATTGGCGACGATGGCATGACTGCCTTCCAGCGTTCCATCTGTACGGCGTTGCGTGAACTGAGCGACAGCGGCACCCCGATTTTCATCATGCATGGCAACCGCGATTTCCTGATCGGCAAGGCGTTCTGCAAAGCGGCAGGCGCCACCTTGCTCAAGGACCCGAGTGTTGTGCAATTGTATGGCGAGCCTGTGCTGCTGATGCACGGCGACAGCCTCTGCACCCGCGACCTTGGCTATATGAAGCTGCGGCGCATCCTGCGTAACCCGATTGTGTTGTTTATCCTGCGCCATCTGCCCCTGGGCACGCGCCACAAACTGGCACGCAAACTACGTAGCGAAAGCTCTGCCCAAGTGCGCATGAAGGCCAACGATATTGTCGATGTCACGCCCGAAGAAGTGCCGCGGTTGATGCAGCAGTTCGGCGTGCACACCCTGGTCCACGGCCATACGCACCGCCCTGCGATCCATAAGTTGCAGATCGGCGACCAGGCGGCCAAGCGCATTGTGCTGGGGGACTGGGACAAGCAAGGGTGGGCATTGCAGGTGGATGAGCAAGGGTTTCAACTGACGGCGTTTGATTTCGTCAACCCGCAGTTGGCACTGCCTGGCGCCTGACTCTCAAACACCACTGGTCAATGTGAACAGAGATTAAACTGTGGGAGGGGGCAAGCCCCCTCCCACAGTTTGATTGCATTTCAGCCTTGGCTATCAGTGGCCCGAGGCTGCTGGCCCTGCCTTTGCGGTAAATGGCGGCTTGGCCAGCCACACCAGCAACATCAAGCCCATGAACATCCACCCCAGCAACGTGAAGTAATCCACGGTGGACATCATGTACGCCTGGCTGGTGAGAATCTGGTCCAGCTGCGTGTACGCCTTCTGCCCTGCCCCGCCCAACGCCTGCAAGGCATCCCGGGTGGCCGAGTCGTAGGTGGTCATGTTCTCGCTCATGTAGGCATGGTGCTGGTCCGCCCGGCGAATCCAGATCCAGGTGGTCAGCGACGCCGCAAAGCTGCCGCCCAGGGTGCGCAGGAACGTCGCAAGCCCTGCGCCGTCGGCGATCTGGTGCGGTGGCAGGTCGGACATCAGGATGCTCAAGGTCGGCATGAAGAACAGCGCCACGCCGATACCCATGAACAGCTGCACCATGGCGATATGGGTAAAGTCCACTTCGTTGGTGAAACCGGCGCGCATAAAGCAGCTCAGGCCAATCGCCAGGAACGCCAGGCCTGCCAGCAAGCGCAGGTCGAACTTGTGCGCGTACTTGCCTACGAACGGCGACATCAGCACCGGCAGGATACCGATCGGTGCCACCGCCAGCCCGGCCCAAGTGGCGGTATAGCCCATCTGGGTTTGCAGCCACTGCGGCAGGATCAGGTTGATGCCGAAAAAGCCCGCATACCCCAGGATCAACACGATGGTGCCGATACGGAAATTACGGTGTGCGAACAGCCGCAGGTTGACCACCGGGTGCTTGTCGGTCATTTCCCAGATGACGAACACCGCCAGGGCGATCACCGAAATGGCCGCACCAATGATGATGAAATTGGATTCGAACCAGTCCAGGTCATTGCCCTTGTCGAGGATGATCTGCAAGGCGCCGACCCCGACGATCAGGCTCAACAAACCAACGTAATCCATCGGCTGATAGCTGGTAACCACCGGACGCTTCTTCAATTGCGAGCGCACCACCATCACCGCGAAGATACCGATGGGCACGTTGATGAAAAAGATCCACGGCCAGCTGTAGCTGTCAGTGATCCAGCCGCCGAGGATAGGGCCTGCAATCGGTGCCACCACCGTGACCATTGCCAGTAACGCCAGGGCCATCCCGCGCCTGGCGGGTGGGTAGACCGCGATCAACAGCGTCTGCGTCATCGGGTACAACGGCCCGGCGACCAAACCTTGCAGCACCCGAAAGCCGATCAACTCGGGCATCGAGGTGGAAATCCCGCACAGGAACGAGGCCAGCACAAACAGGATGGTCGCCCACAGAAACAGCTTCACCTCGCCAAAGCGCCGGCTCAACCAGCCGGTGAGCGGCAACGCGATGGCGTTACTCACCGCAAACGAGGTGATCACCCAGGTGCCCTGCTCCGAACTCACGCCCAGGTTGCCGGAAATGGTCGGCAACGCCACGTTGGCGATGGTGGTGTCGAGCACCTGCATAAAGGTCGCCAGCGACAGGCCAATAGTGGCCATCAACAGGCTGGGTGGCGTGAACGAGGCGTTATTGCTCATCAGCGTTGCGCAGCCTTGGGAGCGGCGACGCTGTTGTCATGAATCAACTGATTGATCATGGCATCCGCTTCGGCCAATTGACGGTCATACACGCTGGTGGTGAACGAGGCCTTTTGCGGCGCCTGTTGCGCCAGCACCGGGCCGCTCTGGTCGTGCAGGTCTACGTTGACCACGGTACTCAAACCCACCCGCAGCGGGTGCTTGGCCAACTCTTCAGCGTTGATATGGATGCGCACCGGTACCCGCTGCACGATCTTGATCCAGTTGCCGGTGGCGTTCTGTGCGGGCAGCAAGGCGAACGCGCTGCCGGTGCCGGCGCCGAGGCTGTCGACGGTGCCGCTGTACTTCACGTCGCTGCCGTAGATGTCCGACTCGATATCCACCGGCTGGCCGATGCGCATATCCCGCAGTTGGGTTTCCTTGAAGTTGGCGTCAATCCACAGCTGGTCCAGCGGAATCACGGCCATCAGCGCGGTGCCCGGTTGAACACGCTGGCCCAGTTGTACGGTGCGCTTGGCTACATAGCCGGTGACCGGCGCAATCAGGGTGCTGCGCGCATTGGTCAGGTAGGCCTGACGCAGTTGTGCAGCGGCGGCTTGCACGTCGGGGTGGGACGAAATCACCGTGTCATCCACCAGGGCATTGGTGGTTTTGAGTTGTTGCTCAAGGTTGGTCAAGGCGTTCTTGGCCGCGGTCAGGCTGTCGCGGGCGTGGGACAGTTCTTCCTGGGAGATCGCTCCGCCCTGGGCCAGGGTCTTACGGCGGTTGTAGTTGTCCTGGGCCGTTTGCACATCGGCCTTCTGCGCATTGACCTGGGCTTTCATGCCGTCGACATTGCTGTACAACCCGCGCACCTGGCGCACGGTGCGCGCCAGGTTGGCCTGGGCACTTTGCAGGCCGACGGCAGCATCGTTGGGGTCGAAATTGATCAGCACCTGGCCTTCATGCACCAGGTCGCCATCGTCGGCGCCGATGCTGACCACGGTGCCGGTGACCAGTGGGGTGATTTCCACCACGTTGCCGTTCACGTAGGCATCGTCGGTGCTCTCGTTGAAGCGCCCGTAGAACTGATACCAGGCCCACACGCCGACCACACCGAGGATGACGATCAGCGCCAGGCCGATGAGCATGACTTTGCGTTTGCGTGGGTTGTTGTCTTTGGGTTGTTCAGTTGCGTTGTTACTGTCGGCAGTGGCCATGACAAATACCTCAAATTATTCCGTGCGTGTGGCGGGGGTGGTCGCGGCCACGTTGCTGGCGTTGTATCCGCCGCCCAGGGCCTGCATCAGTTGAATCGACAGATCGATCTGCGCCGCCTTCAGGGTCGCCAGCTGACGCTGGGCCTGCAGCAGTTGCTGCTCGATGCTGAGCACATCCAGGTAGTTACCGATGCCCGAGCTGTAGCGTTGCACCCCGGTGTCGTAGGACTGCTGGGCGATGTCGGCGGCATGTTGCTGGGCCTGGATCTGGCGGCCGGTGTCGCGCAGCTGCGAAAGGCTGTTGCCGATATCACCCAGGGCTTGCACCAGGGTTTTGTTGTACTGGGCCACGGCCAGGTCGTAGTCGGCGTCGCGGGCGTCAAGGTCGGCGCGCAGGCGGCCGCCATCAAAAATCGGCAGCGAAATCGTCGGCGCAATATTGAAGAAACGGCTGGCCGAACCGAACATCGCATCGCCCAGCAACGACTCGGCGCCTGCGCTCGCGCTCAGGTTGAGGTTGGGGTAGAAGCGGGTTTTGCTGGCGTCGATGTTCTTGCTCGCCGCCTCCACTCGCCAGCGTGCGGCGACCAGGTCCGGGCGACGACCGAGCAGCTCGGCAGGCAACACCGCGGGCACCGCGACGGCGCTGGGTTTGAGCACCGCCGGGCGGGCCAACTCGTCGCCACGGTCCGGGCCTTTGCCGAGCAATACGGCGAGGGCGATCTTGGCGCTTTGCAGTTGTTTTTCCGCGTCGATCAGTTGCGACTGGGAGCTGGCTTCCAGGCTCTCGGTCTGCTGGTACTGGTATTCGCTGTCGATGCCGGAACTCAGGCGGCGCTTGCTCAGGTCGAGCATCTGGCGGGTGCGCTTGAGGTCATCGACGGCCAGGTCACGCACGATATGCGCCTGGCCCAGGTCGCTGTAGGCCTTGGCCACGTTGGCCGCCAGGGTCAGGCGCGCGGCCTGCTGGTCGACTTCGGCGGCGCGGGCCTGGCCCAACGCGGCTTCCCAGGCTGCGCGCTGGCCGCCCCAGAGGTCGAAGTTGTAGTTGAAGCTGGCGCCGATGTTGCGCACCGTCGAATAGGCATCGCCCTGACCACGCGGGTCCTGGTCTTTGGCCAAGCGCGAGCGGCTTACACCGGCGCTGGCATCCACGGTCGGCATACGGGCGGCGTTGGCGGCATAGGCGGCGGCTTCGGCCTGGTGGGCACGGGCGTCGGCGACTTGCATGTCGGGGCTGCTTTGCAGGGCCTCCTGGATCAGGCCGTCAAGCTGTGGGTCGCCGAGGCTTTTCCACCAGTCGGCGGCCGGCCAGGCGGCGCTCGACAGCGTCACGCCGCTTAGGGATTTGCCGGTTTGCAGGGTGTTGGCGTCGAGGCGCTGACCCTGGGTGTCGAGGCCGCTGTAATTGGCGCAACCGGCCAACGTCATCGCCGCCAGCACCAGGCTGAGTGCGCGTGTGTTCATGATCTACCTACCCGCTGGATCGTGATGGGGTCACCCGCAGCGATCAGTATCTTCTTCAGGATCCGCTCCAGGGTTTCCAACTCGCCCGGTTCAAGCGCGCCGGCCAGTTGGTTGAGGGCCTGGGCGCCGATGTGCGGGAGCATGTCCGCCAGGCGCTGGCCCTCGGCGGTCAGCACCAACTGCACCTGGCGGCGATCCAGTTCGGAGCGCTTGCGGCTGAGCAGGTCTTTTTGCTCCAGCCGGTCGAGCATCCGCGTCATCGAACCGCTGTCCAGGGACAGGTTGCGGCACAGCTCGGCCGGGGTGTCGACGCCGAACTGGGCCATGATGATCAACACCTTGAACTGAGCGGCGGTGATGCCGTGAGGTTCCATATGGGTGTCGATGATGCGGTCCTTGAGAATCGCGGCGCGGCCCAGCAACAGGCCGAGGTGGCAGTTGTGGAAGTTATCGGGGGTGAAGTGAGGCATCGAAAGTCACCTTATTACTGCCTAGGCAGTGAATGTGTGACGAGATGTTACTGCTTAGGCAGCGAATGTCAAATGGAATAATTAGGTTGCTTGGTAGTTGACCGAAGGCTGGAGTGAAATGAAAACCAATGTGGGAGGAGCAAGTCGAATCGTCGCACCGCCCCTCCCACATTTTTTACCGCGTACCGATCAGAAATCGCGTTTGTAAAAGATATCCAGGGAACTGGCTACGCCCGTAGCGACTTCCAGGTACACCTTCTTGCTCAGCAGGTAGCGCAACGCAATGGTATTAGCCGGTTCAAACACCCCGACCCCATAACGCAGGCTGAGCTTCTCGTTGATCTTGCCGCTGGCCACCACCGCGGTGCTGTTACCGGTGCCCTGGGTGTCGAGGTCGAAATCCTGGATACCCAGCTTATTGGCGATATCCGAGGTCACACCGGCGCTGCCCATCAAGCCCAGGCCCAGGGCGGCTTCGGCGAGCATGTTGTTGTCTTCGCCAGTGTTGGTGCGCGAACGGCCCAACACCAGGTACGACAGCGCATCCTCTTGAGCCATGGCCGGCTCGGAGAAAATCTGCGTGGCCGGCTGTTCGGCGCTGCCGCTCAGGCGAATACCGGCAGTCACGGTGCGGGACGATTCAACCACTACGCGCACCGCTTCGATATCCAGGAACGGCTGGTCCAGCGGCCCGGCGAACAACAGCCGCGCACGGCGCACATTGAGGCGCTGGCCGTAGGCACGGTAGCGGCCGTCGTTGAGCCACAGCTCGCCACGGGTGTCCATGTTGTCGCCGATATGCACATGGCCCTGGACCTTGGCGGTGAGGCCAAAACCGGCGAAGTTGAGCTGGTCTTCACCCACCTCCACGTCGATATCCATGGCCATCGCCATCGGCGCTTTGCCCTCTTCGGTCTGGCTGCCGATGATTACCGTGTCGTCAGAGACCTTGACCGTCGAAGGCGGCAGCTCGCGCACGGTGATATCGCCACGGGGAATGTGAACCTTGCCGGCAATCGCCAGTTTGTCGTCCTTGAGGCTGATCTTCAGGTCGGGTGCCACTTCCAGCTTGGCATAGGGTTCTACGGTGACCGGCAGTTGCGAGCCCTTCAGGCTGAGGTCGACCACCAGGGCGCGGCCCCAGTCGATCTGGCCCGTGAGGTTACCCTGCCCGGCCTTGCCGCTACGCCAGCCACCGTTGAGCTGCACGCTTTCGCCGGCGATCTGCGCCTGCAGGTTCAAGCCCTCAAGGCTGATGGGCAACTCGGGCCCGGAGACTTCACCGTTCACCAGATTCAGGTTGCCGTTGACCAGAGGCGCAAGCAAACCGCCGGAGATGCGGCCACTGCCGTTGAGCTTGCCGGTGAGCTTTTCCACCATCGGCACAAACGGCCGCGCCACGGCGAGATCCAGGCCGGTGAGGCTGAAATTGCCGGTGATCGGCTTATTGTTCGGCAGCGGATTTATCTGCGCCTGCAACAACAACTCGCCAAGCTTGCCGCCACGAAAATTCAGCTGGGTGTCGATACGCTTGGGGTTGAGGGTGGTTTCCAGCTTCAGGGTGTCGTAGGGGAAATCCAGCCACTGGCCCTTGTCACGCACGCGCAAGGTGCCGCCGCTGGCATCTACCGCCACTACGCCCTTGGGTCCGCTTTCGGGCAAATCGAGCTGTACGTCAGCATTGAGCTTGCCCTGCCAGGCGAAGTCTTTGGGCAAAAATGCCGCAAGGCTGTCGATGGGGAATTGCTTGAGGTGGTAACGCAGCTTCGGTTCGGGCATCAGGCGCTGGTCTTCGCCACACAGGCTGGCGGGCCCGGAGACCCAGCAGTGAGCACCGAAGGTCAGCTTGCCATCGGCCAGGCGCTCGATTTTCGCCGGGGCTTGCAGCCGCCAGTCCTGGCCGCCGGCTTGTACGTCACCGCTGGCCAGGCGCCCGCGCCAGTTGTTTTTATCGAAGTTGCCATCCAATGCCAGGGCCAGCTTGACCAGGGGGCCGGCCAGGTCCAGTTGGACCTTTTGGTTCTTGATATCGCCCTGGGCGCTGGCGGTCAGGTTGCCGACCTGGGTTTCGCCGGCGTAGATGCCGCTGGCCTTGAGGTCGAGCTTGGCGCGTTGGGCGCTATCGAGGCTGGCGTCGAGGTTGAGGGCTTGCAGGCGATTGTCGGCAAATGCGAGTTGCTGGCCCTTGAGGTCGAGTTTGCCTTGCGGCGCCTTCAAGGTGCCGGCCACATCGACACGCCCATTGATTTGCCCGCGCAGTTGCGGCCAGAGCTGGGCCAGGCGCGTCAGCTTGATGTCGATCTGACCGGCCAGGCGTTGTTGCAGGCTGCCACTGCCGTTGATGCGGTTGTCACCCAGGCGGATGTCCAGGTTGGCGAGGGTCCATTGTTCGCCTGCACCTTCGGCCTTGGCCGCCAGCACAGCGGTTTGCCCGCGCAGGCGGCCCTTGAGGTCGAGGTCGGCGTTGAGCTTGAGTTGTTCATTTTTGAACTCGCCTTTGCTGCGCAGCGGTCCGGCCAGGGTGCCGGGTAACTCGGCCACCCAGTACGCCGGGTTCAACGCCGACAGGTCCAGCGCGGTGTCCCAGGCAATACCGTCGGCAAATTGCAGGTTCAGGTGGCCTTCGGCCTTGCCCTGACCGGCCGTCAGTTTCAACTCGGGCAGGAAGACTTGCTTGAGGTCGCCACTGAAGGGGGTGACCACATTGAACTTACCCGCCGGGCCATCAAGGTCGGCCTTGAGGTTGCCCAGGTAATTGCCGTCCTTATAGGAGATTTCACCATTGAAGGTACGCAATGCCACTTGCGGCTCGTCGATGACGGGATAGAGGCGATGCCAGGGGAAGTCCAGCCAGTCGATTTTGGCGTCAGCACTGAAGCCTTGTTGCCAATCCAGGTTGGCACTGAGCTTGAGGCTTTGCTGGTCACCGGCATTCAGGTCCAGCCCGGCGATCTGCGCGCCCTTGGCGTCGACCTTGCCTTGCAGGAGTAAATCCACCGGGCCTTGTTCCGCTGGCAGCACGGCCTTGCCCTGCAACTGGTAGCCATCTTTCAGGTTGCCCTTGGCGCTCAAGTCCAACTGGTTGAGTTGCAAGGTGTCAGGCAGGTCGGCGCTGGGTTTGAACGCCTCGGAGGTGATGTGCAACTGCGCCGGCAGATTTTCGGCCAGGGGTTGCAGCTCGCCTTTGAGCTTGGCCGGCAGGTAGCCGCTGCTGTCGGCGTCGAGCTTGAGGGTCTTGAGCAGGTCGCCGTCGAGCTTGAGCGCGACGCTCCAGGGTGCACCGCCTGGGGCGTAGGGCAGGCTCAGGTTGCCGGTGGCATTCAGCGGCCAATCGCCGGTAGGTTGCAGCAGGCCGGCAAGGTCGAGCACCAGGTCATCGCGCTGCAAATGTACCGAGTCAATCTGCATACCAGCGGTGGTCCAGTGCGCCGCCAGTTGCAGGCCCTTGAGTTCTTCGCTGCCGTTGAACAGCAGGCTACCGATGCGAACGTCGCCCAGTTGGATGGCAACCGGCAGTTTCAGGTCGGGGAGCTGAATCGGCCCGCTGCTGCTCTCTTCGGCACTGGGGGCAAATTCCAGGCTGACCTGTTCCACGTCCAGTCGGTTGATACACAGGGTCATGCGCAACAGACAGCCGGGCGACCAGTCAAACGTCGGCGCATTCAGCTCGACGCGGCTGCCGTCCTGCTGCCACAGCAGATGATCGGCACTCCACCGCCCGCCCAGGCGGCCCTGGAAATTCTCCACGCTCAAACCTGGCACCTGGCCCAAGGCCCAGCGACTGCCCGCCTGGGTGCCAAGCACTGACCACAGCGCCAACAACAGCAACACGAGGATGGCGACCAGCACCAGCCCCGCTATCTTCAAACCACGCATCACAGCTCAGGCCCCATGGAAAAGTGCAAGCGAACGCCGCCCGGATCTTCGAGGGCATGGGCCAGGTCGAGGCGGATCGGCCCCACCGGCGACACCCAGCGCACGCCGACGCCGATGCCGGTTTTCAGGCTCGGCAGGTCCAGGTTGTTGAACGAGTTACCCTGGTCGATGAAGGTCGCGATCCGCCATTTATCGGTGATGGAGTATTGATACTCGGCACTCAAGGCCACCATGTAGCGACCACCGATACGGTCGCCACGATCGTTCTCGGGCGACAGGGTCTGGTACTCGTAGCCGCGCACGCTCTGGTCGCCACCGGCAAAGAAGCGCAACGACGGCGGCACGGATTTGTAGCCGTTGGTGGCACTGCCGCCAAATTGTGCGCGCCCCAGAAAACGGTGGTTGTCCCACAAGGTGGTCAGGCCCTTGATCGTGGCCGTGCCGTAAAGCAGGTTGGTGTCAGACCCCAGGCCCTCTTTGGCGACCTTGGTGTCGAACATCAGGCGATAGCCATGGTGCGGGTCGATACGGTTGTCGCTGCGCAGGTAGGAATAACTAACCCCCGGCATCAACAGGTTACTCAGCCCCGAGTCATTGCCCAGGCGGTATTCCTCACGCTGGTACTTGAGGGAAATCACCCGCGTCCAGCCGCTGGGCAACTTGCTGTGCCATTCGGGACCGACGGTAAGCAGCTTGCTCAAGGTGTCGGTGTTGGCGATCTCTTCATTCTGATAGCCGCCGGCAAAACGCAATTTGTCGGTAAGCGGCGGGTCCAGCGGGATGTCATACCACAGGCCGACGTTCTGCCGCGGTGCCGACAATTCGGCTTCCCAACCGTAGCTGTGGCCCTGGGGGTTGACCCAATGCCGCGTCCAGTTGGCTTTGCCCCGTGGGCCGACGTCGGTGGAGTAACCCAGGCCGAGGCCCATGGTGCGGGGCTTGCGGGTTTCCAATTGTACAGCGACCGGGATCACGTCATCAGTCGCGGCGGTGGGGCTGGCGTCCACGCGCACGCCTTCGAAGAAGCCGCTGGCTTGCAGGTTCTGGTTGAGTTCGGCGACCAGCTCGGAGTCGTACGGCGTGCCACTGTCAAAGGGCACCATGCGTTGCAACAGTTCTTCATCAAACGGCGTGTCGCCGCTGAAGCTGACCTTGCCCATGCTGTAGCGCGGGCCGCTGTCGTAAATGAGTTCGATGTCGGCCACGCCCGCTTGAGGGTCAACCGCGAGCTTCTGGCTAGTGAAGCGCCCGCTGAAAAAGCCGTAGCGTGACGCCTGGTTCTGGATCAGGCGCTTGGCGTCTTCGTAATGACCGTGATTGAGCACGGCGCCGGGTTTGAGGTCGTCGCTGGCGGGTACGCGAAAGGCCTTGAGGCTCGCGGCCTGGCCATCGACCCGAATGGTCACGTCGCGCAAATGCACCGGTTCGCCGGGATCGATGGTGAGGGTCAGGCGCGGATTCTTGCCGCCCTTCACCTCGCTGGCGATCTGTGGCTGATAGAAGCCCAGTGCCTGCGCGGCTTTGCGCGCCTGCTCCTCGGCGCCACGGCTGAACCGCAGCAAGGCTTCTTCGTCACGATCGCCAACCCCGCCGATATAGCCTTCGATGTTGGCTTTCAGCGCGTCGTTTGAGGGTTTGATCCGCACGTCCAGTTCACTTTGCGCCAATGCGCCGCAGCTTGTGAACAGCAGAATCAAGCCGCTGGTAAATCTTCCTGGATACTTCATAGGCGCGGATGCTACACGAGCTAGGGAGGGACTTTGAACTCGGATTTGTCTGAATAATTCTGTCCTAAGACGTTGCAGGATGTAACGCCTGGGGATTGGGATGGAAAAACACATGCTCCAGCACCGGCCCTACGGCGACTTCACCGATCTCCTCATAGCCTTGGCGCTTGTAGAAATCCAGGTAACGGGAGTTGCCGGTGTCGAGCACCACGCCTGAGGAGTGCGGATCGTCGGCGCACCAGTTGTGCACGGCTTCAAGCAGTTGCTCACCATGATGCTGGCCCTGGAACTGCGGGTGAATGCCCAGCAACGGCAGCACATGCACGGCCTCGCTGGGCAGGCACGCCAGGACTGCCTGATGGTATTCCAGGTAACGCCGGGTACCGCGCACGCCGGTACTCAGCCACATGCGGATCTGCCAGGCCCAGCTCTCGGTGATGCCCAGGCGTCGTTGCGGCGGCGCAATCAGGGCGATACCGATCAGCCGGTCGTTGACGAACAGGCCGATGGCGGGAAGCTTCTGAAAAAAGTGCTGTTTGACCAATTCGCGCACGGTGGCGCGCACCCGTTGTTCATAACCCGGCCGTTCGGCTTCGAAGATATAGGCGAAGGTCGGTTCATGGCGATACGCCTGGTAAAGCAGGGATCGCGCTTCACGGGAATAACCGCTATTGAGCAGGCGGATTTCGGCAGTGGCCGTCGAAGTGTCTGGCATAACAGTCAATCTCCCTGGGCGCCACTCAAACATGGCGTTCTTATGGGTACGAACCTGTGCAGCTCCAGTCGTTCCCAGACATTAGCAGCGCATTCACCCTGCCGCCACGCTGGCCCCCGTCCGACTTGTCGGCTAGCATCGCCCTTTTGCCAGACTGGACTGCCGACCATGAAAATCGTCTCCTTCAATATCAACGGGCTGCGTGCTCGCCCTCATCAGCTGGCGGCGCTGATTGAAAAGCATCAACCTGACGTGATCGGCCTGCAGGAAACCAAGGTTCACGATGATCAGTTCCCGCTGGCCGAAGTGCAGGCTTTGGGTTATCACGTGTACTACCACGGGCAGAAAGGCCACTACGGCGTGGCCCTGCTCTCGCGCCAGCCGGCCTTGAGCCTGCACAAAGGTTTTGCCAGCGATGAAGAAGACGCCCAGCGTCGTTTTATCTGGGGCACCTTCGCCGATGAAAACGGCCACCCGGTGACCATCATGAACGGCTACTTCCCCCAGGGCGAAAGCCGCGATCACCCCACCAAGTTCCCGGCCAAGCAGCGCTTCTATGAAGACTTGCAGCACCTGCTGGAAAGCCAGTTCAGCAATGACCAGGCGCTGGTGGTGATGGGCGACGTGAACATTTCCCCGCAAGACTGCGACATCGGTATCGGCGCCGATAACGCCAAGCGCTGGCTGAAAACCGGCAAGTGCAGCTTCCTGCCGGAGGAGCGCGAGTGGATGGAGCGCCTGAAGAACTGGGGCCTGGTGGACAGCTTCCGCCACCTCAACCCGGACGTGACCGACCGTTTCAGCTGGTTCGACTATCGCAGCCGTGGGTTTGAGGATGAGCCCAAGCGCGGGCTGCGCATTGACGTGATCATGGCGTCCACCGGGCTGGTGCCACGGGTCAAGGATGCCGGGGTGGATTACGATTTGCGTGGCTTGGAGAAGCCGTCGGACCATGCACCGATCTGGTTGGAACTGAGCTGATAGCAAGCCTGGTGAAGATCTAAATGTGGGAGGGGCGGTGCGACGATTCGACTTGCCCCCTCCCACATTTAGCCTTGCGATGCATCAGTCACATTGCTGCAACCCAACTGACTTAATCTCGCGGCACTTCCTTTGGCTTGAGAAGGTGCCGGCATGATGCTGCGCGTTCTGTTCCTGTGTATTGCGATCGCCCTCCCCGCCGTGGCAGCCCCTCTTCCCGTCCCCGGCCAAGGTCCCGCCCTGCGCATCCAGGGCTCCAACACCATTGGCGCGGCACTCGGCCCAGCGTTGGTCATGGGTTTGATGGAGCATCAAGGCTTACGGGATGTGCGCAGCGAACCGGGCGCCGGGGCAAATGAACAGAGCGTGGTCGGCACGACGCACCAAGGCAAGACGGTGACCATCGAAGTCGCGGCCCACGGTTCCAGCACCGGCTTTGCCGCGCTGAAAAATACCCGCGCGGACCTCGCCGCCGCGTCCCGCCCGATCAAGGACGGCGAACTGGTGGACCTTGAACCTCTGGGCGACCTGAAAAGCCCCGATGCCGAACAGGTCATCGCCATTGATGGCCTGGCGATCATTGTTAACCCACGCAACCCACTCAATACTCTTGACACCGAGCAGTTGGCCCAGATCTTCAACGGCGAAGTCAGCACCTGGGAGGCGTTGGGCGGGAGTGGCGGTGCCATTCATTTATATGCCCGTGATGATCAGTCCGGCACCTACGACACCTTCAGGGAACTGGTGTTGAGCCGACGTCAGCAGCCGCTCGCGCTGTCAGCCAAACGTTTCGAATCCAGCGAACAGCTGTCCGATGCCGTCAGCCAGGATCCCCAAGGTATCGGCTTTATCGGCCTGCCCTATGTGCGTCAGGCTAAAGCAGTGGCGATTGCCGATGGTGACTCGCAACCGATGTTGCCGCTGACCAGCCTCATCGCCACCGAAGATTACCCGCTGTCGCGACGGCTGTTCTTTTATCTGCCGCCCTCCTCCCGCAATCCGTGGGCCAAGGCGTTGGTGGACTTTACCCAATCCAGTAAAGGCCAGGCGATTGTGGCGGCCAATGGGTTTATCGCCCAGCAGGTGCAGGCGATCGGCGTGACACCTCGCCCGTCAATGCCTGACGACTACCAGGCCATCGCCCGCGACGCTCAGCGCCTGACGGTAAATTTTCGCTTCGAAGAGGGTAGCGCCAGCCTCGACAACAAGGCACGCCAGGATTTGCAGCGGGTGGTGGCCTATATCAAAAGCCACGGCAAGCTGAACAAGCAGGTCACGCTGGTGGGCTTTGGCGATACCAAGAACGATCCGCAACGTGCGGCGTTGCTGTCGAAGTTACGGGCGATGGCGGTGCGCCGCGAGCTGGCAAAGAGCGGCGTGGTGCTCAAGGATATTCGCGGGTTTGGCGCGCAAATGCCGGTGGCGGCGAATACCGCGGACGAAGGTAGGATCAAGAATCGGCGGGTGGAGGTTTGGGTGTACTGAGCCTTGGAGTTTGAGGTGCTTGGACTGGCCTCATCGGGGGCAAGCCCCCTCCCACACTTGGATTTGTGAATACCGTCAAAATGTGGGAGGGGGCTTGCTCCCGATAGAGGTGACGCGGTGTTACTGCCCGCCGCGCATCAACTCACGCGGCACATACTTGCCAATCTCGAACTTGCCGATCGCCGCGCGGTGCACTTCGTCCGGGCCATCCGCCAGGCGCAGGGTACGTTGCATGGCGTACATATAGGCCAGCGGGAAATCATTGGAAACCCCGGCGCCGCCATGGATCTGGATCGCACGGTCGATCACCTTCAAGGCCACATTCGGCGCCACCACCTTGATCTGGGCGATTTCGCTTTTCGCCACTTTATTGCCCACGGTGTCCATCATGTACGCCGCTTTCAGGGTCAGCAGGCGCGCCATGTCGATTTCCATGCGTGAGTCGGCAATCTTGTCGATATTGCCGCCCAGACGGGCCAGCGGCTTGCCGAACGCGGTGCGGCTCACCGAGCGTTTGCACATCAATTCCAGGGCACGCTCAGCCATGCCGATGGAGCGCATGCAGTGGTGGATACGGCCCGGGCCAAGGCGGCCCTGGGCGATTTCGAAACCACGACCTTCCCCCAGCAAGACGTTCTCATACGGCACGCGCACGTTGTCGAACAGCACCTCGGCGTGGCCATGGGGGGCATCGTCGTATCCGAACACCGGCAACGGGCGCACGATTTTCACGCCGGGGGTGTCTACCGGCACCAGAATCATCGAGTGCTGCTGATGGCGCGGCGCATCCGGGTTGCTCAAGCCCATGAAGATCAGGATTTTGCAACGCGGGTCACAGGCGCCGGAGGTCCACCATTTCTTGCCGTTGATCACCCACTCATCGCCCTGGCGTTCGGCGCGGGCGGCCATGTTGGTGGCATCCGAAGAAGCGACATCGGGCTCGGTCATGGCGAAGGCGGAGCGAATCTCTCCCCGCAACAGTGGTTCAAGCCAGCGTTGTTTCTGCTCTTCGTTGGCGTAGCGCACCAGCACTTCCATATTGCCGGTGTCGGGAGCGGAGCAGTTGAACGGCTCCGGGCCCAATAACGAACGCCCCATGATTTCCGCGAGCGGCGCGTACTCAAGGTTAGTCAAGCCAGCGCCCAGCTCGGATTCCGGCAGGAACAGGTTCCACAAGCCCTCCGCTTTAGCCTTGGCCTTGAGCTCTTCCATGATGGCCGTGGGCTGCCAGCGATCACCTTCGCTGACTTGGCGCTCAAACACCGGCTCGGCCGGATAGACGTATGCGTCCATGAACGCAGTGACGCGCTCACGCAGTTCCTGAACCTTGGGCGAATAGGCGAAATCCATGAGCAGCTCCCTTCTTTGAGAGGTTGTTTAGGTCATGTATTCGATGCTAGAACAGCGCTGATAATTTACCTAGCCTATTCTCGGCGTGTATTAACATTCATCACCGATATATGATCGGCGCATGGACACTCACAATAAGAGCGCAACGAAATGAATTTGAGCAAGGTCGACCTCAACCTCTTCATCGTCTTTGATGCGATCTATACCGAAGCCAACCTGACCCGCGCCGGGCAGATCGTCGGCATCACCCAGCCGGCAGTGTCCAACGCCCTGGCACGTCTGCGCGAAACCTTCAACGACCCGCTGTTTGTGCGCACCGCCCAAGGCATGGTGCCCACACCGATGGCGCAGAACATCATCGGCCCGGTGCGCAATGCGCTGTCGTTGCTGCGCGTGTCGGTGCAGGAAAGCCGGATTTTCAATCCCCAGCAGGCCGCCAAGACCTACCGCATCAGCATGACCGACCTCACTGAAGCGGTGATTCTGCCGTTATTGTTCCAGCGCCTGCGCCGCCTGGCGCCGACCGTGGTGATCGAGAGTTTCCTGTCCAAGCGCCGTGAGACCACCAAGGAACTGGCCGCCGGGCGCCTGGATTTTGCCGTGGATGCGCCGCTCAACACCGACCCGCAGGTGCGCCATGTCAAATTGATGGAAGACCGCTACGTGTGCGCCATGCGCAAGGGTCACCCCATGGCAGGCAAGGACAAATTCAGCCTGGATGACTACCTGTCATTGACCCACATCCATATCTCCAGCCGTCGCAATGGCTTGGGCCATGTGGACCTGGCGCTGGGCAAAATGGGCATCCAGCGCAAGATCGCCCTGCGCTCGCAGCACTACCTGATGGCTTCGCAAGTGTTGCAGCAGACCGACATGGTCATGACCGTGCCCGAACGCTTCGCTCGTCGCCATGAACTGCACTGGTTCAACCTGCCGGTCAACGACGTGCCCCCGGTGGAAACCCACCTGTACTGGCATGAAAGCACCGACCAGGACCCGGCAAACCGCTGGATGCGTGAGCAGATGATCGAGTTGTGCCAGCAAGTCACCGCCCACGAAAAGAAGCTCGACAAACAGCAATCCTAAGGTTCAAGAATACCCATTGTGGGAGGGGGCTTGCCCCCGATGGCACGCGCAGCGCCCCTTGACGTTCACGTCAACCTGCAATTAGCTTAGCGCCAAGCCTTTCTTGAGCATCGCTATGAGCACCACCTACAGCATCTCCGACCTCGCCCGCGAGCTCGACATCACCACCCGCGCCATTCGCTTCTATGAAGAACAAGGCCTACTGGCCCCGGAACGTCGGGGCCAGGAGCGTATCTACTCGGCGCGGGACAAAGTCAGCCTCAAGCTGATCCTGCGGGGCAAGCGCATCGGCTTTTCCCTGGCCGAATGCCGCGAACTGATCGAACTCTACGACCCCAGCGGCGGCAACCAGATCCAGCTCAACAGCATGTTGGCGAAGATCGCCGAACGCCGCGAACAGTTGGAACAGCAACTGCTGGATATCGAACAAATGAAGCTGGAACTGGACACCGCCGAAGAGCGTTGCACCCAGGCCCTTGCGCACACCATGAGCCAAGCCGGCCATTAACCAGAAGGTAACTGCCATGTCCCTCCCCTCTTACGTGCGCCTGGTGGAAGTCGGCCCACGCGACGGTTTGCAGAACGAAGCCCAGCCCATCAGCGTGGCGGACAAAGTCCAGTTGGTAGACGCGTTGAGCGAAGCCGGCTTGAGCTATATCGAAGTCGGCAGTTTTGTCTCGCCAAAATGGGTGCCGCAGATGGCCGGTTCGGCTGAAGTATTCGCGCAGATCCAGCGCAAGCCCGGCGTGACCTACGGTGCACTGGCGCCGAACCTGCGCGGGTTTGAAGATGCGCTGGCGGCCGGGGTCAAGGAAGTTGCGGTGTTTGCCGCGGCGTCCGAGGCTTTTTCCCAGCGCAATATCAACTGCTCCATCAGCGAAAGCCTGGAGCGATTCGCGCCGATCATGGCCGCGGCCAAACAGCACGGCATCAGCGTGCGCGGGTATGTGTCGTGTGTGTTGGGCTGCCCTTACGAAGGCGATATCGCCCCGGAGCAAGTGGCCGCGGTCGCCCGTGAGCTGTACGCCATGGGCTGCTATGAAGTGTCCCTGGGTGACACCATCGGCACGGGCACCGCGGGCGCAACTCGGCGCCTGTTCGAAGTGGTCGGGGCGCAAGTGCCAAGGGACAAGCTGGCCGGGCATTTCCATGACACCTACGGCCAGGCCATCGCCAATATCTATGCCAGCCTGCTGGAAGGCATAAATGTATTCGACAGCTCTATCGCGGGCCTCGGCGGCTGCCCTTACGCCAAGGGCGCCAGCGGTAACGTGGCCACCGAAGACGTGTTGTACCTGCTCAACGGTTTGGGGATCGAAACGGGGATCGACCTGGAACGCTTGATTGGCGCAGGCCGGCAGATCAGCCACGTCCTTGGTCGACCTAGCGGGTCCCGTGTTGCGAAGGTGCGTAACGCCAGTTGAGTAGCACAGCTGTGACAATGTGTTACCGCACACCTGCACAACGGGTAACGCGGGAACAGAATTCGTCATGCCTAGGCAAAACTATTTGCCAGAAAAATACTAAATACATGATTTTAAACGAATTTAAAAAGTTGGCACGGCTCCTGCTATCTCTATGGCATAACAAGAATAAAAAGCGCCAAACCTAATAAAAACAAGACGAAACGACTCTGACATAACAAAAACAACACGGCAGAGACGCAGCTAACAGATTTTTTTGGAGAAGATGTGCTTCGCAGGGTACGGCATGCCGCAACCCGCAACCGGATAGAGAAAAATAAAACTACCTCAGGTAGCTACCACTGGTTGGATCGTTTACGAAGAAGCAGGTCAGCGCTCAAAAAAATACGTTTGCTCTTGACCCCGGATGGGGGTCGCCAAAAATAGCGGTACGGGCCACGGCTACCAAAAACAACAACAGGCCGCCCCTCAATAATAAGAAAAGAGCACGCAACGACAAATTAAAGGGGACCTTCGGGTCCCCTTTGTGCTGCTTGCACTTATGTGACTTAGGCGGACGCCACCTTCTTCGTCGAAAATTGGTTAAGCACAGTAACCGTCAAAGCCCGCAGCGCAGCTGTTTCCTTGGCTTGTCGCTGCGCTCTCAGTTGTTTCATTTCCTGGTTATAGAAACCACTGGTCATTGCCCCATCGGCCAGAATTTGATCCCGGCTCTTACCCAGCAGGCTGGCAACTCTGTTAACCGCTGTCTCGTACTCTAGCTGCCAAGCCTTCTTTGCATCCTGCTCTACAAGGTCATCCTGTGTGTTCTGCAGATCTACCACCTTTTCCAACGCCTCTTGCTTCTCGGTTATTACCTCAAAATCGGCCATCGTCAGGGTGCTGAGGTCCTGTGGGTATTGGGCGCGAAGTTGGTTTCTCCAAAATTCCATGTCCACAAAAAAATGACTTTTTTCACTGATGTTTTTTTCGCCCTCAAGCACTTGTACATAGGCAGCATCAAGAGTCTCCGGGGCCACACCCGCGATAGGGCGATGGAGCATTTCAAGGGATTTGATCGGCAAATCCAGTCGCTGCGCCAAGCCGGAGCGATAAGCAAAGATGACTTCGGCCTGCTCGGTGAAGGCCGGCCCGCGCGACTCGACGTCACGCTCAGCGATGATATCTACCAACTTCAGGCGAAATAGTCGCTCTGCGGTGCCAATCAGGGTCGCCTCAACGTCATGCTCTCCGACCCTCTCAAGCGATTTTTCCACCAGCAGATCAGTTTCCATGTTCATGAACTCCAGCACACTCCCGTCACCACAGGTAACGCGATCATCAGCTGATTTAAACAATACATCGCGAGTGTGTTGGTTCTCATGGACGGCCCCAATCATGTCCCAAACGCGCTCCGCCAGTTGCGGCCGGGTAACCCCGGATTTGTACTCTGCACAACGGGTTGTGTCCGCCACCACGGTAAAAAATGCCGCCGCCTCAGGGCTGGAACTGAGCTGGTCCCACATTTCGCCGCGACCGGCCTGCATGGCTGGGGGGGAATCGTGCAGCCACAACCTGCGCGCCTCAGCCAGGGTGACGTGGTCATCGGTAAGGACTACTTGCGACACAGGATTTTCATGCACGTTGATTCGGTCCGGATTCTCAACGGCGTACTCGGGCAGCTGAGTAATCGCGTTTGTGTGCAGATCGATCCGGTTCAGGTTATGCAGGCGTTCGGCGCCTCTGGGGAACGTTGTCGTTCCGGTATTCGCCAGATTCAGCCTGTTCAAGTCACGCATGTTGCTCAGATCGGCGGCCCATCCCAACTGACGGTTATGGGAGAGGTTAAGTACGGTCAAACGCTGCATGCCTTCGAGATGCGCCTGGCTATGCCTCGTCAACCGAATGTCGTTACTGCTCATATCGAGCCAGGTCAAACCGGCTCCACCGTTGGCAAACTCCGGCAGCTGCGTGAAGTTGCTAGAGCTGATATCCAACCAGCGCAAACCGCCGAATGCGCGCAAGAAGGGCAAGGACGCATCCGAAAGGTACATTCTGGATAAATCCAAACAGTCCACATGGTCCATGTTCGCCGTAATCGCCGGTAACTCACCGGGTTGCTCATCAGCCAAGCGCAGGATGTACGCCATGTGCTCTTGCTCGGCGGCCATGGCCTGTTGCGGCGACCGACGCTGCCATGCATCTTTGATGGCAACGACGACCCGGCCACGGGTCCTGCGTTGCTGGCTATCACCGTCGGCCCGCCAGGCGTCCAAGTCTGTATTGAGTTGCTTGAACTCGTCTTTGAGCAAATCCATTTTTGCCATAAATTCAATATCGTTGACGCCCTCTAGCCCCAGTATCTGATCCACCTGCGCGATGGACATTGACGGATAAAGGTCTAACGCTGCCCTTTCACATGCATAAGGTCGACGACCCGCACCGCCTACCGGGCTCAATGGATAACCAAAGCGTCCATCGGCAAGGCGCATTGGCGGTTTGTAGCGTGGTTTGGCAGGCTGCATGCGCAGCAACGCACGCAGTTCATCGCGAGGCATCAGCGGCATTTGCTCCAGTGCCTGTTTCAGACTCGCGCCGCGATCAGAGGCCGTCAGGTTCATCGCCCTCCAATCCTCAGGCGAAACTGCTGACTGTACAGCCCCATAGATGTCCGCCTGATGGTTCAATACCGCGATTTTTTCGTCCTGTACCTCATAAAGGTTCTTGGGACCGAACTTGATGAAACGACGCTTGACCGCCGCATTCTCTGGCCCCACCGAATCCAGTAGGCGCTCTCCACCCGGCAGCCGTTCGACAACATCAATGCGCAGGTCTGATGGCCAACCAGGAAGTTTATCCAGACTGTGCAGCACCATGCGTTGCGTGTCGTCATTGGCCAGGGTTTTTCGGTATAACCCTTCATACGTTCGCGCCAAACGCACCTGCTGCTGATAATGACGGGCCTCTTCAGCCAAGTTCTGCGGCATACGTTGGCGCTCGGTGAGCGCTTGCATTTCGGAGGAGTTGGCACCGTTCAACAGTTCCTCGACAACCGCCGAGGGTAGAGAAGGGAATAAGCGTTTGATAAACCTTACTGTCGCGCTTTCTCCACCCTCGGCGGCGGCGTAGCGCTGGCTGAAAAGGTCAGATTGATACGCCGCTCTCTGTGAGGCCCTGACAGTGGAAACTTCCTCTGCCACGACATTATCCATTTCAAGTCGCTTCAAGGTATCGGTCAGTAGCGCGGGCAGTGCTGCCTGGTCTGTATGTATCTTACGTAGAGTGTCCACTTCCGTTGCAGTCATTTGCACTATGCGTTCGAGCTTAAGAGGCTCATTGGCAAAACGCTCTGCCATCGGGCCCAACCGCTGCATCAACTGCGGCCCGGTCAATGTCATCGGGTTCTCGTGCTCATGTGCCCACGCCCCGGCGCCCGTACGGCTTACCTTTGGGGTATAAGCCGCCGGGTTGTCCGGATGCAGGATTTTAAAGTCATTGCTGGCACCCATCCGCTCCACCAAGTAATGCGTGTTATTTTTTTCCCGCAGGTATAACCCCCCTTCATGTTCAAACAATCCGTCTTCATTGGCCGTGAGACCATCAGGCATTGTGACCTGGCGCTGATAAGGCGTCAGGTCAGGAGAATACAGACGGATATTGCCATCGGGGCAACGAACGTGGGCCAGGCTTTCAACAAATGCCGTCTTGACCAGCGGAAACAACTTGGCCCCCACCGCCGCCGTAGTTACATTAAAGGCAATGGCCGAAACGTGGGCCCATGCCGCTTTTGTATCCCCTTCGTCCCACGCCGCTATTCCCGATGCGACTTCCCATAACATTTGCGCTGCCCCAATTGCGAGCATCACGGGAGCCAGCTCGGGGAAAATAAAAACTGCAACATTCAATACATTCAAAGCCATGCTGCCCATTTTCACCAACCAGGCGTTACGTGCACGCTGATCCGCCGCATCATTGGAAACGGCCATCGCTTGCGCATTCCTCAGTATTAGATTGGCTTTTTGCCAAGCGTGTTCGCGCCACAACACCGAAAAACGCCCCCCATAAGAAGCGGTGACGCCCCTGAGATCCTTTTTGTCAGAATCATAATCTTCACGTTCAGAAAATTTACCGGAGGGATCAAGATGCCGCTTGACCTTTGTAAAAAATACACCTTGTTGCTCGTAGGGTATGAACTGACTAAAAAACCTTCGATAACTTACCAGGCACAATCGCTCAACCAAATCAAGTTTGAAGCTTGTCAAACTCGAGTATTCCTTCAACATACAAACAGGATCTCCTGGAATGAACACCACACAAGGCTCATTCATGAACACCAGGCTGCGATGAGCAACTTGCACATTGACATTACCTATAACAACAATTTGCGCCAGGGGCTGCCCAAGCAACTTAAGTCCCGAATAAGTGAGTGTTTTCTCTCGCCACTTTAATTCCTGATGGTTATCCGCTGTTTTCCGCATCACCTGGTAGGTGTCTTCTTGAATATCCCCGCACCCAAGCGCTACCTCGGCGGCGAACAGGAACTGATACCTGGCCGAATTCAACATGCGATTACGCATGGTCTTGGTGGCGGTGCCCGCTGCAAAGTTGGGTGTGTCTTCGGGACAGATAAACGACTCGACATGCCTCAAGTATTGCGTACCCAAATCCAATTCTCGGCACAGGCTGGCAAACAAATGAGGTTGTATCGAGACTCTACCGCCGAGCGTTTGTGTATGATTGAACGTATAAGAGGGCGATTGTCGATGAAAATCATACTGAGTGATAAGCCTGGCGTTCTGATCGGCCACCTCAAGGGTATCTTCTATCGCAAAGTTCTTTAATGCCGCCTCAAGCAGACTAACACCTTCGTAATAGCAATAACATGATGCCTCTCGCCCAAAGACTTTAGAGCGATCAGCCGGCATCAACTTTTCAGTGGCAAAAAATAGCTGCCTTACATTGTGACGCCCACCGAATTTTTCTTTCATGGCCGCCACTAAAAGTGGTTCGGCAAAATCCACAACCCCTTTAAGCCCATTAAAACTGTGATCCAGTCTATTCAGCGAATTAAAGCTGCGGATGTAAGCATCACTCAGCTTCAACTTTTTCCCCGACGACAAGTTTTTATACCATTCGGGCATCGCGAACTGCGTTTCAGAAAACTCCTTTTTGCGCTTAAGGTCGGCGGCGCCGTACCAGGACGGCAACCGGTCCTGTATCACCCGTGCATGAACGCTCTGCACCGCCGTTGATTGACTGCTGCCAGGTTGATCAAGCTCACTCATTTACCAAACTCCATTTGAAGGAACAAACGATCAATGTGCGATCGTTCGCGCTTCAAACGGTGGTATTCAGCTAGCCCGCGCTACAAAGCGCCCCACGGCTCATTCTCGGGCAGACGCCAACTCCTCAATGCTGATCTCGCGCATGCGAAATTTCTGGATCTTGCCCGTCACCGTCATCGGAAACTCGTCCACAAACTTGAAGTACCTGGGCGTCTTGAAGTGGGCGATGCGGTCCTTGCACCAGCTCGACAGTTCCAGCTCGTTGGCCACATGGCCGGGATGAAACTTGATCCAGGCGACGATTTCTTCACCGTAACGCTCATCCGGAATACCGATGATCTGCACATCGGCCACTGCCGGGTGGGTGAAGAAAAACTCTTCCAGCTCACGCGGGTACACGTTCTCGCCCCCGCGAATAATCATGTCCTTGTTACGCCCGGCAATGCAGACGTAGCCGTGCTCGTCCATGGTTGCCAGGTCGCCGGTGTGCATCCAGCCGGCCTCATCGATTGCCTCGCGGGTGCCGTCGGGGTTGTTCCAGTAACCGAGCATCACGCTGTAGCCGCGCGTACATAGTTCACCGATCACGCCGCGCACCACGGTGTTGCCGGCATCATCGACAATCTTGGTCTCCAGTTGCGGTTGGGTGCGGCCCACCGTGGTGACGCGCCGTTCTATATCGTCATCCGCCCCGGTTTGCAGCGACACGGGGCTGGTTTCGGTCATGCCGTAGGCAATTTGCACTTCGCGCATGTGCAGTTCGTTGATGACCCGACGCATGACTTCGATCGGGCATGTCGCCCCGGCCATGATACCGGTGCGCAGGCTGGCCAAGTCGAACCCGGCCCGGCCTGGGTGATCAAGCATGGCGATAAACATGGTCGGCACGCCATACAGGCCGGTGGCTCGTTCTTCGGCGACGGCAGTCAATGTCAGCAGCGGGTCGAAACCGTCATTGGGATAGATCATGGTGGTGCCGTGGGTGATGCAACCGAGGTTACCCATCACCATGCCGAAGCAGTGATACAGCGGCACCGGGATGACCAGGCGGTCCTGCGCGGTCAAGCCCAGGCTTTCGCCGACCATGTAACCGTTATTGAGGATATTGTGGTGACTGAGGGTGGCACCCTTGGGGAAACCGGTGGTGCCGGAGGTGTATTGGATATTCACGGGTTGGTCGAAGTGCAGGCTGGTCTGCCGGCTTTGCAGTTGCTCGGGGCTAACTCCGGCGCCCAGGGCCGACAGTTGCGACCAAGGCATGAATTCAGGCGGCGGGCTGGGATCGAGACTGATGAGGCCGCGCAGCTCCGGCTTCAATGCCTGGAGCATGGCGTGGTAATCGGAGCTCTTGAACGAACCGGCGCACACCAGCCATTGGCAGCCGGATTGCTTGAGCACGTAATCCAGCTCACTGCTGCGATAGGCCGGGTTGATATTGACGAGGATCACACCGAGCTTAGCGCTTGCCACTTGGCAGATCAGCCATTCGGCGCAATTGGGTGCCCAGATACCCAGGCGGTCACCGATCTGCATACCCAAGGCGAGGAACGCCCGTGCATGCAGATCAACCGTCTCGGCCAGTTGCCGCCAGGTGTAGCGCCGCTGCTGATGGCGAACCACCAAGGCTTCGCCACCGGGATACTGCGCGACGGTTTGATCGAATGCCTGGCCTATGGTCATGGCCAGCAAGCGCTTGTCCTGAGAGCCACGGCTGTAGCTCTGATTCGGTTGATCCATAACGACCCCTTGTTGTCTTTTTTGTAGGTTGACGTAAACGTAAACTACGATTGACAGCACCGCAACGCAAGCTTACGTTAACGTAAAGGTGAGCGCCCTCCTCCTGCGCCCAATCCACACAACAACAAAGCTGACATTAAGGTGCCTGCCCATGAGTTACCCGTCCCTGAACTTCGCCCTCGGCGAAACCATCGACATGCTGCGCGACCAGGTGCAGTCCTTTGTGGCCAAGGAAGTCGCACCGCGTGCGGCGCAGATCGACATCGATAACCTGTTCCCCGCCGACCTGTGGCGCAAGTTCGGGGACATGGGCCTGCTGGGCATCACCGTGCCGGAAGAATACGGCGGTGCCGGCCTGGGTTACCTGGCCCATGTAGTGAGCATAGAAGAAATCAGCCGCGGCTCGGCCTCGGTGGCGCTGTCGTACGGTGCGCACTCCAACCTGTGCGTCAACCAGATCAATCGCAACGGCAACCACGAACAGAAACTCAAGTACCTGCCCAAGCTGATCAGCGGCGAGCACATCGGCGCCCTGGCCATGAGCGAGCCGAATGCCGGCTCCGATGTGGTCTCGATGAAACTGCGCGCCGACAAACGCGGCGACCACTACGTACTCAACGGCAGCAAGACCTGGATCACCAACGGCCCCGACGCCAATACCTATGTGATCTACGCCAAGACCGACCTGGAAAAAGGCCCCCACGGCATCACAGCCTTCATCGTCGAGCGCGACTGGAAAGGCTTCAGTCGCAGCAACAAGTTCGACAAGCTGGGCATGCGCGGCTCCAATACCTGCGAGCTGTTTTTTGATGACGTGCAAGTACCGGAAGAAAACATCCTCGGCGTGCTCAATGGCGGCGTGAAAGTACTGATGAGCGGCCTGGATTACGAGCGCGTGGTGCTCTCCGGCGGCCCTACCGGGATCATGCAGGCGTGCATGGATTTGATCGTGCCCTACATCCACGACCGCAAGCAGTTCGGCCAGAGCATTGGCGAATTCCAGCTGATCCAGGGCAAGGTTGCCGACATGTACACCCAGCTCAACGCCAGCCGCGCCTACCTCTACGCCGTGGCCCAAGCCTGCGAGCGCGGCGAGACTACGCGCAAGGATGCCGCCGGTGTGATCCTGTACAGCGCCGAGCGCGCCACGCAGATGGCTCTGGATGCGATCCAGATCCTGGGCGGCAACGGCTATATCAACGAATTCCCCGCCGGGCGCCTGTTGCGTGACGCCAAGCTGTATGAAATCGGCGCTGGCACTAGTGAGATTCGGCGGATGTTGATCGGTCGCGAACTGTTCAACGAAACCCGCTGAAGGAGCGCGTCATGGCCACCCTGCATACCCAACTCAACCCGCGCTCGGCGGAATTTGCCGCCAATAGCGCGGCGATGCTTGCACAGGTCGACGCCCTGCATACCCTGCTTGCCCACGTGCAACAGGGTGGCGGTGCCAAGGCCCAGGAACGCCACACCTCGCGCGGCAAGCTGCTGCCCCGGGAGCGCATCAATCGCTTGCTCGACCCGGGTTCGCCGTTTCTTGAACTCAGCCAACTGGCGGCTCATCAGGTGTATGGCGAAGACGTACCGGCGGCTGGCGTGATTGCCGGAATCGGCCGTGTGGAAGGCGTGGAGTGCATGATCGTCGCCAACGATGCCACGGTCAAAGGCGGTTCCTACTACCCACTGACAGTGAAAAAGCACCTGCGCGCCCAAACCATCGCCGAGCAGAATCGTCTGCCGTGCATCTACCTGGTGGATTCCGGCGGCGCCAACCTGCCACGCCAGGACGAGGTATTCCCCGACCGCGAACACTTCGGGCGGATCTTCTTCAACCAGGCCAACATGAGCGCCCAGGGCATCCCGCAGATCGCCGTGGTGATGGGTTCATGTACCGCCGGCGGCGCCTATGTGCCGGCGATGGCCGATGAAGCAATCATGGTGCGCCAGCAAGCCACCATTTTCCTTGCGGGCCCGCCGCTGGTGAAGGCGGCCACCGGTGAGGTGGTCAGCGCCGAAGACCTCGGCGGCGCCGATGTGCACTGCAAGATCTCCGGCGTGGCCGACCACTACGCCGACAGCGACGAACACGCCCTGGCGCTGGCCCGGCGCAGCGTGGCCAACCTCAATTGGCGCAAACAAGGTGAGTTGCTGCAGCGCCCGCCCGTGGCACCGCTGTACAGCAGCGAAGAGCTGTACGGCGTGATTCCGGCGGATGCCAAGCAGCCGTTCGATGTGCGCGAAGTCATCGCGCGGTTGGTGGACGCTTCGGTGTTCGACGAGTTCAAGGCGTTGTTCGGGACAACGTTGGTCTGCGGCTTTGCGCACTTGCATGGCTACCCGATTGCGATCCTGGCCAACAACGGCATCCTGTTCGCCGAGGCCGCGCAGAAAGGCGCGCACTTTATCGAACTGGCTTGCCAGCGTGGGATCCCCCTGCTGTTCCTGCAAAACATCACAGGCTTTATGGTCGGCCAGAAATACGAAGCCGGCGGCATCGCCAAACATGGTGCCAAGCTGGTTACGGCGGTGGCGTGCGCCAGGGTGCCGAAGTTCACCGTGATCATCGGTGGCAGTTTTGGCGCCGGTAACTATGGGATGTGCGGCCGCGCCTATGACCCGCGCTTCTTGTGGATGTGGCCCAACGCACGCATTGGCGTGATGGGCGCCGAACAGGCCGCCGGGGTGCTGGTACAAGTCAAGCGCGAGCAGGCTGAGCGCGCAGGCAACGGTTTCAGTGCGCAGGAGGAAGCCGCCATCAAGCAGCCGATCCTCGACCAGTATGAAACCCAGGGCCACCCCTACTACTCCAGCGCGCGCTTGTGGGATGACGGTGTCATCGACCCGTTGCAGACCCGCGACGTGCTGGCCCTGGCCTTGTCCGCCGCACTGAACGCCCGCATCGAGCCGAGCCGCTTCGGCGTGTTCCGCATGTAAATGGAGCTGCACCCCATGAACGATTTCAACACCCTCGAACTGATCACCGACAGCCGTGGCTTTGCCACGCTGTGGCTCAGTCGTGAAGCCAAGAACAACGCGTTCAATGCCGAAATGATCCGCGAACTGATCATCGCCCTGGACCGGGTGCAAGCCGACCCGTCCCTGCGATTTCTGATACTGCGCGGGCGCGGCAAGCATTTCAGTGCCGGCGCCGACCTGGCCTGGATGCAGCAGTCGGCAGAGCTGGACTACCACACCAACCTGGACGACGCTCGCGAACTGGCGGAGCTGATGTACAACCTGTCCAAGCTGAAAATCCCCACACTGGCCGTGGTGCAAGGTGCGGCCTATGGTGGCGCGCTGGGGTTGATCAGTTGCTGCGACATGGCCATCGGCGCCGATGACGCGCAATTCTGCCTGTCGGAAGTGCGCATCGGCCTGGCGCCCGCAGTGATCAGCCCATTCGTGGTGCAGGCCATCGGCCAACGCGCGGCCCGCCGCTATGCTCTGACGGCTGAGCGATTTGGCGGCCAGCGGGCGCAGGAGATCGGCTTGCTGGCAGAGAGTTATCCGGCCGAGAGCCTGGATCACCAGGTGGACCAGTGGGTGGCCAACCTGCTGCAAAACAGTCCGGCGGCGATGCGCGCCAGTAAGGATTTACTGCGTGAAGTGGGCAACGGTGCCCTCACCCCGGCGCTGCGACGTTATTGCGAAAACGCCATTGCGCGCATTCGCGTAAGCGCCGAGGGCCAGGAAGGGTTGCGGGCCTTCCTGCAAAAACGTGCGCCGAGCTGGCAAGCCCAGGAGCCGCGCTCATGAGCACACTGACCACCGTACTGGTAGCCAACCGTGGCGAGATTGCCTGCCGGGTCATGCGCACCGCCAAGGCCATGGGGCTGACGACCGTGGCCGTGCACAGCGCCATCGACCGTGATGCGCGCCATAGCCGCGAGGCGGATATTCGTGTCGATCTGGGAGGCAGCAAAGCCACCGACAGTTACTTGCAAATCGACAAACTGATTGCCGCCGCCCACGCCAGTGGCGCCCAGGCGATTCACCCCGGCTACGGCTTCCTCTCGGAAAACGCTGGCTTTGCCCGGGCCATCGAGGCGGCAGGCTTGATCTTCCTCGGCCCGCCCGCTGCCGCCATCGACGCCATGGGCAGCAAATCGGCGGCCAAGGCATTGATGGAAACCGCCGGTGTGCCCCTGGTGCCGGGCTATCACGGCGAGGCCCAGGACCTGGAGACCTTCCGCGCCGCCTGTGAGCGTATTGGCTACCCGGTATTGCTTAAGGCTACGGCCGGTGGCGGCGGCAAGGGCATGAAGGTGGTCGAGGATGTCAGCCAATTGGCCGATGCCCTGGCCTCCGCCCAGCGCGAGGCGCTGTCGTCCTTCGGCAATGGGCAGATGCTGGTGGAGAAGTACCTGCTCAAGCCGCGCCATGTCGAGATTCAAGTGTTTGCCGACCAGCATGGCCATTGCCTGTACCTCAATGAGCGCGACTGCTCGATCCAGCGGCGCCATCAAAAGGTTGTCGAAGAAGCGCCGGCGCCAGGGCTCAGCGTTGAGCAACGCAAGGCCATGGGCGAAGCGGCCGTGCGGGCGGCCCAGGCCATCGGCTACGTTGGTGCCGGTACGGTGGAGTTTCTGCTGGATGCCCGTGGCGAGTTTTTCTTTATGGAGATGAACACGCGACTGCAGGTGGAGCATCCGGTCACCGAAGCGATTACCGGTCTGGACCTGGTGGCGTGGCAGATCCGGGTCGCCCAGGGCGAGGCGCTGCCGATCACACAGGAGCAGGTACCCTTGATCGGTCATGCGATTGAAGTGCGGCTGTATGCCGAAGATCCGGCCAACGAGTTCCTGCCGGCCACCGGTCACCTGGCGCTGTACCGCGAATCCAGCCCAGGCCCGGGCCGTCGGGCAGACAGCGGTGTCGAGCAAGGGGACAGCGTGTCGCCCTTCTACGACCCGATGCTCGGCAAACTGATTGCCTGGGGTGAAGACCGCGAACAGGCACGCCTGCGACTTTTAAGTATGCTCGATGAGTTCGCGGTGGGTGGGCTCAAGACCAACCTGGGTTTTCTGCGGCGCATCATCGGCCATCCCGCGTTCGCGGCGGCCGAATTGGACACCGGGTTTATCCCGCGTTATCAGGATGAACTGTTACCGGCGCCCGGTGCGTTGAGCGATGCATTCTGGCAGGCAGCAGGTTCGGCGTTTATGCAGAGCCTGCCGGTAGGTGATGGGCCTTGGGCCAATAACCAGGGCTTTCGTGCGGGCCTGCCCGCCGAAGTGTCGCTGCATCTGAGCTGCAACGGGCAGGATCGGCTGGTGACATTGGCCGGGCACACGTCGCAGTTGTGCGGCGAGCAGCTGCTGATCGAACACCAGGGTGTACGCCGTGCCCATCTGGCGGTCCGCAACGAAGGCAGCCTGTACCTGCGCTGGAATGGCGAGATGCATGCCGTCAGGCTGTTCGACCCGATTGCGGCGGTCGAGGCCGGCCAATCTCATCAGGGCGGTCTCAGCGCACCGATGAACGGCAGCATCGTTCGCGTGCTGGTAGAGGTAGGCCAAACCGTTGAGGCTGGCACACAGCTGGTGGTACTCGAAGCCATGAAGATGGAACACAGCATCCGTGCGCCCCATGCCGGGGTGGTCAAGGCGCTGTTCTGCCAGGAAGGTGAAATGGTTGCCGAAGGCAGCGCGCTGGTGGAGCTTGAAACCGCCGCCTAGAACTTCGCGGTGGCTTGCACCACGACGCCAAGGATGTGGCAGTCGTCGGTGAGCAGCGCCTTGGGGTACGTCGGATTGAGCGGCACCAGATAGCGCTGGCCGCTCTCTTCCTGCAATTGGCGAAAAGTGGCCTGGGAACTGCCAGACCATTGGGCGACAACCAGTTTGCCGGGTACAGGATCGATGGCCGGGTCCACCAGGATCATCGTCCCGGCACCGATGCTCATGCCCGTGGGCGCGGTCATGGCGTCGCCCATTACAGGCAGCCAGAACGCCTCGCCACGCGCGTGGTAATCGGTCAATTCGTAGCGGCCAGGCCCATAGAGTGCACGCTCTTCGCGCAGCTCGCACGCCTGCTGCCAGTCGCTGACCGGATAGCGAAAATACGGGTTGTAGTGCTGTTGCAACGCAGGCTCTTGCGCGGCCCGTTCGCGAATCTCCAGCGCCACCTCCAGGTAGCCCAGCCCGAGCTCGGCCAGCACCCGGTTCATGTCCGCAAGGCTCGGCACTCGGCGCTTGTTGAGCCAATGGCCGACGCCGCCCTGGGACATACCCAGGCGCTCTGCCAGTTGCTCCTGCGTGACCTTGCGGTCTTTCATGTTGGCTTTGACCAACGCTATCCAGTTATCCATGGCGCCTGACAATACGGTGCGTATTTTTCGGGGCAATAAACAGTTTGTAGTAATCCATAAAACGACATAAATACGATACGTACTATCATCAAGCCTAAGGATTTCGACACCCACCGGAGTACTGCCGCTTATGACGAATAGCCCGCTTTCATTGCCCGAAATACCCGAACAGGTTGAATTACAGAACATGTGCCACAGCGGCGCGGCCCAGCGCGCGCTGGACTATTACTTGAAAGAAGATATGTCGGCACCAGCCGTGGAGGGTGCCTTGTTCGCGATCAAGCCGGGCGTCAGCCAAGAGGAGGCTCTGGTTCACGCGTCTGACCTGCTGCGCAGTGCTGCGGCAACCGCCTACGAATCAGCGTGCAGCCATCAAGGCAATCAGCGCGACCTGGCGTTTTCCGTGGTGTATTTGATCGATATGGCGAAGGCGATGGTGGAGCGCTCGTTGCAAGCGCCGGGGGCCCAGGCAAACGCGTAACAGACACGAAAGAAAAATATTTCTATCCAAGGGATAAAAACATTTGACTTGCAAATGATAATGATTATTATTGGACCCAGCTGATCGCGAGATCAGTCGATAGACCAAGGGACCTTAGGTCGGACTCTTGGAATATCTCCTCATCAGGCTAATCACGGTTTTTGACCCGGCTCTTTGGCCGGGTCTTTTTTTTGCCAGTTTCCCTGGCATGGCTTCAGGCTAATGAAGACTGTGTGTTGCTCGATGGCGCGCATGGTAGCAAAAGACCATCGTCGAAAGAAAGCCACACGACAGCTCTAGCCCGGATCTTTGCGAAATAGCGCTTGAGAATCAATCTCATAGCCCCTAAGCTGCCGCAGCGTCAGGGATGACGCCCCCCCCCGTGCAACAATTTTGCATCCAGGTTTTACCTGACCTCTGTGTAATATAGCCGCCACATCACTCATATTCAGGCAACCAGACTATGACCGTGGCCTTGACCTCAATCAAGATCAGCACCGACTTCGACAGCGGCAATATCCAGGTCCTGGATGCCAGCGATGCCTATCAGTTGTTACTGGCAATCAAACCCGACACCCGCAGCAAACATTTTCAATGGTTCCACTTCAAGGCCGAAGGCATGCATGTGGGGCACACCCACACTTTTCGATTGAGCAACGCCGGTGGCTCATCCTATAAACACGCCTGGAGCGGCTACAATGCCGTGGCATCCTATGACCATATCAACTGGTTCCGGGTGCCAACGCGCTTTGATGGCGAGATCCTGCATATCACGCTCCAGACCCGCGAAAAGCACGTATGGTTCGCCTACTTCGAACCCTACAGCCGTGAACGTCACGACTGGCTGATCGAACAAGCCCTGAAGTACGCCGGCGTCAAGCTGCTGGCCACCGGCAAGAGTGTCGAGGGCCGCGATATACAACTGTTGCGCCGTGGCAAAGGGGCTGAAGGTCGCCGTAAGGTGTGGATCATTGCCCAACAGCACCCCGGCGAACACATGGCCGAATGGTTTATGGAGGGCGTGATTGAACGCCTGCAAAAGGACGGTGACGCGGAGTTGAAAAAACTCTTGAAAGTGGCCGACCTGTACCTGGTGCCCAACATGAACCCCGATGGCGCTTTTCACGGTCACCTGCGTACCAACGCCATGGGCCAGGATCTGAACCGCGCCTGGCAGAGCGCCAATCAGGAAACCAGCCCGGAAGTACTGTTTGTGCAGCAGCAAATGGAAAAGTACGGCGTGGACCTGTTCCTCGATATCCATGGCGACGAAGAAATCCCCTACATCTTCACCGCCGGCTGCGAAGGCAATCCAGGCTACACCCCACGCATCGAAGCCCTGGAAAAACACTTTCGCAACCACCTGAGCCATCTGACCCGGGACTTCCAAACCACCTACGGCTACACCCGCGACCTGCCGGGCGAAGCTAACATGACCCTGGCCTGCAACGCAGTCGGTGAGAAGTACGACTGCCTGTCCCTGACCCTGGAGATGCCCTTCAAGGACAACGACGATGCGCCCAACCCGCGTACCGGCTGGTCGGGCGATCGATCGAAACAGCTGGGCAAGGACGTATTGAGCAGCGTCGCCGATATCGTCGGGCTTTTGCGTTAACCCTTGTGGCAAGCTTTTTGTGGCGAGCGAGCTTGCTCGCCACAGAAGCGATCAATCCCGGGTGCCGGTCATGCTCTGCAATACCCCATCGCGGCGGATCAACCCGTGGAACAGCGCCGCCGCCAAGTGCACAAGCACTGTCAGGAACAACAGATAGGCAAGGTAGCCGTGAGCCTTACGCAACAGCGCAAACAACGGCGCATTCGCCCCTACCAGCGCTGGCAGTTGCACAGAACTGCTGAGCATCACCGGGTCACCGGCGGCCGAAATCATCGCCCAGCCCAGCAGCGGCAACACCAGCATCAACGCATACAGCAGCACATGGGAAGCCTTGGCCGCCAGCACTTGCCACATCGGCAAATCGGCTGGCAGCGGCGGTTGCCGGGTGGTAAAGCGCACGGCCAAACGCACGAGCACCAGGGCCAGGATCGCAATACCCAGCGGTTTGTGCAGGTGGATCAGCCATTCATGGCGTTCCGACACCGACGCCGCCAATCCCGCACCGATAAACAGCATGGCAATGATCATCAGCGCCATCAGCCAGTGCAACAGACGCGCCAGCGGTGCAAAAAAACGCGGTTGAGCATTCATGGCTTCGACTCCTGAGGGGTGCTGTGCAACGGGCTGACTTCACCCGCACGGCGCAGATACGAACTGGCATACGCGGCGGAGCGTGCGGCCAGCAACGGGTCGTTGGAGGCCTCGATACCGCTGGGCAAAATCAGCGGGTCAAAGTTGATATCACGGCAATCACCGTCTGCCTGCGGCTGGCTGCTTTGCAGTACCAGAGTGCCGGCGTTGAGCTGCGTATGCGGGCCGGTCCAGGTCTTGCTCGCGTCATCCAAGGGGTCGCCGGGGTTGGCCAGGGTCATGTTCAACTGCCAACGCAAAGGCCCGGCGGCCAGGCGCTGCACCAAATCCTGTTCCAGGAAGTCACTGCCCGACGGCGCAGCATCACCCGCCGCGTCCTGGCTTTGCGGCACCACGCTCCACCGCACGGCCTGACGCTTGCCACCTTCGCCCACCAGGTAAAACGCATTGATGCCGTTGTAGGTTTGCGTCGCATAACTGGCCGATGGCTTGGCAGTCTTGACCCAGGCCAGGAACGGCGCCGTCTCCGGGTGTGCGGCAAAAAACGCCGGCATGTTCGCAGGGTTCGGCTTGCCGGTGGCCGGGTCTGGCGCACCCGCCTTGAGCAGCTGGTAGAACGCCTCGGGCGTGCCCACCGGAAACACCGGCATACTGTTCATTCCCGTTCGCCACTGTTGGCCGTTTGCCTGGCTGAATTGCACGGCAAAACTGCGAATCGGCACACTGCTGTCCGGTGCATAGGGATTGCCGCTGGGCAAGGCAAACCGGCCAATCACCGGGGTCTTGGCCTCGCTGAACACCTGGGCGCTGGAGTAAGCACGCGCCTCTGTGCTCGCCTCGAAGTAACCCGCCACACACACACCTTTGGCATGATTGCGGCGAAAGCCCGGGTGTACGCCGTTATTGGTTTCCAGGGCATTGACCAAGGTCTTTGGCCGCAGACGCTGTGGGTCGAGGGTGCCGTTGACGTAGGCAAATGCAACCACCAACACTGCCACCACGCCCCCTATACACGCCAGCCTTACGAGCAGACTTGTAGTACCAAGAGGCGGACGCGGCGGTAAAGAGTGATCAACCATAGAAGCTCCAGGGCCCGAGGCCGCAGGGGGAAAGTGTTATGAGACGAATCCCACGTAGGCTTATTCCCCCTTCACTGTAGTTTCTTTGTAGTCAACACGTGGCCAGATCGAGTGCCGGCTAGGGCTGATTAAACAAGGCCTGCCGCTTGTGAAGAAATGCCTGCATTCCTTCTTGCTGATCAGGCGTGGCAAACAGTCCATGAAACAACCTTCGCTCTTGACGCACACCTTCGTGCAACCCGACCTCCAGAGAATGCTCCACCGCCTGCCGCGCTGCACGGATGGCCGTTCGCGAGAAGGAGGCAATTTGTGCCGCCACCGCCATCACCTCGTCCAGCAAGTTCGCAGCCGGGTAAACCCGCGACACCAACCCCGCCTGCTCTGCTTCCGTGGCGGTCATTGACCGGCCAGTCAACACCAGGTCCATGGTCTTGGCCTTGCCGATCAGCCCGGTCAACCGCTGGGTCGCGCCCATGCCCGGGATGACGCCTAGCTTAATTTCCGGCTGTGCAAAGGTGGCGGTATCAGCAGCGAAAATCATGTCGCACATCATCGCCAGCTCACAGCCTCCGCCAAACGCATAGCCCGCCACTGCGGCAATCGTCGGGGTGCGCAAACGGGTGAAGCCCTCCCAACCGACGAAGTAGTCTTCGTTGAGCACGTCCAGATAGGACTTGCCGCTCATCTCTTTGATATCGGCCCCTGCCGCGAAGAACTCTGCGGTGCCGGTAATGACAAAACACCCAATCCGAGGGTCTCGATCCATTGCTTCCAGATGACTGATCAACTCAGTCATCAGCGCCGAACTCAGCGCATTCTTGACTTCAGGACGGTTGAGCTTGACCAGGACCACTCGATCATGACGTTCCACAAACACGTTCATAGGCATCTCCACTGATTGATGTTGTTCACACTTGGGGCTGTCTCAGGAATCCCAGATCGCGCCATGGGCGGGTATTCCCCGAGCTTCCAACTCTTGCACCAGACGCTGGGTCACCGTTTGGTTGGCAATACAGATCACGGCTTCTGCACCAAAGGCTTGCACTGCACCGTAAGCCAACTTCACTAGGTCTGGCTTGCCGCGCTCATCGGTGTCCCAGATCAATGCGCAAGGCTGGGCGCGCAGAATTTCCTCCACCAGTTCATCGCCATAGGTCGTCCTCGGGCTACGGGCAGACCAGATCAACTGAATCGGTACCTGAGCCGCCAGCAGATGCGGCATGACAGGCCCTATGCCGCTGCCAGTGGCGATGTACACCACCGACTTGAACAGGGTTTCTACATTGGCAACACCCGCTGTGGTGATGCCCTTAACCCACACATGTCGCGGCAAGTCCTCGATAAATCGCCCGGTCCAATCCCCTGCGCGGGAAATTATCAGGCGGAAACCCGCCTCGTGTGGCGTGGGAATATTGGCAAAGGAATGCCACTCCAGCAGTGGGTTGCGGCTGATCGCGGTGGATGAACCGGCGAACGGTGTGGTGTGGCTCAAACGCGTAATCACCGCATGCCCGGAAGGCCGTGCGTGTTCAACAGCCACCTTGCGCAGCCGCAGCCAGGGCAGCAGGACGCTCAGGGTCAGCACTGCCAGCATCCAAAACGTAACGCTGTGCAGCAGGCTCGACGTGGTCAGTAACGTTTGCCACCAGAACAACAGCAACGCACTCCAACCGCCAAACCGATGAACGCGTTCAAACCCATTGTGGAACCGGCCTCGAATACGTGGTTGAGCCATGACCACTATGAGCAGCAATAAGCCGAGCAGCATAACGCTGACCCATAACCCGGTCACCGAAACACTGTCAGGTTGTTGCAGGTAACGCGTAACCTGCACGCCAACCAGGGCGGCAAACCACCCAGTGGCCGCAAAGGCTGCGCCACTGTGCAGCCCACCGAAGTGGTACACCTTGGCTGCGCTACGCCGCACCTGTAAGGGCCATGTAGACGGTACTCGCGTTGCCAGCCAGAACAGCCCATTGATCACGTATTGCTGGCGAACGAGAATGGCAACCGACAGGTTGATCAGCACCATGTCCGACAGCGTCTGAACCGGGATGGCGTGCAGGTCCACAGCCAACAGCAAAAACACCAGGTTGCCCATCAGCGCGGCGGCTGCCAGGCGGTTGTAACAGGAAAACATCGGCAGTGACGTCCAGCGACGCCAAAGCGCCGGCTTGGGCGGTACAACGGTACGGATCAGCGTATCAATCATGGCCGGGCTCCCCGGTCGCGAACGCCAGCACCGCCAACTGATTCTCCCGGGCCGTTTGCAGTAACAATGCCTTATCGATCTTGCCCCTCGCTGTCAGTGGAAAATGCTCCACTGCGTAGATGGACTGAGGCACGCAGTAATAGGCCAGGCGCTGTTGGCACGCGGTTTGGCAAGCCTCGATGTCAGTGCTGGCAGGCGAAACAAAGGCCACCAACGTGCGGCTGTCCAGCTTCAAAGTGACGGCGCGCATGCATCCAGCGCCGGCCTCCAGAGCCGCCGACACCGCATCCAGCTCCACACGAAAGCCGCGGACTTTCACTTGGTCATCCACGCGCCCTAAGTGTTCGAGCTGGCCGTCTCCCACCCAGCGCCCCAAATCTCGTGTGCGGAACATCATGGCGTCGCCACCGAGAAAGGGATCCGGACGGTATCGCTGCTGGGTCAATGCCGTATTGTTCAGGTAGCCTGCTGTCACACCCGCGCCACCGGCCCACATCTCTCCCGTTTCACCCAAGGCACAGGCACGCCCCTGCTCATCGAGCACATAGACAGTGTTATTGGGTGTTGGCCGGCCAATAGTCAGTAGCGTGCCTGGTACATGCCGGTGCAGCGTGTTGACGATGGTCGTCTCGGTAGGACCGCAGCCGTTGTAGAACGTACAGTGCTCGGCCCACCGATCCGCCAGAGCCTGGGAGCAGGCTTCTCCAGCCACCGCAACGACGTTGAGGTGGGGACACTGTCGAGGCTCAAGGGTGGCCAGTATCGAAGGCGTTGCGATCAACACATTGCACTGTGCGGCCGTCTGTGCGATGTCTTTGCCGCGAATCAGCAAGGTCGCACCATGAGCCAGGCAACCGAGTATTTCCCAAGCCGCCATGTCAAAGCCGATATTGAGAATCTGCCCTACGGTACGACCCGGTGCCATCCCCATCCGCCCAGGTTCAGTGAGCAGAATGTTGCATACGTTACGGTGGCTGACACACACGCCGTTAGGGCGCCCTGTGGTTCCAGATGTAAACAGTACAAAGCACAGATCATCCGGGCCAGCACCGACACGCACGCAATCATTGTCTTCAGCCAGCCATGGCGTTTGAGCAATGAACGTATCCAAATTGAGGCAGCGGTGGGACGCGTCTGCCGGAATGCGCTCCACCAGGCTCGATAAGGTCAGAATCACCGGGCTGGTCAATGATTCGAGGACCATGCCCAATTGCAGGGTGGGTACGATTCTGGCGTCCTGAGGGACATACGCGGCGCCAATCTTTAACACCGCCAGGAGCCCGACCAGCATGGGAATCGAGCGTTCGACGAACAATCCCACCGTGTCCCCACGCTTAACACCCTGCCCAAGCAGATGCTCAGCCAATCGATTGGCTTGTCGGTTGAGTTGTTCATAGCTGATACGTTGGCCCGCGCATACCGCAGCGGTCGCCTGGGGTGCCAGCCTCGCTTGCGCTTCGAAGGCGTGGTGCACGTTGGCGTAGGTGGCTCGGGTTGAGAGACTACAACCCCATTGCTCAAATAAAACCCGCTGCGCGGCAGGCAAATGAGCCAGCGAGATGCAGGAAGAAAACTGTTTATCACTCGGCAAACACGTCATAAGCACCCTCTCACTATTCAACTGCCGGCTGAATGCCGACAGATGCAAGGGTGGATAGAGGGCTGCGCACGAGATTACAGACTCTCAAGGTATACAGACGCTTCCCACGTATTAGCCGGGAAGTTTCTTTGCGCGAAGCGTGGAATAACCTACAGGGACCAACGTCTATTTCAACACACGTGAGTAGACTCATCCCCATGCATGAACTCGACGAACAGTTACACGAACTCATCCCCAGGTTGCGGCGTTTTGCCGTGTCGCTGACGCGCAACAGCAGCAGCGCCGATGACCTGGTGCAGGCGACCCTGGAGCGGGCGATCATCGCCTGGGCTGATAAGCGTGTCGAAGGCGACCTGCGCGCCTGGCTGTTCGCGATCCTCTATCGGCAGTTCCTCGACGCCCATCGCCGCAGCCGACGCTATGCACGTATGCTCGAATTCTTCACCGGGCGCGATGATGCGCAACCGTCGGTGGAGCGCACAGTGATGGCCCAATCCACCCTGCAAGCCTTCGACCAACTCAGCACCGAACAACGCGCCCTTTTGCTGTGGGTGTCCGTGGAGGGTTTGAGCTACAAGGAAGTCGCCGAGATCCTTCAGGTACCCATCGGCACCGTGATGTCGCGCCTGTCCCGTGCGCGCCAAGCGTTGCGTCAGCTCAGCGATGGCGAAATTACCGGCCCTGCCCTGCGGAGACTCAAATGATCAGCCTGCCCCCCAGCGAACGCGATTTGCATGCCTACGTCGATCACCAACTGCCGGACAGTGACCGCCGCGTGCTTGAAACCTGGCTGGCCAACCACCCCGAAGCGGCCGCCCAGGTCCACGCCTGGCAACAGGACGCGCAATTATTGCGGGCATCCTTGAGCGGCACCCTGCAACAGCCGAGTAATCCGGCACTGGACCCGGCGTTGATCCGTCAGCGTATCAAGCGTCAGTCCCGCCGCCACTTCGCCAGCGCGGCGGTGTTGCTGATTGCCGTGAGCCTTGGCGGGCTTGGCGGCTGGCACGCCCGCGAAGCCACCCAACCACAGCCGCTGCCGATGACCGATGCCATGCAGGCTTACCGTCTGTTTGCCCAGGACGGCGTCATGCCCGCCGACTACAACGACGACGGCAGCGGCACTATGCAAGCCTGGCTCGACCGCTATTTCGATCAAGCCCATCGCCTGCCCGACCTGAGCCAGGCAGGCTTCAAACCGGTCAGCGGGCGCCTGCTCACTACCGATCAGGGTGCAGCCGCCATGGTGCTGTACCAAGACCCCCAAGGCCGACGCATCAGCTTTTATATCCGCCCGCCGGGACCGAACAACGGCTTCCTGCCTCGTGGCAGCCGCAGCGCCGATGGTTTGCAGGCCGAGTACTGGTCGGGCGGCGGCTATAACTACGCAATGGTCAGCCCGGCAGACCAGCCCACCCCGGCGCTGATGAAGTTCTAGAAACCCACGTCCAGCACCACGTTGTCCAGGTAGGTGCCGCCGGGTGGTGTGGGCTGGTCGGTGTAGATGCGAGCGTTGTAGTTAAATACCTGGCTGCCTATGCCCAACCCATTGCCGGGGTTGACCTCCGCTGTGGAACTGGCCCGCCGCGCCGCGCCGACGCTGCCCCAACGTGTGGTGCCGGCGCTTTTGAAGAGGTCATAGGCCAGGTAGTTGCTGCCGGAAACCATGCGTCGGCGCCCGCCGACACTGATCGGGTTCTGGCCGTCGCTCAAGCCCACGGTGTAGGCACTGCCCTTGGTGCAGGCGATATTGATGGTCTGGCCGGTCACTGCGGTAAACCCACTGACCACCGGCGCGCTGCCAAAGCTGATATCCGGCGCGGTGATCTGGCAGTCATTGGTTACGGTCATGCTGACGGTCAGGCTTGCCGTGCCGCTGCCCGTGTCACGCCCCAGGCAAATGCCGCCAACGCCGATTCCCGAGCAATAATTCCACACCCAGGCGATGTTCAATGTCTCGGTGTACAGCCCCGCTGCGATATTGCTGCCGGTAATGCTGCTCAGGTACAACGGCACGGTTTTCGCCCCGGGCCCGGCGATCAGGCCAATGCTCTGGGCAATGCCGCCCGCGCCCCCAAAATCGAATTGAGTGCCGCGGGTGATGGGATAACTGGTGCTGTTGTTGCCATAAATCGTGTAGCCAATCACATCACCGGTCGGCCCGACCATGCCGGCGGTGGACGAGGTGATCGTGGCGTAGAAGTGGTCGGTGGACACCAGCAGCGAAATCAACGCCTGGGTGCAACTCAATCCGGAGTTGGTGGTAGAGCTGGTTTGCGCGGCAGTGCGCACCGTCATCGAGCTGATCGAACCGAAACTGGCCGGCACCGTGGAAACCACCGAACACACCGCCATAACCTGCCCGGAAAATAACAGCCCTGCCCCATACATCCATGCCTTGCCCCTCACCCGCAGTCTCCTTGCTCAAGCACTCACTGGCACACCAACGGCCCGATCAGGGGCACGTCCTGTTGCTGCTCATCGATAGCGAATGTCGCCTGGCAGGTGCGCCCCTCACTGAGGGTGACCTGCAAAGTATTGTGGGCGCTGAGGTTTTCCAGATAGACCAGCCCATCCCACCCCACCACCGCCTGGGTGTTGCTTTGCTCGTGCACCACCAGGCTGCCCAGCGGTAGCTCCTGATGCTGGCGATCCACCAGGGTGATACTGGCGGCGAGCACCCGGCGCAGCGGGAACTCCAACAGATAGCCGCTGCCCCGGCGTACCGACACGCGCTGCTCCACATTGGGGCTCTGCACGTTCGCCGGCAGGTTCAACGGGTCAATTTCATATTTGCCGCGGTAATACGCGCTGCTCCATGGCACCAGCAAATGACCGTTGCGGTCGGTCTGGCCCACCAGCTGGTTTTCGTAGCGCACTGGAATCCCGGCGAACCCCTGGGTACTCACCACCACAAACGCGTCATTGATACGGTTGGCAGCAAAGGTTTCGCCGCCCATCCACACCAGCGAGCCGCTGGCATCCGCCCAGCGCGTTTGGGCGTCACTGCTGCCGTACACGCCGGCCTGCAACTGCACTGACTGCAAGCGCCAGGTCAGGTCGGCCTGCCGATAGCTTGGCGCATCGCCCTGGGCATAGCCGAGGTTGTAGCCCACGCCGCCTTCGCTGGGCACCGCGCGGCTGTAGTTGATGCGCTGGCGACTGGTGCCGTCCTTGCTGCGCTCGGTGCTCAAGGCCAGGCTGCCGTTGAGGTCGAACGGGATCACCAGTTGCGCCTGCATGGCCCAGTTGCTGTCGCCGATTTCGCGGTTGGCCGACAGGTAGAAGCTGGTGTTGCGCCACAGCGGTTTGCTCCAGCTGAGGTTGAGCAGGCGCGTGCGCGAATCGTCTGCCGCCTGCACGTCGAAATACCCCAGGCCCAGGCTGCCGAAACGTTGAAGGTTGAGGCTCAGCGTCACCTGCTCGCTGCGCTTGCTGAGGCTGGCGTAAGGGGTGTCGACCAGGGTCAGGTCGGCGTAGTCATCGCGCCGTTCAACGCGCTGGTACATCAGGCTGTAGCGCGTGCTGTTGTACTGGTAGCCAAGGCTGAGTTGCTGGCCGCTGCGGCTGTCGAACTGGCTCTGGCTGAGGGCGGTATTGAGCACGCCGAAGTTGCCCAGGCGCAGGTTGGCGCCAAGCCCGCCGAGGGTCAGGTCGCTGGATGCTTCGGCATGGCTTTCCAGGGTCAGGCTGTCGCAATAGCCATAGCGAAAGGTGCCACTGGTTATGCCCGGCCCGTAACCGAAATCGCGCAGGGTGTAGTCACGGCGCAAGGTACCGGCAGCCACGGAAAAATCCGTCAAGCCTTGTTGCAGCAAGGTGCTGGTGACGTAGAACGGCACCGTGGTCGACACCTGGCGCCCGAGGGCGTCGGTGGTCACCACGACAGCCTCCCCGGCGCCGTTGATAAATGGCACGTTGGTTAGGGTATAAGGCCCGGGTTTCAGCTGCGCGGTGTCGGATTTATAGCCGTTGATAAACAGGTCCACCGACGAGGGCACCGCCGCCTCACCGGCGAACTGCGGCAAAGGGTAAGTGACCAGGTCCGGGCGCACGGCAAAGTCCCGGGACACTTGCACCCCGCCCAGACGCACCGAGCTGCTCCAGGGCAGCGAGCCGCTGATCACGTCGCCCGCCTCGTAGGTGAGCAGGCGCTCATCATCGGAAAATCGCCAGGTGGTGTCGTAGCGCCGGTAACCGTTGCCGAGGGTACTGTCGGTGATGCCATCAGCCAGGGTCTGGCGCACCTGCCCGGTGTTGGACAAGGTGCCCCAGGTGTCGAACAGCCGCACTTCGTTCCAGGCGGCGAGGTAGCTGCCGCCGTCATCGGTGTCGTTGAAATACACGTCATAGTTGAGCAAGGCGCCGAAGCTGCTCATGGCCTGGGTGCGCGGATAGGTATTGCGATTGCCGATAAACTGCGCCTGCAACCAGGATGGCGGTACATCCAGCAACAGGCGCTGGCCATTGCTGTCGTAGTCGCTGTGCAGCCCAGGCACCTGGTCCAGGGCCACGCTGCCGACAGGCTCGCCGGGCAATTTCATACCCACGTCCTGCAACGCGCTGGCGGGCACAAACAGCTGGCCGGCGCGCTGGTCGACCGCAATGACGCGGCCGGTGTCCATCTGGTTGACCACCAGTTCCAGAAACAGCTGTGCATCGGCGACTGCCTCCAAGCTGCCCGGCGGCGGCGGCAAGTCGCCTGCCATCGCAGCGCCCCACAACCCGCTTGCCACTGCCACCGATGGCCATAAACCCCGAGCCCAACCACGACTCACCATGGCGTTGTGTCCTTCAATGGACATCTCCATCCTGTTAAAACCCGGGCGTATGCCCGTAGCGCTACCTGACGGTTATCGCTTGGGCGCCAGGCTTTCCAATTGCGGCGCACCGTTGACCCTGACCTGCAACGGCTGGTCGGCCGATACGGCATCCGGCACCGGCCAGCGCATACTCGCGCCCGGCAGCACATAGCCGAGCAAACCTTCTACCAGCGGCCGGGCCTGCCCGCCTTGTTTGAACGACGCATCGGTGAGCCGCGCATGCACGGCGCCCTGGTTGCGCACCTCGATGTAACTGCGCCCGCCTACGTTGACCTTTTGCCAGCTCAAGTCCGGCTTGCCGGCACCCTTGGGGTCGCGTTGACGTGTGGCGTCGTCCTTGCTCCACAACCCGGCGCCGTAGGCAAACAAGGGCACCGAATAGCGCATCTGGAAGCGAATCGCTGCCGCTGTGTTCTTGCCTTCCGGCGGCGCCGGCACCTGCAGCGCCGAGGGGATTTCATCGATGATGATGCGATAGGCCAGCTCCTGTCCCGGCGGTACTTCGCGGGTTCGGGTCAGGCGCACCAGTTGCTTCTGGCCGGGCTCGATTTTGGCCACCGGCGGGCTGCCGATCACGTCGCGCTGGTTTTGGTACTGCTCGTCGAAACCGTTCTGGCTCCAGGCAAATACGCGGATCTGCAGGTTGGCCGTTTCCGTGCCACGGTTCTCCAACCACAGCGCGCTGGCCTGTTGATCGGCCTCCAGCACCGGGTCGATGGGCCAGATCAGCACCGAACTGGCCGCCTGCACCAGCCCTGCGCCACACAAAAGCCCCAAGGCAATACCCGCGGCCCACCACCGCCGGGAAGTTGAATGCATAAATCCACTCCTCAATACCGTTAGCCCTACCACGACAGCTGCACCTGCAGCGTGTCGCTGTACGTCCCCCCAGGCTGATTGCCGGGTAATACCACCCGCCCGTAAATCGGCAGGCTGATGTTGTTGGCATCGCTGTAAGTCACGCTGACGCTCTGGCTGACGCCCAGGCTCTGGCTGAACGCCGCATCGCGAAACAGTTGATAGGCCACCCGCGCGCTGCCGCTGTTGAGCTGCAAATTGCGCCCGGCGCTGTTGTAAAGGCCGCCATCCACACTCATGGTCAGCGCCACCCCCGGAGTGCATTGCAAGGTCACACCGCCAGTAAGGGCTGCCGTGACCGTACCGGTGGCCAATGCCGAATAGCTGCCATAGGCCAACGCGCCGTAGTTGGAGCCGCCGCCCACGATCAGGCAACCGGGAGTAATGGTCGCGCTGACCTGGAAGCTCTGGCTGGTCGCTGCCGACAACGGCAACGGCAGCGCCAATCCACAGGCCACCCCCAGCCTGAGCCACAGGGTCAGAACGTCAGCTCCACGGCCACGGTATCGGTGTAAGTACCTGCCGGCAGGCCCGCCTTGCCCACCGCGCGACCGTAGAGGTTGACGGTTTGTGCCACGCCGGTACTGGTGGCGAGCGTCACCACGCCATCGATCGCCAACAGCGCGGAACGCCCGCTGTCAGTGTAGAAATCGTAAGGCACGAAGTTACCCGCCCCATCGGCCAGCGCACGGGTGCCCCCCGGCGAGGCGCCATCATGGGCGCCGGCACGCACCGTCACCGTTGGCGTGGTACCGGCTGAACACAGAATCGACAGCGCCCCGCCGGTGCCGGTGCCGCCCAGCAACTGGGCGTCGGCATTGGTAAACAGGCTGTTGGTGGTGCCGAAGTTCAAGCTACCGAAATTCAGCCCGGTAGCCGCCCCGGAGCCGTTGACCTGGCAACTGGCGATCAAGGTCAGGCTCGAACTGATCTGCCCGGTAACCGTGGTCGCCGCATTCAGGCTGGAGGCCAGCGCCAGGCCCAGGGCACACACGCCCATTCGCGATACGAGTACATGCATGATATCCATCCTCATGGTTTACCAATCCAGAGTCACCGTCAGGGTGTCTGTGTAGATGCCGGCCGGTAGGGCCCTGGTATTCGCCACCACGGAGCCGAATACCGGGATGGGTACCTGCGCGCCCTGGGTCACGACGAAATTGCGTTGCTGGCCGATGCGGTAGGCACTCTGGCCCAACGCATCGGCCGATAGCCGATAGGGAATGGTTTGGCGCCCGTTGCTCAAGCGGCGCGTGGTGCCGTCGCCATGGGCGCCACCGTCGATGGACACGGTAAAACTGCTGACCAACGACGGGTTGCAGGACACCGACAGCGGCGCTTTATCGCCATCGGAAATGGTCGCGCCTAAGGTGTCGTTCCAGGTCGGTCCCTGGCTGCCGAAATCCAACAGCGCAGTGCCACCGTCCGGCGTCACTGGCGCGCGTTCCACGCCTTTGCTGACTTCGCAACTGGCGGTAATCACCAACCGCGCGTGAATCTGCCCGTTGACCACAGCCGCCTGCGCGTCCTCGGCCAGCAACAGCAGGCTGCCCAAGGCCGCGATGGCCAGATAGCGGCTTACCATGTGACCGTGACCTTGAGCAGGTCGGAATAACGCCCCACCGCGGGGATGTCTTTGAGCGGTTCAATGCGGCCATACAACGGCAAATCAACCGAGCCGGTGTCCGGTACGCGGCCGCTGACCGGCACGTCCACCGGCAAGGGGATCAACCGGGCTGCGTCGGCATAAATGCGATAAGGAATGGGCTTGCTTGAGGGCATCGCATTACTGAGGTAACGCACTTCGCCCACGCCACCGTGCAGGCCGCCGTCAACGCGCATTTGGTAAGGCGTGTCGGGGTTGCACTCCAGGCGCGGCTGGCGCTGGCTGATCAGGGCCGCACTCAGGGGGCCGGCCGGGTCATCCAGACGCGGGCCGCTGCCGAAATCCAATACGCCAAGTTGCTCGATGCCCGCATTGCGAGTGGTGCCCACCAACTGGCAACCCCGCTGCACGTCGAGGCGCACCTCCACCTGGAGTTGCGCAGCAGAAGCCGTGTTGCAGAGCATCGCGCCCATGACAGCCAATACCGCCAATCCCTTCACTGCCCCAATTCCTTATACAGGGGTAACAACCTTGTATGAGGTTAGCCAGTTAACGCGAAAGTGCCAGTTTGCAAGGCTCGGCGCCCTTCACTGTTGGTCAAATGGCATCAAGCGTCCTACAGTAAGCGACCACCGCAATACAGAGTGATTATTCTTGGCCGTGCTTGCCCTGTTCCAGCGCCTGCTGGGTAAAAAAACCGACGTCTGGGGTGCCTCGCCCATTCCTGCCTATTTTCAGAAAAAGGCCGAACAACAGGGCTACACCCTCAGTGACGGCCAAATCCGGGCGATTACCGCCCTGAATCGGGAGGCCCAGCACCTGCTTTATGGCCAGGCCACGCGCAGCCTGTACCTGCACGGCCCGGTAGGTCGCGGCAAGAGCTGGCTGCTGGACGGGTTTTTCCAGGCGCTGCCCATCGCCGAGAAGCAACGCGTGCATTTCCACGACTTCTTTGCCCGGCTGCACCAGGGCATGTTTGTGCACCGCGAGCATGAGGATGCCTTGGGCGTCACTCTGGATCAGTTGCTGGCTGATTGCCGTGTGCTGTGTTTTGACGAGTTCCATGTGCACGATATCGGCGATGCAATGCTCATCAGCCGCTTGTTCAAGGCCCTGTTCCAACGCGGCGTGCTGGTATTGGTAACGTCCAACTACCCGCCCGAAGGGTTGCTGCCCAACCCGCTGTATCACGAACGATTCAAACCGGTGATCGACCTGATCGCCGCACGCATGGACGTGCTGGAAGTCAGCGCGCCCCAGGACTTCCGCAGCCTGCCCCAGGCCCACGCCCAACAACGTTTCACCCGCGGCCACTATGTGTGGCCGGGTACACCGGCACAGCGGGAAAGCCTGGGTGTGCCTGCCACCAATGGCCCGGCGCAAACCCTGACGGTTGGCAATCGGCAGTTGCTGTGCCGAGACCATCAGGCACGGACCATCCTGTTCACCTTCAACGACCTGTGTGAACAGCTCACCGCCGTGATGGATTACCTGCTGCTGTGCCAGGACTTCGACCACTGGATCATCGACGGCCTGCCGCAGTTGGCCGAATGCCCTATCGCCGTGCAACAGCGTTTTATCAACCTGGTGGACGTGCTCTACGATCAGGACAAACACCTGACCCTCATGGGTCACCAGCCGCTGGATAAAGCCCTGGAAGGCCAGGCCATCGACCTCGCCCGCACCGCCAGCCGCTTGCAGCAGTTGCACATGCTCTGCCCGCAAACCGCACCCGAGCCGCTATCATGAGCGCCTTTTACGCCCCCTTCCGAGTGCCGCGCTGTTCATGAATACCCTCGCCCAACTCAAGGCCGGCCAATTGGCCGGCGCCAAGCGCCTGGACCTGGCCTGCGGGCTGACCGAGTTCCCCCGGGAAATCTTCGACCTGGCCGACTCCCTGGAAATCCTCAATCTCACCGGCAATGCCTTGAGTAGCCTGCCCGAGGACCTGCACCGCCTGACACACCTGCGTGTGCTGTTTTGTTCGGACAACGCGTTTACCGAGCTGCCGGCGTGCCTGGGGCAGTGCGCGAAGTTGAGCATGATCGGCTTCAAGGCCAACCAGATCGGCCATGTGCCCGCCGCCGCCCTGCCGCCGAAGTTGCGCTGGCTGATCCTCACCGACAACTGCATCAGCCAATTGCCCGATGAACTGGGTCAGCGCCCGTTGCTGCAAAAGTTGATGCTGGCCGGTAACCAACTGACGCAATTGCCGCAAAGCCTGGCCCACTGCCAAAACCTGGAACTGATCCGCATCGCCTCCAACCGCTTGACCCACCTGCCGCAGTGGCTGCTGACCTTGCCAAGCCTGACCTGGCTGGCCTACGCCGGCAACCCGGTGGAAATGGCCGTGACAGTGACGGGCGAAGATGGGACGCCGAACATTCCCTGGGCTGAACTGGAACTGGGAGAAGTATTGGGCGAAGGCGCTTCCGGGATCATTCACAAAGCAATCTGGAAACCCCAGGCGCTGCCGGTCGCGGTCAAGCTATACAAAGGCACCATCACCAGCGACGGGTCACCGCTGCATGAAATGCAAGCCTGCATTGCCGCCGGGCTGCATCCCAACCTGATCAAGGTGCAAGGCCGTGTCATCGGGCACCCGCAAGATCAGGCAGCATTGGTCATGAGCCTGATCGACCCGAGCTACCGCAACCTCGCGGCGCTGCCTAGCCTGGCGTCCTGCACCCGGGACATCTACGAAGCCGATACCCGTTTCAGCCTCGACGTGGCGCTGCGCATGGCACGAGGCATCGCTTCGGTGGCGGCGCACTTGCACCGTCAGGGGATTACCCACGGTGACCTGTATGGCCACAACATCCTGTGGAATGTGACGGGTGATTGTTTGCTCGGAGACTTCGGCGCGGCGTCATTCCATGCCACGGCCGACACCTTGGAAACCAGGGCGTTGCAGCGTATTGAAGTGCGCGCGTTCGGGGTGTTGCTGGGGGAGTTGTTGGATCGGGGTGAAGGGGCAGTAAATGAGGATCTGGTTGAACTGCAAAAAAGCTGTTGCCAGCCCGATGTGTTGGCGCGGCCAAGCTTTGAAGAAATCGACGGCGTACTGAGCGCTATCTAACACCGCTGGAACAATGTGGGAGGGGGCAAGCCCCCTCCCACTATGCAGTGATGGCTAGCCAGCCAGGCCGACAAACATATCCTGCACATCATCGTGGTTATCCAGGCCTTCCAGGAACGCCTCGACTTCGGCCATCTGCTCATCGGTCAAACCACTGACCGGGTTCTTCGACAGGTAACCCAGCTTGGCCGACAGCACGGTGAAACCCTGCTCTGGCAAAGCTTTCTGCACGGCATCCAGGTCGGTGGTTTCGGTGATGAACAGGGTGGTGCCCTCTTCTTCACCGTCTTCAAAATCCTGGGCGCCAGCTTCGATGGCGGCCATTTCCGGATCAGCATCAGGGGTGTCCGGCGATGCTTCAATCAGGCCGACGTGGTTGAAATCCCACGCCACCGAACCGGAAGCGCCCAGCTGGCCCTTGCGGAACGCCACGCGGATTTCCGCCACGGTGCGGTTGATGTTGTCGGTTACGCACTCAACGATCAGGGGCACCTGGTGCGGGGCAAACCCTTCGTAGGTCACGCGGTGGTACTGCACGGTTTCACCGAGCAGACCGGCGCCCTTCTTGATCGCACGATCCAGGGTTTCCTTGGGCATCGAGGCTTTCTTGGCCTGCTCGACCACCAGGCGCAGGTGCGCGTTGGTCGCGGTATCGGCGCCGTTGCGGGCGGCAATGGTGATCTCTTTCACCAGCTTGCCGAAAATCTTGCCCTTGGCATTGGCTGCCGCTTCTTTATGTTTGACTTTCCACTGTGCGCCCATGACTCACTCTCTACTTTCCATGGCGCCGAAACGTCTACTGGCCGGCGCTTTGGGGGCAGAGTTTATAGCGCAAGAACACGCTAATCCACCAAAAAACCGGCCAGGTGCCTCAGGTGCGCAGGGGTTTGATGGTGGCACTGCGATCCGGTATGAAGTCCCCCACCTGCGCCAGAACAGCCGGCCTGGCGTTCCAGTAGGGCATCAATACCAGTGAAGAAAACAGCGCCGCGCCGGCAAACACGATAAACACCGTGACGGTATCGAAGTAGCCCGGCAGCAAGCCGCCGAGGATCGCGCCCACCGAACCGCAACCATTCACAAACCCTGCCGCCGTGGCGCCGGCTTTGGCAGTGCCGAAGTCAATGGCAGCGGTGCTGCTGATCATCGAGTCCGGACCGTACAGAGTCAGGCCCATGACAAACAGCAAGGCCATCACCAGCACCACACTGCCGGTGTGCAGCGCGCCCATGAACAACGCCAGGGCCACGGTCAACGCCAGCAGGCTCAGCACACAGGCCGGCATACGCCGGGCGCCGAACAGTTTGTCGGAAGCCAGGCCGATCAGTACCGGCCCGAGCAAACCGGCCAGCTCAAACGCGGTGGGCACGATGGCCGCGCCGACCTTGCCCACCGACGGCATCTGTTCGTAGACGATTACCGGGCCCCACAGCAAAATCGCGTAGCGCGCCGGCTTGAGCAGGAAATACGCCAGCCCCAGCGTCAACACCGTGCGGTTGCGCAAGATAGCGCGCAACGGTTCAAGCACACTGATGCGCTGTTCGGCGGCTCTGTTCTCGGCACTCATGACCGGCTCGGGCTCCACCGCTGGCAAACCCACATCCTGGGGGGTATTGCGCTGGAACATAAAGAACAGCACGGCCACCACCGCCACCACCGCAGCACTGGAGATAAACGCCGCGTGCCAACTACCGATCAGGGTGTAGGCCCACCAGCCGGCGAACGGTGAAGCCACCAAGCCGCCGAAGGCATAGCACGAACTCCACAGCCCCAACACCCGCCCACGCTGCTGGGCCGGGAAGAAACTACCGAGGTTCTTGCACAACCCCGACCAGCCGGTGGACTGCGCCAACCCCTGGATCAACATGCAGGTGACAAAGATCGGCAAGGTCGCAAACGTGCCCATCACCAGTGCGGCGGCGGCGGAAACCAGCAAGCCGCCAAGCACCACCACCCGTGGCCCGAAGCGGTCGGCGAGCATGCCCCAGGTGAACTGGCCCACGGCGTACGCGGCGAGATACAAGCCATCGAGGTTGGCCATCATCATTTTATCGAGGGGGAAGCTTGGGTCGTCGCCGATCCCCAGTTTTGCCACCGAGAAGGCTTTGCGGGTGAAATAGAACGCGGCGTACGCCAGCCAGGTGATGGCGAAAATCTGCACGCGCCAACGCTTGATGCTACCCATAGGGATATTCATGGTGGTTCTGACCTCAGGTGTGAGTGTGCCGGCAGAATCGAAAGAAAACGCCTGTTTTTTTTATGGTTGAGCACTGCAATGCCGGGCCTTGGAGGGCGCGGTATTGGTCAGATGAACGCGGTGTGCCTGCGCCCATGGCCGTCGAGGTTGTAGGACTCAACCTACGGCGGCTGAGGTGCATCAAAGCAATGGCTGACTAATAGGTAAAATCGATTTATCGTATTTCAAATATAAGCTCAGCTTGTAAGAGGACGTGCCATGTCGGTTTCCCATGCCCAACTCAAAGCCTTCCATGCGGTGGCCGTGCACGGCAGTTTTACCGGCGCCGCCGAGCGCCTGTTCCTGACCCAGCCCGCGATTTCCGACCAGGTGCGCAAACTCGAAGAGCGCTTCGGCGTGTTGCTGTTTCACCGCAACAAACGTTCGGTACGCCTGACCGACCTGGGCGAACGCCTGCTGGGCATTACTCAGCGCCTGTTTGTGATCGAGGCGCAAGCCGAAGAATTGCTGCAAGACTCCCGCGCCCTGCTCACTGGCACCCTCACCCTGGCGGTGGATGCGCCCGTACATGTACTGCCACAGATTGCCCGCTTCTGCCGGCTGTACCCGGGAATCAGCGTGAAGATCGAAACCGGCAACACCGATGAGTCGTTGTTGCGCCTGTACAACTACCAGGCCGACCTGGCGCTGTTGGGTCGCGATGTCGACGATGCGCGCCTGCTGTCGCTGCCATTGCCCGACGATCAACTGCTGGCGTTTGTCGCCTGCAACCATCCCTGGGCCGGGCGCGAATCCATCTGCCTGGCCGACCTGGATGACACGCCCTTGGTGCTGCGGGAAATCGGCTCAGTGACCCGTCAGACCCTGGAGCAGGAAATGCGCCAGGCCGGCCTGCGCATTCGCCCGGCGATTCAAGTTGAAGGCCGCGAAGCCGCGCGTGAAGCAGTGGTGGTGGGCATTGGCGTGGGCGTGGTATCGGCGGCAGAGTTCGGCGCCGACGCTCGGGTGTACGCCATGCCGATCCGCGACTGCACTCAGCGCATGAAGGAAACCCTCGTCTGCCTGAAAGAACAGAGCTCACGCCGCGTGGTGGCGAGCTTTTTGGAGATCGTGCGTGACAGCCTTCACGCCAACTCGAAAAAAGCCTGAATCAAGCGCAGCGAACGGCGCCGCTCCATGCAGCCGAGCGTATGTCGGTTCAGCAGGCCATCGCCCAGGATCGGCACAGCGTGTACCCGCGGGTCCGGGCTGACCTCCATCGACGACACCACCCCTACCCCCAGTTCGGCCGCGACGGCTTCGGTCACGGCTTCACGGCTGTCCAGTTCCAGCAGCACCTTGGGCTGCACATTCGCCGCCAGGCACGCGTCGTCGAACGTGCGCCGGGTAATGGAACTGGGTTCACGCAGCACCATGATCACCTCATGCAGCTGCGCCAGTTCAATCCCGTCGGGCAGCTTTGCCCACGGATGCGCTGCCGGCACCAGCGCGCAAATCCGTGACTCGTCCAGAGGTTGCAGGTGCAAGCCATTGCGCGTCTCCACCTCGGTGAGCACTGCCACATCGGCATGTTCGGACAGTAGCGCCGCCAGGGTTTCCTGGGCGTTGCCCAGGCGCAGGTTCACGGTAATGCCCGGGTAGCGCGAGCGCAGGCTGGCGATCATCGGCATTACCAGGTGCGGACCATCCGCCGCTACTTCCAGGCGCCCAGTGAGCAACTGCCGGTTGGCCTCCAGCATGGTCTGCGCCTCATCCACCAAACCGAAGATTGCCCGGGTGATGGCCGCCAGGCGTGCGCCCTCTTCGGTCAACTCCACCCGGCGGGCGGTACGGCGCAACAGCGCAATCTGGTAATGCTCTTCAAGCGCCTTGATATGCCCGGTTACCGCCGGCTGGCTGATGAACAGCCGCGCCGCAGCACGGGTAAAACTGCCCTCGCGGGCCACGGCATCGAATGCACGTAGTTGGAACAGATTCATAGCTATCGGCCTCACTGATAGCTCGCATAACAACAAACAATTTGATTGATAACAAGCCAAACTGCAATTTAGGCGCCGTAGCTTCAACCCCGACCCTTGCGAGGATTTGAGATGACCACTGCCGCGCCGATCCTGTTGACCCCTGGCCCCCTGACCACTTCGACCCGCACCCGTCAGGCGATGATGGTGGATTGGGGGTCATGGGATGATCGCTTCAACCAGCTCACCGCCAGCGTCTGCACGCAGCTGCTGGCGATCCTCAATGCTGCCGACAGCCACCATTGCGTGCCGTTGCAGGGCAGCGGCACCTTCGCCGTCGAAGCCGCCATCGGCACGCTGGTCCCGCGCAATGGCAAGGTGTTGGTGCTGATCAACGGCGCCTACGGCAAGCGCCTGGCGAAGATTTGCGAAGTGCTCGGTCGCTCGTTCAGCACCTTTGAAACCGCTGAGGACGAGCCCACCACCGCTGCCGATGTAGATCGCCTACTGCAGGCTGACGCGGCCATCACCCACGTCGCGTTGATCCATTGCGAAACCAGTACCGGCATTCTCAACCCGCTGGCGGAGATCGCCCAGGTCGTCAAACGCCACGACAAGCGCCTGATCATCGATGCCATGAGTTCTTTCGGCGCGCTGCCGATCGATGCTCGCGAAGTGCCGTTCGAGGCGCTGATCGCCGCTTCGGGCAAATGCCTGGAAGGCGTACCGGGCATGGGCTTTGTCTTTGCCGAAAAAGCTGCGCTGGCCGCCTCCCAGGGCAACTGCCATTCCCTGGCAATGGACCTGTTCGACCAGCACACCTATATGGCCAAGACCGGACAATGGCGTTTCACCCCACCGACCCACGTCGTCGCGGCCCTGCATGAAGCGTTGCTGCAATACGCCGAAGAAGGCGGCCTGCCCGCCCGTCATCAACGCTACGCCGACAACTGTCAGGCACTGCTGGACGGCATGGCTGCGCTGGGCCTGCGCAGTTTCCTGCCGGCGGCGATCCAGGCGCCGATTATCGTCACCTTCCACGCACCAAAAGACCCGCGCTACCAGTTCAAGGACTTCTACGAACGGGTCAAGGCCAAGGGTTTCATCCTTTACCCCGGCAAGCTGACCCAGGTGGAAACCTTTCGCGTGGGCTGCATCGGCCATGTTGACGCGACCGGTATGCGCGCAGCGGTCAAGGCAATCGGCGATGTGCTGCAAGAAATGGAAGTGTTGGACATTTGACTCCCCCATTACCACAGGATCTGAACCATGAACTATCAAAACCCCAACACCCTCCAGGCCGTTATCCTCGACTGGGCCGGCACCGTGGTCGACTTCGGCTCCTTCGCCCCCACGCAGATCTTTGTCGAGGCGTTTGCCGAGTTCGACGTGCAAGTCTCTATCGAAGAAGCCCGTGGCCCGATGGGCATGGGCAAGTGGGACCATATCCGCACTCTCTGCGACCAGCCGCAAGTTGCCGAGCGCTACCGCAAGGCCTTCGGCCGCACCCCGACCGATGATGACGTGACCGCCATCTACCGGCGTTTCATGCCGCTGCAAATCGAGAAGATCGCCGAACATTCAGCCCTGATCCCCGGCGCCCTCGACACCCTGGCCGGCGTGCGCGCCCAAGGTATCAAGATCGGCTCCTGCTCCGGCTATCCCAAGCAGGTGATGGACAAGGTCGTCGCCCTGGCCGCCACCAACGGCTATGTCGCTGACCACGTGGTCGCGACCGACGAAGTCCCCAACGGCCGCCCGTGGCCGGCCCAGGCCCTGGCCAACGTGATTGCCCTGGGCATTGATGATGTGGCCGCGTGCGTGAAGGTCGACGACACCGTGCCGGGTATTCTCGAAGGCCGTCGTGCCGGGATGTGGACCGTAGCGCTGACCTGTTCGGGCAATGCCCTGGGCCTGACCTACGAGCAATTTCGCGCCCTGGACAGCGCCACACTGGCCAGCGAGCGTCAGCGCATCGAAACGATGTTCGAAGGCTCGCGCCCGCACTACCTGATCGACACTATCAACGACCTGCCGAATGTCATCGCCGACATCAACGCACGCCTGGCACGCGGGGAAATGCCGCAAAGTTACTGACCAGGATCAAGGCAACGGCATTGGCAACGAGCGAAGCGCTCAAAACGGGCATACAGTTAACGTACTCCGTCGCTAAAGAGCGGAGGTATGCCCTGATGAGTGAGGAAAAAAGCAATGCCGTGGAAAAACTCCGATACGCGCTACAGCACCATGTCGATTGCGTTGCACTGGTTGATGGTGGTGCTGCTGGCGGTGGTCTACGCCTGCATTGAGTTACGCGGCCAGTTCCCCAAAGGCAGCGGTGCGCGCACGCTGATTGTGGAAATGCACTTTATGTTCGGACTTACCGTGTTTGTGCTGGTGTGGCTGCGCCTGTTCGCACGCAGCCTGGGGGTGGCGCCGAAGATCGTGCCGGCACCGCCGCAATGGCAGAACCTGCTGGCGAAGCTGATGCATTGGGCGCTGTATGCGTTGATGATCGGGTTGCCGATTGCCGGCTGGTTGATCGTCAGTGCCAAGGGGCATTCGGTGATGTTCTATGGGATGGAGTTACCGCCGCTGATTGCAGAAAACAAGGCGTTGGCCGAGGAGATTGAAGGCTGGCACGTGCTGTTCGCCCAGATCGGTTACTGGCTGATCGGGCTGCATGCGCTGGCGGGGATCTTTCACCATTATGTGATGCGCGATAACACTGCCTTGCGAATGATGCCGGGCGGGCACAATCCCACCCGTTGACACCTACAGGAAACCTCGGCGGCCTTGCAGGCCGCCAGTGTGGATGAAGATCAGCCGCGCGCCGGGGGCAAAGCGTCCGGCCTCGATCTGTTGCTTCAATGCCAGCAGCGCCTTGCCGGTGTAGAGCGGCTCCAGTGGCACACCGCAGGCCCGTTCGGTGCGCTCGATAAAGTCGAGCAGCAGCGGATCGACCTTGGCAAAGCCGCCACGGCAGGCGTCCAGCAACTCATAACCGGTCTGCACAATCGCACTCACATTCTGCGCCACACCATGATCATCCGGCACAGCCATTGCGCCGTACACCGGATGCGCGCCGACCTCCGCCAACACCAGCCCGGCCAGGGTAGTGCCGGTGCCCGCCGCCAGCCACCATGCGTCGTAATCCGTCCAACCGAGGTGGCTCAACTGCACCCGCGCCTGCTCCACCAACACCCCACAGCCCAGCGCGCCGTCCAGACCACCACCGCCTTCGGGTATCGGATAAAGGTCGGGATACTGCTCGCGCCAGGGCAGCCAGAAACCCGGCTCATGCCGCGCCCGATAACCGCCGTAGCCCAGCCAATGCAGTTGCATGCCGAAGGTCTTGAGGTCGAGCACCGTGGGAGTGTCTTGGGGATGGCCGCGCAACAGGCCGACCGTGGGAAAATCAAAGCGCTTGCCCGCCGCTGCCAGTGCGTGCAGATGGTTGGAGTGAGCCCCGCCAAGGCTGATAACCCCTTTGGCGCCGGTAGCGCGGGCCTGAGCCAAGTGTTCGGTAAGTTTGAACCACTTGTTGCCGCTGATCAGCGGGTCGATGCGGTCCAGGCGCAGCACGGCCAACTCGATGCCGTTCAGCCAATCAAGCTGCACAGGTTCAAGGGGCGCATAAGGCAGCCAATCGAAAGGGCCCATCGGCAGGTATCTGAATGAGAAAGGGGCGGCAAGTCTAACACCGCCCCTGTTGTCGCCTTACAACTCGGCCGCCAGGCGCGAGCCCTGATTGATGGCGCGCTTGGCGTCCAGCTCGGCCGCCACATCGGCGCCACCGATCAGGTGCACGTTCTGGCCGGCAGCGACCAGGCCGTCATGCAGTTCGCGCAGCGGGTCCTGGCCGGCGCAGATGACAATGTTGTCCACCGCCAGCACCTGCGGTTCACCCTCGGCGCCGATGCGGATATGCAAGCCTGCGTCATCGATCTTCAAGTACTCGACACTGTTGAGCATCTGCACCTGTTTGTTCTTCAAGCCGGTACGGTGGATCCAGCCAGTGGTCTTGCCCAGGCCGTCGCCAACCTTGGAAGCCTTGCGTTGCAGCAGGAACACCTCGCGGGCCGGCGCATGGCGCTCGGGCTTGATCCCGGCCACCCCGCCACGTGCTTCCAGTTGGGTATCGATGCCCCACTCTTTCCAGAACGCCTCGCGATCCAGGCTGGTAGACACGCCTTGGTGTACGAGGAATTCCGATACATCGAAACCGATGCCGCCGGCACCGATAACCGCCACACGCTTGCCCACCGGCTTGCGCTCCAGGATCACATCCAGGTAACTCAACACCTTGGCGTTCTCGACGCCCGGGATCGCCGGGGTGCGCGGCGCGATACCGGTGGCCAGGATCACCTCGTCATAACCACCCGCCACCAGCTGCTCGACGCCCACACGAGTGTTGAGGCACAGCTCTACGTGAGTGGTCTGCAATTTGCGTTTGAAGTAACGCAGGGTTTCGAAAAACTCTTCCTTACCCGGCACACGCTTGGCGATATTGAACTGGCCGCCAATCTCGCTGGCGGAATCGAACAAGGTCACCTGATGCCCACGCTCAGCGGCAACAGTGGCAGCGGCCAGACCGGCAGGGCCGGCGCCGACCACCGCGATTTTCTTGATCTGCTTGACGGGCAGGTAATTGAGTTCGGTTTCATAGCAGGCGCGCGGGTTGACCAAACAGGTGGTCAGCTTGCCGCCGAAGGTGTGGTCCAGGCACGCCTGGTTGCAGCCGATGCAGGTGTTGATTTCATCGGCGCGCCCAGCGGCGGCCTTGTTGACGAACTCCGGGTCGGCCAGAAACGGGCGCGCCATCGAGACCATGTCGGCATCGCCTTCGGCCAGGATCTGCTCGGCGATTTCCGGGGTGTTGATGCGGTTGGTGGTGATCAGCGGAATCTGCACCGCACCGCGCAATTTGGCGGTGACTTTGCTGAAGGCGCCACGCGGGACCTTGGTGGCAATGGTAGGGATACGCGCTTCGTGCCAGCCGATACCGGTGTTGATGATCGTCGCGCCAGCCTGCTCGATAGCCTTGGCCAACTGCACGATTTCCTTCCAGACGCTGCCGCCTTCCACCAGATCAAGCATCGACAGGCGGAAGATAATGATGAAGTTCGGGCCGACGGCCTCGCGCACGCGACGCACGATCTCCACCGCCAGGCGCATACGGTTTTCAAAGCTGCCGCCCCAACGGTCGGTGCGATGGTTGGTCTGGGCGGCGAGGAACTGGTTAATGAAGTAGCCCTCCGAACCCATGATCTCCACACCGTCGTATTCGGCGGCCTGGGCCAGCAACGAGCAGGTGACGAAATCCTGAATCTGCTTCTCGATGCCCTCCTCATCCAATTCCTTGGGCTTGAACGGGTTGATCGGCGCCTGGATCGCACTCGGCGCCACCTGCTTGGGGCTGTAGGCATAACGCCCGGCGTGAAGGATCTGCATGCAGATCTTGCCGCCCGCCTCGTGCACCGCCTGGGTGACGATCTTGTGCTTGCGCGCCTCTTCTTCAGTGGTCAGCTTGGCTGCCCCGGCGTATACCCCGCCTTCATCATTCGGACCAATGCCGCCGGTGACCATCAGGCCCACGCCACCACGGGCGCGCTCGGCAAAGTAGGCTGCCATGCGCTCGAAACCGCCGGGCTTTTCTTCCAGGCCGGTGTGCATCGAGCCCATCAGGGTACGGTTGCGCAAGGTGGTAAAACCCAGGTCCAACGGGGCCAGCAGGTGCGGGTAGGCAGCAGCGGTCATGGTACAGCTCCACAACGGATCATCACGGGACGTGGCGCACTCGAACGGTGTGCCATCGGTTTATGTCCCACAGACTAAGAGGCGGTGGACCACGGCTCAATGACTGAAACTGACAAGTTATTGATCCAAATGCACAGCGCCCCTTGGCAAGCCGCGCCATGGGCCCTACCCTAGTCGCGAACCCTGCACCTGGTCTGTTGTCTGTTGCCCCATGCGTAAACTTCTAGCGTTCACCGTCACCATGGCCCTGGTTGCCGCCCTCGCCGCGTATCTGGTCTGGACCCAGGAGCGCCCCGTGGCGCATTACCTGTCGGACCTGCGTATCACCCTCGCCGTCAATGAGGGCGAACCAGCCGACCGTGGCAATCTGCTCGGCATTCAGCCAGAGCTGTTCCCTGCCGACTACCAAAGCCTGGAACGCCTGCATTTGAAGCTGTCGAGCTACCTGCAAAAAGCGCGCGACCAAGGCCTGATCAACGCCAAGACCATCGTGGTGCTGCCCGAACATATCGGCACCTGGCTGATGCTCAAGGGCGAAAAAAACGAGCTGTACCAGGCCACGCATTTGAAGGATGCGATGAACTGGCTGTCGATCAGCAACCCACTGCAGTTTGCGAAAGCCTGGATCAGCGCCACCGGCGACAACCGCATGGATGACGCCTACCTGCGCATGAAGGCCCCTGCCATGGCGCGCGACTATCAAGTGGTGTTCGGCGGGCTGGCAAAAGAATTTGGCGTAACCCTGGTGGCAGGCTCCATCGCCCTGCCCAACCCGAGCGTGATCCAGGGGCAGTTGGAAGTCGGCCATGGCGCGCTGTACAACGCCAGCGTGGTGTTTGCCGCCGACGGTTTGCCACTGGGCCAACCGCAGCGTCAGCTCTACCCGATCTACGATGAGCGTGGCTTTATCGAGCCAGGCGATGAGAATGTCGTCAGCGTGGTGGATACGCCTGCCGGGCGCCTGGGCACCCTGGTCGGCAGCGACAGCTGGTACCCGGACAACTATCGCAAGCTCAACGAGCAAGGTGCGCAACTGATCGCAGTACCGGCCTTCGTCACTGGCCGCGACACCTGGGACCGTCCATGGCGCGGCTTCAAGAGCGTGTCGACGCCTTCCGAGGTCAGCCTCAAACCCGAAGAAACCAGCGAAGGCGCCGCCTGGCGCCGCCTCACGCTGATCAGCCAGCAGCCTGTCAGCCAGGCCATGGCGGGCATGAGCGTGTTTTTACGTGGGCAGTTCTGGGACCTGGGCAGCGCCGGCCAGAGTTTTCTGAGCAGCAACGGGCAAGTGTTCGCCGACGGCGAGGCCCGTGGCGCGCGCCTGCTGAATATCTGGCTGTAGCCCTTGAAGCCGGTGCGCCTGGGGGATCTGTCGGTGGGCTTCGTGCACACCCTGGCCGATGCCATCCAGAGCCACGGCCTGGACCCGCAACCGCTGTTGCTGCAATACGGCCTGGACCCTGCACGCCTGGCTGAAGCCGGCGCACGCCTGTCGATCCCGCGCTATATGCGCCTGGGCCACGCGGCCATCCAACTGACCGGCGACCCGGGCCTGGGCCTGCGCATGGGCCAACTCAGCCGCTTGAGCCAGGCCGGCCTGGCCGGTGTCACCGCCGCCCAGGCCCCCAATGTGCGCGAAGCGGCGCGCACGCTCACACGCTTTGAAGCGCTGTACGGCTCCAACTATCGCGGGCAATCGAGCTTTCATGAAGATGCCGAAGGCGCCTGGCTGCGGTTCTACTCCATCAGCCCCTACAACGCCTATAACCGCTTTGTGGTGGACTCGATCATCGCCGGTTGGCTGCAACAATTATCCAGCCTGGCGCAACAGCCGGTGCAGGCACAACGGATAGAAATCGAATTCGACGCGCCGGACTATCACGAACACTACAACAGGCTGGGAAGCGGCCTGGTGCACTTCGGCGCCGATGCCAATCAACTGCGTCTGAGCCAACCCACCTTGGCGCTGCGCAACCCACAGCACTGCCCAAGCACCTGGCACCTGCTGCTGCAGCTGTGTGAAAGGGAGTTGGAGCAGCTGACTCGCACCCGCAGCCTGCGCGAGCGCATCACGCGGTTGCTCGGGCCGATGCTCAATGGCGGCCGGGAACCCGACCTGGAAGAGGTGGCGGCACGCTTGAAACTGCCGACCTGGACACTGCGGCGCAAACTGGCCGAGGAAGGCACACAGTTTCGCGCAATTCTCAACGACACCCGCCGCGACCTGGCCATGACCTATATTCGCGATACCGAGCTGGCATTTGGCGAGATCGCCTACTTGCTTGGCTTTGCTTCAGCCCAAGCCTTCCAGCGGGCCTTCAGGCGCTGGAATAACCAGACCCCTGGGGAATTTCGCCGCAGTCAGCGGCATTCCGCCTGAAGCCAGCGTTACAGCTCGGTGGCATCGTCAACCGGATCCAGCGGGTCCAACTCGAATGCCTGGTACTCCAGCAGTTCTTCCTGGTAATCGTCCATGGTGGACTCCTTCTTCAAATGAGAGCGGTGGCAGGTAAATGACCTGCGAACCCAGCCTAAAGTGCCGTCATGACGAAAAAATGTCGACGTTGTGACATTCCTGCGCTTGAAAAGTTAAACGCGACAGGCGCCGGATAATTTAATCCCATGACTTGAAGTGCGATTGCAATCATTGCAAATGCAATCATATTTCCAGTAGGGTACAAATATCCGTTGGAAGGAGCTTGGACCCATGCCTGCCTCTATCGCGCATTCTGCGCAGAGCTGCATCGACGCACTCAGCACCGCCGTTTGCCCGGCCAACTCGCCGCTGTATACGGTGATGAGCATGGCCAATACCCTGGAATCCAGCCGGCACGCCTGGGTGATCCGTGGCCAGTCATGCAGCCGCCGCGTGGGCAACTGGCCTATCTGGTTTGCGCGCAATCGCGGCGAAAAACCCCTGCTCTATCTGCACAGCGCAGTATCGTCTGCACAGTTGTGCGCACTGTCGGAGCAGACCGCCCAACGTGGCATCTTTTGCAATGACATCGAGAACCAGCCTTCCCCGTGGCCCAAGGGCACGCACCCGTCATTGCCAGTATGGCTGGCGGCTCATCCACGCTGCACACCCTACGATCCCGCCTCGGGAGACGAAGCTCGAGCGATTGTGCTGGCAGGACTACGCACGCTGTACATCGACGGCCAGCCAGGTTTTTATTATTTGACGCTGCATGACCAGGATGCCCACACGACACTGACTGCCCAGGACCGAGAGGATGCCCACAAAGGCATGTATCCGATCCGGCGTGGACAAGCAGCAGATGTGCGCCTGCTCGGGGCTGGCCGGGCGCTGGAAGAGGTGATGTACGCCGCAGAGTTGCTGGAACAGGACTGGAATATTACGGCGCAGGTGTGGAGCAGCCCCAGCTACACACGGTTGGCCCGTGAGGCGGCGACCGCGGAGCGCTGGAACCGCTTGCACCCCTTGGCCCCCAGGCGCAGCTGCCATTTACGTGATTGCCTGGCAGGCAGTAGCGCACCCGTCATTGCCGTCACCGGTTATCCGCAGGTGATTGTCGATCAATTAGCCGCGCATGTAGATGCACGATTTATCGCCTTGGGCGCAGGCTCGATGCAGGCCTCTGCGCCGAGCCGCTATTGGATTGTGGCGTCAGCGTTAAGAGCGCTGGCCGATGAAGGGCGTACCGAGGTGCAGCAGGTGGAAAACGCACTGCAGCGCTATCACCTGAAGTGAGGGGGAATGCAATTGCGCAAGCAAGGTCCCCCGCACTGAGTCTGTTTTCGAACCTACGATTTACGTCGGCTGCGCACTTGCACACCCGCATCCATCGCCAAGCCCGCCGTGCGCTCCAGGGCATCGGCAAATGCCTGGCGCTGCTCGGGTTCGATTTGTGAAATGAACAGCTCGTCCACGGTGCTTTCGTAGATTTTCCACATGCTCTTGCGCAGCGCTCGACCCGTGTCCGTGATCGAGGCAAACGCCGCACGACCGTCGCCATCGGAGCGGGAACGCACTACCAGGCCGTCCTTTTCCAGGCGGTCCACCAGGCGCGTGAGGTTATAGCGCTCAATGGCCAGCACATCGGCCAGTTCGTGCATACGCCGGGTGCCGCCGGGCCCGCTTTCCAGGCCCCACAACGCATCGTACCAGGCGTACGGCGGCAGGCCCGCCGCAGCCAGGCGCCGCTCGATTTCACGGATGACCGTCCTGTGAGCCCTGACAAAACGGAACCATACATCCGGCTCTTTCGACGACATGCAACACCATCCGGGGAATTTCAAGAAGGTTGCAATAGTAGCTCATCCCGCGCTAGATTCTGGCATGTCGTTGCAATTGCAACTACATTTTGCATCACTCCCGCGAGGAGCTCGCTGCTTGAATCCGCCTACCCTGGAGCCTCACATGACCCCGAATGACCCAGTAAGACTCGACGATGATCCGCAGGAAACCCGCGAATGGCTGGACTCCATCGAATCGGTGCTGTCCACCGAGGGCCGTCCCCGCGCTCATTACCTGATCGATCAGTTGCTGGATTTCGACGTTGCACGGCATGGCGACTTCTACGGGCGGGTGACCACCCCCTACGTCAATACCATCCCGGTTGAGCGCCAGTTGCCCTACCCCGGTAACCAGGCCATCGAGCGGCGCACCAATGCGTTCATCCGCTGGAATGCCATGGCGATGGTATTGCGCGCAGGCAAACACTCAGGCGTGGGTGGGCATATCGCCACCTATGCGTCAGCCGCCGTGCTGTATGACGTAGGCTTCGATCATTTTTTCCGTGGCCGAACCGACACATTCGACGGCGACCTGGTGTACATCCAGGGCCATTCCTCACCAGGCATTTATGGCCGTGCCTACCTGGAGGGCCGTATCAGCGAAGCGCAGCTGGATAACTTTCGGCGCGAGGCCGGTGGCGAGGGTTTGTCTTCCTACCCTCACCCACGGTTGATGCCGGACTTCTGGCAATTCCCTACGGTCTCCATGGGCCTGGGGCCGATCACCGCCGCGTACCAGGCGCGTTTTATGCGGTACCTGGAGTTTCGAGACCTCAAGCAGCATCAGGGCCGCAAGGTTTGGGCATTCCTCGGCGATGGCGAAATGGACCAGCCCGAATCCCTGGCGGCCATCTCCCTGGCGGGCCGCGAAAAACTCGACAACCTGATCTTCGTGGTCAACTGCAACCTGCAACGCCTGGATGGTCCGGTGCGCGGCAATGCCAAGGTGATCCAGGAGTTCGAGAGCCTGTACCGTGCCGCCGGCTGGAATGTGATCAAGGTGATCTGGGGCGGCGGCTGGGACGCGCTGCTGGAAAAGGACCAGAGCGGCCTGCTGCGCCAACGCATGATGGAATGCGTGGACGGCAACTACCAGAATTACAAATCCCAGGATGGCGCTTATGTGCGTGAACACTTCTTTGGCAAATACCCGCAGTTGCTGGCGCTGGTTGCGGACATGTCCGACGACGACATCTGGAAACTCTCACGGGGCGGGCATGACCCGGACAAGGTCTACAACGCCTACGCCGCCGCCGTGCGCCACAAGGGCCAGCCCACGGTGATACTGGCCAAGACGGTCAAGGGCTTCGGCATGGGTGAAGCTGGCGAAGGCCAAAACATCAACCATCAGCTGAAGAAGATGGGGGCCGAAGCGGTAAAAGCTTTCCGCGACCGCTTCGGCCTGGAGGTCGACGATGACCGGCTCGAAGAAATCCCCTACCTCAAACCCGCCGTCGACAGCGAAGAGGCCCACTACTTTGCCGCACGACGGCAGGCGCTGGGAGGCTATGTGCCAGCGCGCCACACGAGCGTTGCGCCGCTGCAAATCCCCGAGCTGAGCGCCTTCGCCACCCAACTCAAAGACACCGGTGAGCGCGCCATCTCCACCACCATGGCCTTTGTGCGCATCCTCGGCACGCTGCTCAAGGACCCGCATTTGGGCAAGCTGATCGTGCCTATTGTGCCGGATGAGTCGGGCACCTTTGGCATGGAAAGCCTGTTCCGCCAGATCGGTATCCACTCAGCCGTCGGCCAGCTCTATACCCCACAGGACGCCGGGCAATTGAGCTACTACAAAGAAAGCAAAGACGGACAGATCATGCAGGAAGGGCTGAATGAATCCGGCGCCATTTCTTCCTGGATTGCGGCAAGCACGTCCTATAGCAACCATGGCCTGATGACCGTGCCGTTCTATATTTTCTACTCGATGTTCGGCTTCCAGCGCGTCGGCGACCTGGCCTGGGCGGCGGGCGATGCGCGAGCGCGGGGCTTCCTGCTGGGCGCCACGGCCGGGCGCACCACGCTGATGGGTGAAGGCTTGCAGCACGACGACGGGCACAGCCATATCCTGGCGTCGGTGATTCCCTGCTGCGTGGCCTATGACCCGACTTTTGCCTACGAACTGGCGGTGATTATTCGCGAGGGTATGCGGCGCATGTATGTCGAACAGGAGGACATCTATTACTACATCACCCTGCTCAACGAAAACTATCCGCACCCGGCGATGCCGGAAGGCGTTGAAGAAGGCATTCTCAAGGGCATGTATCCGCTGAGCAGCCACCCGCAGGCAAAGGTGCAGCTCATGGGCAGCGGTTCAATCTTGCGCGAAGTGATCGCCGCAGCCGAGTTGCTCGCCAAGGATTTCGCCGTGCATAGCGATGTCTGGAGCGTCACCAGCCTGACCGAATTGCGCCGTGATGGGCACGCCGCCGAACGCTGGAACCTCCTGCACCCGCAAAGCGAGCCGCGCCAAAGCTACGTCGAAACCTGCCTTGCCGGGAGAACCGGCGCTGTGGTGGTGGCCACGGACTACATGAAGTTGTTCGCCGACCAGATTCGCCCCTTCGTGCATAACCGCCGTTTTGTCGCACTGGGTACCGACGGTTTCGGGCAATCGGACACCCGCGAGACATTGCGCGAGTTCTTCGAGGTAGACCGGCACTTTATCGCTTTAGCAGCCTTGAAGGCGTTGGCTGATGACGGTGTGATTGGTCGTGACAACGTCGCCCTGGCCATCAGCCGCTACGGGATCAACGTCGACAAGGCCGATCCCGTAGCCATCTGAGTTACTGCGCAGGCGCTGGCAAGGGCGGTATTGCCTCTGTCGGCGCAGGCAGGCTGGGATTGGTCGGCGCCGGCGCGGGCTCGGTTGCTGGCGCCGAGGCAGGCGCAGGTTCCGGGGTCGGTGCGATCGGCGCGGCCTCAGGTGGCGGTGCCAGGGGTTGCGAAGCGGCAGGCGCTACAGGGGCATCCTTCGGCGCCTCGACCTTCTCGGCTACTGGAGCGGCTACCGGAGCGGCCTTGGGTTCAGGCACACCCAGGTCAGCCTTGGGCTGCTCGGGTATATGCTCGGCCTGCTTGACCTCCTGCGGCAGGAACACATCCACCAGCGCAAAGTAACGCTCGTAGAACTTCGGCGCCGAGACGGTCTCGCTCGCGACTTTCACCATCGAGTCGTCAGTGGAGCCGATCGGCATCGACACCGAACCCAGCACACCCACGCCGAGGCTGGCGGAGTTGTTGACCTTCTTCAGCGCATAGCGATCCTGCAAGGCGTTGGCAAACATCGTCGAGTGATTGCTGCCTTTGCCATCAGCAGCGCACACCACGTTGAAACTGATCTGCAGATGGGTCTCGCCGGTCTGCTGAAAACTCTTGTTGCCCGCCACCAGCTTTGGATCGCTGCTGGTAATGATGTAACCCTGGCTCAGCAGGGCACGACGCGCCGCTTCACACGCCGCTACATCGCTGACCGGGTAATCGCGGGAAAACGTACCGGAATCGTCGAAATTCTCATGTTCATAGATAGCGGTCTTGGGTGAGGAGCAGCCCGCGGCGCCCGCCAGCACCAGCGCCAACCCGAGGCTACGCAAGTGAAATGATGTCGACATTGAAAATCCTGTGGAAAACGGTCCGGACGGTATTGTGCAACAGAACGCGGCCTTGAAGCGCGCATTCCTGTCGGTTAAACATCTCAGCCTTGTGAAGCCGCGTCAGTAGGAAAAAGCCCGGCACACATATGGTCGATAAACACGCGCAATTTGGCCGAGGCATGGCGACTGGCCGGCCACAGCAACCAGAAACTGCCACGGTGTTCAAGGTGTTCATCCAGCACGCGCTGCAAAGCCCCTTGCGCAACCGCCTCGTTGACCATGTAGTCCGGCAGACACGCAATACCGAGACCTTCCTGAGCCACATGCTTGAGAGACTCAATGGTGCTGCTGACCAGCGGCGCACGCAAGCTCGGCTCCGCCGCGCCCGGCACCCGTCGCAGCGGCCAGGGCTCGAGTTTGCCGGAGGCGCAGAATTTATGCCGAAGGCAGGCGTGATGACTCAAGTCCAGGGGCAGGAGTGGCGTGCCGTATTGGTCGAAATAGCCGGGCGTACCGACAAGTACCAATTGGTAATGCCCCAGATGGCGCGCCATCAAGCGCGAGTCTTCCGGCTTGCCGGTGCGGATCACCGCGTCGAAGCCTTCATCGATGACATCCACCATACGGTCGGAAAAATCCACGTCCAACTCGATATCCGGATAGGCACGCATAAAGCCACTGATCACCGGCATCAACAACCCGCGCACTTGGGGCACGCTGATACGCAGTTTGCCCCGCGGGGTGGCACTGGCCTCGCTCAACTCCAGCTCAGCCGCTTCCACTTCCGCCAGGATACGCCGCGAGCGTTCCAGCAACAGCGCGCCCTCACTGGTCAGGGTGATACTGCGGGTACTTCGATGAAACAGCCTGACGCCCAGGCGCTCCTCCATGCGTGCGATGCTTTTGCCTACCGCTGAGGATGACACGCCCAATACCCGCCCGGCGGTGGTGAAGCTACGGGTTTGCGCGACCTGTACGAATACCGAGAGCCCGCTCAGACTGTCCATGCTGATGCCTTGGTCGATTGCGGACAAAAATGTCCGATAAGTTCGGCACCTTAGCCTGTTTTTCCGCGCATCGCAGCCCCCTACCCTGCCTCCTTGCCCCTTCAAGGAGACTCCCATGAACAACACTTCAGTGACCGCTACGGCGCCCGTGCATGAACCCTTGCCATTGGCAGGGTTGCTGGCCCTGGCCTCGGCCGGCTTTATCACCATCCTCACCGAGGCCATGCCCGCCGGGCTGCTGCCGCAAATGAGCGTCGGGCTGGAAGTGTCACAGGCGCTGGTGGGGCAGTTGGTGACGCTCTACGCCCTGGGCTCATTGCTCGCGGCCATCCCGCTGACCTTGCTGACCCGTGGCTGGCGTCGCAGGCCTCTGCTGTTGATCGCCATAGGCGGCTTTGCCTTGGTCAACAGTGTCACCGCGTTTTCCAACCACTACGGCGTGACCTTGATCGCTCGCTTCTTTGCGGGTGTATTCGCCGGGCTGCTGTGGGCGCTGTTGGCAGGCTACGCCAGCCGCATGGTTGCCCCTCATCTGCAGGGCCGGGCGATCGCCGTGGCCATGCTCGGTGCGCCGCTGGCCTTGTCCCTCGGCGTACCTGCTGGCACCCTGCTTGGCACGCTGGTCGGTTGGCGCAGCAGCTTTGCCATCATGACCGGCCTGACCCTGTTACTGCTGGTGTGGGCGCGCTGGCAATTGCCGGATTTTGCCGGCGAAGCAGCCAGCAAACGTCTGGGCCTGAATCGCGTGCTGGCCCTGCCGGGAATCCGCCCAGTGCTGTGGGTGACCTTCACCTATGTGTTGGCTCATAACATCCTCTACACCTACATCGCTCCCTTGCTGGTGCCCGCCGGCATCGGCAGCGAGATCGACCAGGTATTACTGGTGTTCGGCTTGATGGCGTTGGTAAGCATCTGGTTGGTGGGCATATGGATTGATCAACACCTGCGGTTGCTGACCCTCATCAGTTGCGCGACGTTCGCCGCAGCTGCCCTGCTCCTGGGTTTCTGGACCAGCTCTGCGATCTGCATCTACATCAGCGTGGCGGCCTGGGGCCTGGCTTTCGGAGGCCTGCCGGCCCTGCTGCAAACCGCACTCGCGAAGTCGGCCGGCAACTCGGCTGATGCCGCGCAATCCATGCTGGTCACCGCATGGAACCTTGGCATTGCCGGGGGTGGGCTGGCTGGCGGTTTGATGCTCCAACACTGGGGCGTCATCGCATTTCCATGGGCCGTGCTGGGGTTGATAGCGCTGGCGCTGGGTGCAATGACGGGCAAGGCCTGGCACGGCCGATGACAAGTTTGTTTACAACTTATTCCTCAACTTCCTATCATCGCCTCTGGGTGCGTTGCTGCATAAGGCACGGCGCAGGTTAAAAGCCAAGCATTGGTCGGGCCGCCAATGGAGATTTGTCGTGCCTGATAAACACCCTGCCATCCCCCGCCCTCAGCGCCTGACTGAGGGCGCGCTGTCTGCCCTTGAGCGTTTTTCCCATATCGAAGCCGTGAGCGGTATCGTCCTGCTGTTGGCAGCGATCGTTGCGCTGATCTGGGCCAACAGCCCCGCCGCAGCGACCTACGAGCACTTCTGGAATACGCCTGTTACCCTGGGACTTGGCGATTACAGCGTGTCGCGCTCCCTGCACTTTCTGGTCAATGACGGGCTGATGACCATCTTCTTTCTGGTAGTCGGCGCCGAGATCCGTCAGGAAATCAAAGATGGCGCCCTGGCCAACCTGAAACTGGCCACGCTGCCCTTGGGCGCTGCGCTGGGCGGTGTGCTGATGCCTGCACTCATCTACACCCTGCTCAACCACGGCACCGTCGCCGCCAGTGGCTGGGCGGTACCCACCGCGACCGACATCGCCTTTGCTGTGGGCGTGCTGGCGCTGCTGGGCAAGTCGATTCCCAGTGGCGTGCGTATCCTGTTGCTGGCCCTGGCGATCATCGATGACATCGTGGCGATCCTGATCATCGCGATCTTCTTCACTGCCAGTCTCGATTACATGGGCTTGGTGATTGCCGCAGGCGGGCTGGCGCTGGTGCTGGTGTTCCAACGCATGGGCATCGGCAAGGCCGCGATCTATCTGTTACCTGGCGCGGTTGTATGGTTCGGGCTGCTCAAGACCGGCGTGCACCCGACCCTCGCCGGGGTGATCCTGGGCTTGATGACGCCGGTCAACTCCAAGCCCACCACGGAGCGCCCGCTGGAGACCATTGAACGCACGTTCAACGAGCTGATGGAGCGCTTCTCGCATTCGGCAGAAGGCCCCCAACAGGTCGCCCAGCCCCTCAAGCAACTGCGCCAAGCCCAGCGGGAGATATTGCCGCCGGTGCAACGGGTGCAATCGGCACTGCATCCGTGGGTGGCATTCGGCGTGATGCCGCTTTTCGCCCTGGCCAATGCTGGCGTGAGCCTGCACGGCTTCAACCTGGATGATCCGATGGCTCACGGGGTGTTCATGGGGGTCATCTTTGCGCTGGTACTCGGCAAACCCCTGGGCGTGATGCTGGCGAGCCTGATGCTGGTCAAGCTCAATATCTGCAAGCTGCCGGACGGTGTGACCTGGACAGGCGTCGGCCTGGTTGGCCTGCTGGCCGGGATCGGGTTCACCATGTCGATCTTTATCTCCTCTCTGGCCTTCTCGGACCCTGCCTTGCTCTCGGCCGCCAAGCTCAGTGTATTGGCCGCTTCGACCCTGGCAGCGGTGATCGGCCTGACCTGGGGCAAGCTCAAGTTTTCAGGCAAGCACCCATAAGGCGAGTTAAGCACCCACTTTATCAAGGGCAAAAAAAGACCCCGGCCTTTTCAGGACGGGGTCTTTTTTATTCAAGCCGGCATCAGTACTTCTTGATGTCTGCCTGGGTTTCCAGCTGCTTGCGGAACGCCGCGAAGTCCTGCTGGCCGATACGGGAAGCGAGGAAGCGGCGGTATTGCGCCTTTTCTTCATCCGTAGGGGCTGCCGCTTCGTTGACGCCGTTCAAGCGCACAATCACCAGGCTGCCATCACGCAGCGTCACCGTGGTGAAAGTAGGCTTGTCCTTGGCCGCAGGCTTGGGCATGCGGAACAGGGCTTGAAGCACGGCTGGATCGATGGATTCCTGACCGCGGGTCGCCGCTTCAGTCACCTTCCAGGCCTGACCGTCAATCGGCTGGTCCAGCGCGGTTTTGCCGTCACGCAGGCTGGCGATCAACTCGTCGGCATGGGCTTTGGCGGCAGCGCTCGCACGCTCCTTGGTCATCTGGGTGCGAATCGCCGCAGCAACGCTCTCAAGCGGCAGTTGAGCCGGCTTGAGATGCTCTTTGGCACGCAACACGATGATGGTTTCCGGGTCCAGCTCGATGGCACTGCTGTTGGCACCTTCATCCAGCACTTCCGGGCTGAATGCCGCAGTCACCACAGCACGGTTGGCTGCAACGCCTTCGCCACCTTCACGGCCAAACGGCGCCGAGGTGTGGACGGTCAGCTTCAGGTCAGATGCCGGCTGAGCCAGGTCGGACGCTTCGAATGCCGCATCTTCCAATTGCTTGGTCGCTTCGACAAACCGCTGTTCAACCTGTTGGGTCTTGAGCTCGCGGGTCAGCTTGTCTTTCAGGCTGGCAAACGATGGCACCTCAGGTGCTTCAACGCCCAGCAACTTGATCAAGTGCCAACCGAAGGCACTGCGCACCGGCGCCGATACCTGGTCTTGCTTCAAGCCGTACAGGGCCGTTTCGAAGTCCGGATCGTAGACGCCCGGGCCGGCAAAGCCCAGGTCACCGCCATTGTTGGCCGAACCTGGATCCTGGGAGAACTCCTTGGCCAGGGCTTCAAACTTCTCGCCTTTGGCCAGGCGTGCCTGGACTTCTTCGATCTTGGCCTTGGCTTGCGCCTCGGTGACCTTATCGTTGACTTCGATCAGGATGTGCGCGGCACGACGCTGTTCAGCGAGGTTGGCGGTTTCCTTCTCGTAGGCAGCCTGCAGTTCATCGTCCTTGACGGTGACCTGGTCGAAGAAGGAGGACTTCTTCAATTCCAGATAGTCGATGACCACCTGGTCCGGGGTCATGAACTCTTTGGCGTGCTGATCGTAGTAAGCCTTGACCTCATCATCGGTGAGCTTCACCGCTGCCGGGTCTGCCTTGATGTTGACGGTGGCGAAATCGCGGGTCTGTTTTTCCAGTCGGGCGAACGCCAGCACCTCGGCATCGGTGACGAAACCGCTGCCGGCGATACCTGCGCGAACCTGGCCGATCAGCATTTCCTGGGTCAGCATCTGACGGAATTGCATACGGCTATAGCCCAGTTGACGGATCACCTGGTCAAAACGTTCGGCATTGAACTTGCCATCCACCTGGAATTCCGGCGTCTGCAGGATCACCTGGTCCAAAGCGGCTTCCGAAAAGCCGAACTTGGCATCAGCAGCGCCTTGCAGCAGCAGCTTGCGGTCGATCAGGCCCTTGAGGGCCGCGTCGCGCAGCAGTTTTTCGTCCAGCAGCGAAGCATCGAAATCCTTGCCCAGCTGTTGCATCAGCTGGCGACGTTGCATGTCGACAGCCTGGCTCAGTTCGGTCTGGGTGATCTGTTCACCGTTGACCTTGGCCACGTCCTGCGCGTTATTACCCGAAGCCTGGAAAATGGCTTCGATACCGGTGAACGCCATCAATGCGACGATGATCCCGATAATGGTCTTGGCAATCCAGCCTTGTGAATTGTCCCTGATATTTTGCAGCATGCGTCCCCCAGAAACGGTTGAACTTCAAAAATAGGCAACCGTGGAGCGTGGGTAGAGTCCGGATAGAAGAAAGGCGCATCCGAGGATGCGCCTTCTCGTAACTGGCGGAGCGGACGGGGGTTTGAACTCTCACCCCCGGCGTGGCGACCCGATGGATACGTGGGTCGCTACCGCTCCGCTGCCAGGTCGGACGTGCGTCCGACCCGGGTAAGCAAAGGCTTGATCGAAGCTTAGTTAACGGCTTCTTTCAGGGCTTTACCGGCTTTGAAACCTGGTTTCTTGGCAGCAGCGATTTGCAGTGCTTTGCCAGTCTGTGGGTTACGGCCAGTGCGAGCTGGGCGGTCAGTCACAGAGAAAGTACCGAAGCCTACCAGTACCACGGAGTCGCCGGCCTTCAGAGCGCCAGTGACGGATTCGATTACTGCGTCCAGCGCACGGCCAGCAGCAGCTTTCGGGATATCAGCGGATGCGGCGATAGCATCAATCAGTTCCGACTTGTTCACTCTAAGTCCCCTTATATATCTATTGAGTATGATTCTAAGTTTTTTGGTAAAAGCAAAAACCAGTGCTGGGTGGCCTACAGACACTTAAGAGCCGCTTTATAACAAGGGCTCTAAAAAGCTGTCAAGGAAGCCCCCAGGCTTTAACACATTAATGCGTGCTAATTCTTTCCTTGGAATCTGACTCGCGTTTTTCGTCCTTCGCGACTATCTCCGGAGCTACATCCGGCAAGGGTTCCGGCGCGTATTGCAGCGCAATTTGCAGGACCTCGTCAATCCATTTAACCGGTTTAATCTGAAGATCCTGCTTGATGTTGTCAGGAATTTCCTTCAAGTCGCGAACATTCTCTTCCGGAATGATCACCGTCTTGATTCCGCCCCGGTGAGCCGCCAGCAATTTCTCTTTCAGACCACCGATGGCCAATACCTGACCACGCAGGGTAATTTCCCCGGTCATTGCGACGTCAGCTCGCACAGGGATGCCAGTCAATGCCGACACCAGGGCCGTGCACATGCCTACGCCCGCGCTAGGGCCGTCTTTCGGGGTCGCCCCTTCCGGCATATGGATATGGGTGTCGTGCTTCTCATGGAAGTCCAGCGGGATGCCCAGGCTGCGGGCGCGACTGCGCACCACGGTCTGCGCGGCCGTGATGGATTCGACCATCACGTCACCCAGGGAGCCTGTCTTGATCAACTGGCCTTTGCCGGGAATCACCGCAGCTTCAATGGTGAGTAATTCGCCACCCACCTGAGTCCACGCCAGGCCAGTCACCTGCCCGACCTGGTCCTGCTGCTCGGCCAGGCCGTAGCGGAATTTCTTCACGCCCAGGAAGTGTTCCAGGGAGTCGGCAACTACCTTCACAGAGAAACGTTTTTCCAGTGCGTGTTCTTTCACCGCCTTGCGGCAGATCTTCGCGATCTGGCGCTCAAGGCCCCGTACACCGGCCTCGCGGGTGTAGTAACGCACGATGTCGCGGATCGCCTCGACCTCAAACTCGATCTCGCCCTTCTTCAGGCCGTTGGCCGAAATCTGCTTGGGTGCGAGGTATTTGACGGCGATATTGATCTTCTCGTCTTCGGTGTAACCCGGCAGACGAATCACCTCCATCCGGTCCAGCAAGGCTGGCGGAATGTTCATGGAGTTGGAGGTGCACAGGAACATTACGTCAGACAAGTCGTAGTCGACTTCCAGGTAATGGTCGTTGAAGTTGTGATTCTGCTCCGGATCGAGCACCTCAAGCAGCGCGGAGGCAGGATCGCCACGCATATCGCTGCCCATTTTGTCGATTTCATCGAGCAGGAACAGCGGGTTGCGCACGCCCACTTTTGTCATCTTTTGAATCAATCTTCCTGGCATCGAACCGATGTAGGTACGGCGATGACCACGGATTTCCGCCTCGTCACGCACACCGCCCAGGGCCATGCGCACAAACTTGCGGTTGGTGGCACTGGCAATCGACTCGGCCAGGGAGGTTTTACCCACACCCGGAGGGCCGACCAGGCACAACACCGGACCACGAATCTTTTTCACGCGCTTTTGCACGGCAAGGTATTCGAGGATGCGCTCTTTGACTTCCTCAAGACCATAATGGTCGGCATCGAGGATTTCTTCGGCGCGAGCCAGATCCAGGCGCACCTTGGTCTGGGCCTTCCACGGCACCTGCACCAGCCAATCGATGTAGGAGCGCACCACGGTGGCTTCGGCCGACATTGGCGACATCTGCTTGAGCTTGTTCAGCTCGGCGGTAGCCTTGGTCAAGGCATCTTTGGGCAGGCCAGCGGCATCAATGCGCTTTTTCAGCTCTTCGATTTCGTTGTGGCCTTCCTCGCCGTCGCCGAGTTCCTTCTGAATGGCCTTCATCTGCTCATTCAGATAGTACTCGCGCTGGCTGCGCTCCATTTGCTTCTTCACCCGACCGCGGATGCGTTTTTCTACCTGCAACAGGTCGATTTCGCCGTCCAGCAGCGCCAACACGTGCTCGACACGGGCCGACAGGTCGATGATTTCGAGGATGTCCTGCTTCTGCTCGATTTTCAGCGCCATGTGCGCGGCCATGGTATCAACCAGGCGGCTTGGTTCATCAATGCTGCTGAGGGAAGACAGCACTTCAGCGGGGACTTTCTTGCCCAACTGCACATACTGCTCGAACTGCGAGAGCAGGCTGCGCACAAACACTTCGGATTCGCGCTCTGCAGCTTCGACTTCTTCGATCAGTGCCACTTCGGCGCGCAGGTGCCCGTCCACTTCCATGAAACGCTCTACGGCACCGCGCTGCTCGCCTTCCACCAGCACCTTGACGGTGCCATCAGGCAGCTTGAGCAATTGCAGCACAGTGGCAATGGTGCCGACGCGATACAGGGCATCTTCACCCGGATCATCATCAGCAGGATTCTTCTGGGCCAACAGCAGGATCTGCTTGTCGCCCGTCATCGCAGCCTCGAGGGCTTCGATAGACTTCTCGCGCCCCACGAACAGCGGGATAACCATGTGCGGATAGACGACGACATCACGCAACGGCAGGAGAGGCAATTCGATGGTTGTCTTCATGATTTCGCCTCTATGACAGTTGATAAGTAAGCATGAAACCAAGATGGGGGTTACATGCAAAAAAAACAAGCTCAATGCCAGTAGTTAAACGCATGAATACACGCGAATTTAACCACCGCACCAAGAAAACGCCCCAAAAAACAAGGGGCCCCTAGAGGCCCCTTGCTTGTACCGCAACTGCTGAACGCTTACGCGTCTGGCGCAGCCTTGGCCGTCGGCTCACTGTTTTCGTAGATATACAGTGGCTTGGACTTGCCTTCGATAACGCTTTCGTCGATCACCACTTTGCTCACCTCAGACTGCGAGGGGATTTCGTACATGGTGTCGAGCAACACGCCTTCGAGGATCGAACGCAGGCCACGTGCACCGGTCTTGCGCTCCAGTGCCCGCTTGGCCACCGATTTGAGCGCGTCGGTACGGAACTCGAGGTCCACGCCTTCCATCTCGAACAACTTGGCGTATTGCTTGGTCAGGGCGTTCTTAGGCTCGGTGAGGATCTGAATCAAAGCCGCCTCATCCAATTCGTCCAATGTCGCCAGGACCGGCAAGCGGCCAACGAACTCCGGGATCAGACCAAACTTGACCAGATCGTCAGGCTCGACTTCACGCAGGGACTCGCCCACCTTCTTGCCTTCTTCCTTGCTGCGCACTTCCGCACTGAAACCAATGCCGCCACGGGTGGAGCGCTGCTGGATAACCTTCTCCAGGCCGGAGAATGCGCCACCACAAATGAACAGGATGTTGCGCGTATCAACCTGAAGGAATTCCTGCTGCGGGTGCTTGCGGCCGCCTTGTGGCGGTACGGAAGCAACCGTGCCTTCGATCAGTTTCAACAGTGCCTGCTGCACGCCTTCACCGGAAACGTCCCGAGTGATCGACGGGTTGTCGGACTTGCGCGAAATCTTGTCGATTTCATCGATGTAGACAATACCCATCTGGGCCTTCTCTACGTCGTAGTCGCACTTCTGCAGCAGTTTCTGAATGATGTTCTCGACATCTTCGCCCACATAGCCAGCCTCGGTGAGGGTGGTGGCGTCGGCAATGGTGAACGGAACGTTCAGCAGGCGAGCGAGGGTTTCCGCAAGCAAGGTTTTACCCGAGCCTGTAGGACCGATCAGCAGGATGTTGCTCTTGCCGAGTTCGACCTCGTCGCCTTTCTTGTCACGCTGGTTCAGGCGCTTGTAGTGGTTGTACACCGCTACGGCCAGAACCTTCTTTGCACGCTCCTGGCCAATAACGTATTGGTCCAGGATGCCGCTGATTTCTTTAGGCGATGGGAGTTTGTGCGCACTGCTCTCGGCCTGGGCTTCCTGCACCTCCTCGCGGATGATGTCATTGCACAGGTCGACGCATTCGTCGCAGATAAACACCGAGGGGCCGGCAATCAATTTGCGTACTTCATGCTGGCTTTTGCCACAGAAGGAGCAATAGAGCAGCTTGCCGTTGTCCTCGCCGTTGCGGGTGTCAGTCATTCGTTCGATCCAAATCCGATAGGCTTGCAACACAAGATGAAGGCTTATGCGGGCTTTTTCAAGCCCGCCAGTGGTCGGACATGCCGACCAGCCCTATTTTGAGCGGCTTATATTAAGCGGGGCGCTTTTCGATCACTGCGTCGATCAACCCGTATTCACGGGCGGCTTCTGCGCTCATGAAATTGTCACGGTTGGTATCGCGCTCGATTTCTTCCAGTGTGTGCCCGCTGTGCTTGGCCATCAGCGTGTTCAGACTCTCACGAATGAAAAGGATTTCCTTGGCATGGATTTCAATGTCCGATGCCTGGCCCTGGAAACCGCCCAGTGGCTGGTGAATCATCACACGTGAGTTCGGCAGGCAGAAACGCTTGCCTTCGGCACCCGCCGTCAGCAGGAACGCGCCCATGCTGCAAGCCTGGCCGATGCAGGTAGTCGACACGTTTGGCTTGATGAATTGCATGGTGTCGTAGATCGACATCCCTGCGGTCACCGAACCACCTGGCGAGTTGATGTAGAGATGGATGTCCTTGTCCGGGTTTTCCGCTTCAAGGAACAGCAATTGCGCACAGATCAGGTTAGCCATGTAGTCCTCTACCGGGCCAACCAGAAAGATCACTCGCTCCTTGAGCAGGCGCGAGTAGATGTCGTAGGCGCGTTCGCCACGAGCGGACTGCTCGACAACCATCGGGACCAGGCCGCCGGCGGCCTGGATATCAGAGTTCTGCTGAATATAGGAATTACGGAACATGCTCTGCAGTTACTCCCAAATAGTCATGTCTTGAAAACGCATAAGCCAGCGCGAGGCTGGCTTATGGTTGAATTTCCAACGAGTTGGACAATCAGTCGGCTTGTGCTGCTTCCGCCGGTTTGACTGCTTCTTCGTAAGAGACCGCTTTATCGGTCACCTTAGCCTTCTGCAGAACAGTATCCACAACTTGTTCTTCAAGCACAACCGAACGTACTTCGTTCAGCTGCTGGTCATTCTTGTAGTACCAAGCCACGACCTGCTCAGGCTCCTGGTAGGCCGAAGCCATTTCCTGGATCATTTCGCGAACGCGGTCTTCGTCAGGCTTGAGGTCGAACTGCTTGACCACTTCAGCCACGATCAGGCCCAGCACAACGCGGCGCTTGGCTTGCTCTTCGAACAGCTCGGCTGGCAGTTGGTCAGGCTTGATGTTGCCACCAAACTGCTGAACAGCTTGTACGCGCAGGCGATCCACTTCGTTGGACAGCAGGGCCTTGGGCACTTCGATCGGGTTGGCGGCCAGCAGACCGTCCATGACCTGGTTCTTGACCTTGGACTTGATGGCCTGGCGCAGTTCACGCTCCATGTTCTTGCGAACTTCGGTGCGGAAACCTTCGATGCCGGTTTCCTTGATACCGAATTGAGCGAAGAACTCTTCGTTCAGCTCTGGCAGCTTAGGCTCGGAAACGCTGTTGACGGTAACGGTGAACTCGGCAGCTTTGCCGGCCAGGTCCAGGTTCTGGTAGTCCGCTGGAAATTCCAGGTTCAGAACGCGCTCTTCGCCGGCTTTGGCGCCAACCAGACCGTCTTCGAAGCCAGGGATCATGCGGTTGGAACCCAGCACCAGCTGAGTGCCCTTGGCGGAGCCGCCAGCGAACACTTCGCCGTCAACCTTGCCAACGAAATCGATGTTCAACTGGTCTTCGTTCTGGGCAGCACGCTCGGCCACTTCAAAACGGGTGTTCTGCTTGCGCAGGATTTCCAGCATGTTGTCCAGGTCCGAATCAGCCACTTCGGCGCTCAGACGCTCGATTTCGATACCTTCGAAACCAGCCACTTCGAATTCCGGGAACACTTCGAATACGGCAACGTATTCCAGGTCCTTGCCAGCTTCCAGGGACTTGGGTTCGATCGAAGGCGAGCCAGCCGGGTTCAGCTTTTGCTCGACAACGGCTTCGTAGAAGGAAGCCTGGATCACGTCACCTACAGCTTCCTGGCGCGCATCGGCACCAAAACGACGCTTGATTTCGCTCATCGGCACTTTGCCTGGACGGAAACCAGCGATCTTGGCCTTCTGGGCAGTCTGCTGCAGACGCTTGTTGACCGCAGTCTCGATACGCTCTGCCGGCACGGTGATGCTCAGGCGGCGCTCGAGAGCAGTAGTATTTTCAACAGAAACTTGCATGGATATTCCTCGTTGCACAGACGTTAGCCGGCCATTTCCGACCCCAATCAAGGGCATGCATTCTAGTGGGTCAAACTCAAGAAGTCACCCTACTGAAAATACAGCGGAAAACAGCCGGCAATTTATCGGTACGAAGGCACGGATGCACCTCGCCCCGGTGACAAATACAGCCAACTGCGCCAGGGCTCTGCGCCGCCTCTTCTATATAGAAGAAACCAGTCATTTCCCTGACGCCCGACCCCGCGCACAGGGCCTGCGGGCAGCGCGGCATCATCGAGACACACAAATACGATGAAACACCCCACCCTTTCGACCTTGCACCTGCAGCTGCCGGATATACGAACCGCTAAAACCAAAAAAGGCGCCAGACTGTTAAATCTGGCGCCTTTCGAATATGGGGTGGACGAAGGGGATCGAACCCTCGACAACGGGAGTCACAATCCCGTGCTCTACCAACTGAGCTACGCCCACCATATTGCGTTAACAAAGAAACCAAACTACTTCTTTGTTGAGCCCTGCCCCGCCTGACGGCACAGCAAAGCTTTAATTGGTGCGGATGAAGAGACTCGAACTCTTACGCCTCGCGGCGCTGGAACCTAAATCCAGTGTGTCTACCAATTCCACCACATCCGCGCTTGAAGCTCTTAAAGCAAAGGCGCCAGACGATTAATCTGGCGCCTTTCAAAATATGGGGTGGACGAAGGGGATCGAACCCTCGACAACGGGAGTCACAATCCCGTGCTCTACCAACTGAGCTACGCCCACCATATAGCGCTACTTGTGCCAAAGCTGCCTAATGGCGCACCCGGCAGGACTCGAACCTGCGACCATCCGCTTAGAAGGCGGATGCTCTATCCAGCTGAGCTACGGGCGCCTGATTAATCTGTACTCTTGGAGGATTACAAACTAAGTGTTTCCAGCCTTGCAGGACAACAATTCTGCTCGACCTTCTAACCAGTGCTAGGCTGTGCCCGACAAGTGCGACGAATAGTATAGAGCGTCCTGATACCCGTCAAATCTTTTTTGAAAAAAACTGATTTTATTTAAGGGCTTAGGGCAATTTGCAGACCAAGCGCCTTTGCCCTCGCGCCCTGGCGTGCGAGAATGCGCGCACTTTTCTTCCCCCTCTCGATGGTTAATCACGCGTAATGACTGCACAACTTATCGACGGCAAATCAATCGCCGCCAGCCTGCGCCAGCAGATCGCCAAACGCGTCACCGAGCGTCGCCAGCAAGGCCTGCGCACGCCTGGCCTCGCGGTGATCCTGGTCGGCAGCGATCCTGCCTCTCAGGTTTATGTCTCGCACAAGCGTAAAGACTGTGAAGAGGTCGGCTTTATTTCCAAAGCCTACGACTTGCCTTCTGACACCACTCAACAGGCCCTGACCGACCTGATTGACCGCCTCAACGATGATCCGGAAATGGACGGCATCCTGCTGCAGCTGCCGCTGCCCGAGCACCTGGACGCCTCCAAGTTGCTGGAACGCATCCGCCCGGACAAAGACGTCGACGGTTTCCACCCTTATAACGTCGGCCGCCTGGCCCAACGTATCCCGCTGCTGCGCCCATGCACACCCAAAGGCATCATGACCTTGCTGGAAAGCACCGGGGTCGATCTCTATGGTCTGGACGCAGTCGTGGTAGGCGCATCCAATATCGTCGGTCGCCCGATGGCCATGGAGCTGCTGCTGGCCGGCTGCACCGTGACCGTCACCCACCGCTTCACCAAGGACCTGGCTGGCCACGTTGGCCGCGCCGACCTGGTGGTGGTCGCTGCTGGCAAGCCGGGGTTGGTCAAAGGTGAATGGATCAAGGAAGGCGCCATCGTCATCGACGTGGGCATCAACCGCCAGGATGACGGCAAGCTGGTCGGCGACGTCGTCTACGACACTGCCCTGCCCCGCGCCGGCTGGATCACGCCAGTGCCAGGTGGTGTCGGACCGATGACCCGCGCCTGCCTGTTGGAAAATACCTTGTACGCAGCAGAAACCCTGCACGGTTAATAACCAGGCGTAATGAAAAAGCCCTGCCTTAGCGCGGGGCTTTTTATTGCCTGAGAAAAAACTGTTTTTTCTTAGTTTTTAAGCACTTTCATCCGGTTCTGGAAGAACATTCGACAGTTTCTGATCCATACTCCTAGAATGTAACGTCATTTTTCATAAAGCCCGTTCCCGAACGGTATTTCCTTACTTTTTAGCGAGTTCATCCGCGTGAAAATTCGTCTCTCTATTGTCGGCCTGTTTTTCGCTTTGACAGGCACCTTCGCCCACGCCGCCGAATCCACCCTGGCCCCGCGTGACGCCTCCAAACTGCAAATCGCCTCCGGCAGCGCCATGCTGGTGGACTTGCAAACCAACAAAGTCATTTATTCCAGCAATCCCGACGTGGTGGTCCCCATCGCTTCAGTGAGCAAACTGATGACCGGCCTGATCGTGCTGGAAGCCAAGCAGAACATGGATGAGTACATCGACATCAACATCACCGACACGCCAGAGATGAAAGGCGTGTTCTCCCGGGTAAAAATCGGCAGCCAGATGCCGCGCAAGGAAATGCTGCTGATTGCGCTGATGTCCTCGGAAAACCGCGCCGCGGCGAGCCTGGCCCACCACTATCCGGGTGGCTATGCGGCATTCATTGCGGCGATGAACGCCAAGGCCAAGTCCCTGGGGATGACCAGCACCCACTATGTGGAGCCTACCGGCCTGTCGATCCATAACGTCTCGACCGCTCGCGACCTGAGCAAGCTGCTGGCGTACGCGCGTAAATTCCCGATGCTGAGCCAGTTGAGCACCACCAAGGAAAAGACCGTGGCGTTCCGCAAGCCCAACTACACCTTGGGTTTCTCCAACACCGACCACCTGATCAACCGCGCCAACTGGGACATTAAGCTGACCAAGACCGGCTTTACCAACCAGGCCGGCCATTGCCTGGTATTGGTGACCAGCATGGGCAACCGCCCGGTGTCGCTGGTGATCCTGGATGCCTTTGGCAAATTCACCCATTTTGCCGACGCCAGCCGGATTCGCAGCTGGGTTGAGACCGGCAAAGGCGGCGCGGTGCCGGACGTTGCGTTGCGCTACAAGGCTGACAAGAATCTGAAGAACCGGGGGAATGCGGTAGAAGTTCGCCGCTAACTAACCACCATCTTATTGAAATAAGCAGGCCCAATGTGGGAGGGGGCTTGCTCCCGATGGCGGTGTGCCAGGCTATAAAACTTATCCTGATCAACCGCTATCGGGAGCAAGCCCCCTCCCACATTTTTATTTGCGTTCTGCCAACACTTTGAGCGCTTGGGCCGCTGCCCCTTCCTGCCCCGCCTGGCCTGTTGCATTCGCCGCATCACGCCAGCGCTGCGCATCCACATTGGCCGGTAATTGGCTCGGCCGCTGGGTGAGGATAGCCCAGTGCCCCGCGCTCTTCCACGCCGACTCGAAGTCGCTGAATTCCATAATCAATCGGCGCTCGTTTCCAGAGCGCAACAACACCGTGCTCTTCTGCTGGTTGAACCCCACCACCACGACATAACGCGCTCCGGACCAGAAGCTGGAATTGATTCGCGCCATCACCGGGTAACCCGCCGCCACCTGCGCCAGCACCGCGGTCAGCTTGGCGTCCAGTGGGTACACCATCAGCCCGTATTCGCGCGCCAGCACCTGCATGTTGCGTTCGAGGTTCGCCTCAGCACCCGGCAGGCGCAGCGGCTTGTCCAGCAACCCCGGTGTCATGACAATGCCTTGTTGCGACAGCATACTGGCAAGTGCCGTAGGACCGCTCTGATAAGCCTCGCTGCGAAAGGTCGGCACGCCGTTGAGTTCAACGCGCTCCGGCAGGCCGGACAGCTTCGACGGTTGGCTGGAACAAGCCGTTAACCCCAGGGCACAAGCCAGCAAGATGGATGTTTTAAGGTTCGAGCGTAAGCGCAATGTTTTACTCTCTTGATCAACGGGCAGTGAGGGCCCTGATCATAGGATGCTCTTGAGCGCGGGTATAGCCTGGCACATCAGTAAAGCACCCTCGATAGAGCAAACAAGTTGGACAGACACGACCATTGGTCAATAGCAGGCAACCGCCAGGTAGCTAGACTGTCCATTGAGAAGACTGTGTGTGCCCCAAGTGGGCGAAAGGAGGCCCGAATGAGCCTTGCGACGACAATTTTTCTGTTGATCTGTGGTTGGTTGGCAGTGGCCGCGGCCATGTTGTGGGGGGTCATGCGCGTGACTCGCCGGCATCATCACCCCCACGTCAAACCTACCGCGCCCGCCAAGCCTCCCAAGGCGACGGCCCATCACGCCTAGCCAGGCATGCAATTGAAGTCTTGGGTGGCGGCGATTTCCTTGCCGTGCCCGTCCTTGAGGGATGCACGCACGGTGGTGCCCAGGCTCGACTCTTCCAGTGTGTAATGCTCACCCGCCTTGAAGTGTTTGTATTCCACCCGGCCCTGGCAGTCTTGCTGGTTGTCGTCGCCGGGTTCGTCTTCAAACAAGGTCACGTCCAGCCGATGGTCACCGGGGCTGACTTCAAAGTAGCGCCCGTCATCGACGCGTTTACCGTCCACCCGCTCGGCCATCAGGTCATTTGGCGCTTCCTCTTTCAGGCCGATCCAGGCTTGGCTCGGGTCGGCCTTGGGCAGCGGGCCGGCGCAGGCCGAGAGCAACACAACTACGCTCAGCATAGGTATCAACAACAGGGTTTTCAGTGACATGGCAGGGCTCCAAAGAACATCAAAAAAGACGTATCCGATGGCTGGCAAGCTTGAAGAGCCGGCGTTTGCAGAACAAATGAATACCAATGAAACGATCTTCAGCCATTACCTAAATCTTCCTTCACCTGGCTGAAAGGTGCGTGTTAGGTGGGTCGGGCAAGACTGCCGGGGTTTGCAATCCTGCTCTTCTCGGAGACTCACGCATGCTCGGGCTGGTAAAGACCGCACTGCAAAAGCCGTACACGTTTATCGTGTTGGCCATATTCATCTGCATCATCGGGCCCATGGCGGCCCTGCGTACGCCCACTGATGTGTTTCCCGATATCGGCATACCCGTGGTCGCGGTGGTCTGGCAGTACAACGGCCTGTCCCCGGACGCCATGGCCGGGCGGGTGATCTACACCTATGAACGCTCCTTGAGCACCACCGTCAACGACATCGAACATATCGAATCGCAATCACTGCCCGGCATGGGTATCGTCAAGATCTTCTTCCAGCCCGGCGTCGATATCCGCACCGCCAACGCCCAGGTCACAGCGGTGTCGCAAACCGTGCTCAAGCAGATGCCACCGGGCATCACGCCGCCGCTGATCCTCAACTACAGCGCCTCCACGGTGCCGATCCTGCAAATGGCGTTCTCCAGCCCGAGCCTTTCGGAAGCCAGGATCCGCGACCTGGTGCAGAACAACATCCGCCTGCCCCTGAGCGCGCTGCCCGGCCTGGCCATGCCCACGCCGATGGGCGGCAAGCAGCGTCAGATCACCCTCGACCTCGACCCCCAGGCCCTGGCTGCCAAGGGCTTGTCGGCCCAGGACGTCGGCAATGCCCTGGCTTTGCAGAACCAGATCATCCCGGTGGGCACCGCCAAGCTGGGTTCCGACGAATACACGATCCTGCTCAACAACAGCCCCAAGGCCATCGATGAACTCAATGACCTGCCGATCAAGACAGTCGACGGCGCAATCATCACCATCGGCCAGGTCGCCCATGTGCGCGACGGTTCGCCGCCGCAAACCAACATCGTGCGCGTCGACGGCCATCGCGCGGTGCTGATGCCGGCGTTGAAGAACGGCAGCATCTCTACCCTGTCGATCATCGACGGCATCCGCCAGATGCTGCCACGCATCAACGAAACCCTGCCGCCTTCACTGAAAACCTCACTGCTGGGTGATGCCTCGGTGTTCGTCAAGCAATCGGTGGGCAGCGTAACCCAGGAAGGCATCATTGCCGCGCTGCTCACCAGTGCGATGATCCTGTTGTTTCTCGGCAGTTGGCGCTCGACCTTGATCATCGCCGCGTCGATTCCGCTGGCGGTGCTCTCGGCCATCGCGCTGCTGGCGGTCAGCGGGCAAACCCTCAACGTGATGACTCTCGGCGGGCTGGCGTTGGCGGTGGGGATTCTGGTGGACGACGCCACAGTGACCATCGAAAACATCAACTGGCACCTGGAACAAGGCAAGGCGGTGAACACTGCGATCCTCGACGGTGCCGCGCAAATCGTCGGCCCGGCGTTTGTCTCGCTGCTGTGCATCTGCATCGTGTTTGTGCCGATGTTTTTGCTGCAAGGCATCGCCGGTTATCTGTTCCGGCCAATGGCGCTGGCGGTGATCTTTGCCATGGCCAGTTCGTTCATCCTCTCGCGCACCCTGGTGCCGACGCTGGCGATGTTCCTGCTCAAGCCGCATACGCCGGAGCAAGGCGTGGGGCATCATCCCGAAGATCAATTCATCAACCATCATGAGGGTGAGCAACACGCGAAACCGCGCAATGCGTTGCTGCAATCGGTGCTGAATTTCCAACAGGGCTTTGAGCGTCACTTCTCCAATATCCGTGACACTTACCATGGCTTGCTGACGTTGGCGCTGGGGGCGCGAAAGCGCTTCATTGTCGGCTTCCTGGCCTGCGTAATCGCCTCATTCGCGTTGCTGCCGAGCCTGGGCCAGGACTTTTTCCCGGCCACCGATGCCGGTGCCCTCGCGCTGCATGTGCGCTTGCCGCTGGGCACGCGAATCGAGGAAAGCGCCGCTGCGTTCGATCGCATCGAAGCACGCATTCGCGAGGTCATCCCCGCCGACGAACTCGACACCATCGTCGACAATATCGGCATCCCGCTCAGCGGTATCGACATGGCCTACAGCAGCAGCGGCACCATCGGCCCTCAGGATGGCGATATCCAGGTCACCCTGAATAAGCACCACGCCCCCACCGCCGACTACGTGAAAAAACTGCGTGAAGCCCTGCCGCAAAGTTTCCCCGGCAGCCACTTTGCGTTCCTGCCGGCAGACATCAGCAGCCAGATTCTCAACTTCGGCGCGCCGGCCCCGCTGGATGTGAAAATCTCCGGGCGCAGCGATGCAGAAAACCGCGCTTACGCCGTAGAACTCGAACGACGCTTGCAACACGTACCAGGCATTGCAGACCTGCATATCCAGCAGTCCACCGGTTACCCCTCCTTGCAGGTCAATGTCGACCGCCTGCGCGCCAACGGCTTGGGCATTACCGAAAAAGACGTCACCAACAGCATGGTCGCCTCCCTGGCCGGCAGCTCCCAGGTGGCACCGACCTTCTGGCTCAACCCGGCCAATGGCGTGTCCTATTCCATCGTCGCCGCCACCCCGCAGTACCGTCTCGACAGCCTGCCATCACTGGAGGCCCTACCGGTGACCGGTGCCAATGGCCAATCGCAAATCCTCGGGGGCGTGGCGACCATCTCCCGCGTACAAAGCCCGGCGGTGGTCACCCACTACAACATCGAACCGACCCTGGACCTGTATGCCAACGTACAAGGTCGCGACCTGGGCGGCGTGGCCCGTGATGTGCAAAAAGTGCTGGACGACACTGCATCCATGCGTCCCAAAGGCGCGACCATCAGCCTGCACGGGCAAATCGATGCGCTGCATGAGGCGTTCAGTGGTTTGAGCTTGGGGCTGCTCGGCGCCGTGGTGCTGATCTACTTGCTGATCGTGGTCAACTTCCAGTCCTGGGCCGACCCCTTTGTGATCATCACGGCGTTACCGGCCGCACTGGCGGGGATCGTGTGGATGCTGTTCCTCAGCGGCACCTCGTTATCGGTCCCGGCGCTCACCGGCGCCATCCTGTGCATGGGCGTGGCCACCGCCAACTCGATCCTGGTGGTGAGCTTCTGCCGTGAACGCCTGGCCGAACATGGCGACGCGTTGAAAGCCGCCATGGAAGCCGGTTACACGCGCTTTCGCCCAGTGTGCATGACCGCCCTGGCAATGATCATCGGCATGTTGCCCCTGGCGCTGTCCGAGGAGCAAAACGCGCCGCTGGGTCGCGCCGTTATCGGCGGTTTGATCTTCGCCACCATCGCCACTCTGTTGTTTGTACCCGTGGTCTTCAGCCTGGTCCACGGCCGTCACCCTACTCGCGCAATTGCTGGAGAAACGCCCCATGTCGTCTGATCAAAAACCCTCGCGCAAGCGTCTGATGCTGATGGGTGTCGGCGGCCTGACCCTCGCTGCCCTGCTGGTCGCCAGCGGCTTGCACGCCCGCACGCTGCACGAGCGATCTGTCGCTGCCTGGACCGAAACGGCGGCCATTCCCCAAGTGATGGTGTTCCAACCCCAACAGAACACTGCCGGCGATACGCTGCGCTTGCCGGCGCACCTGGAAGCCTGGAGCACAGCGCCGATCCATGCGCGGGTCAGCGGCTATCTGAAAGACTGGAAAGTGGATATGGGCACGCAGGTCAAGGCCGGGCAAATCCTCGCCGAAATCGACAGCCCTGACCTCGACCAGCAACTGGCGCAGACTCACGCACGGCTGATTCAGGAACAGGCCAATGCACGTCTGGCAGCCACCACTGCCACGCGCTGGCAACACCTGTTGGCGAGCCATTCGGTGTCGCGCCAGGAAGCCGATGAAAAAACCTCGAACGCCGCCGCGACCACAGCCAATGCCGAGGCTGGCGCAGCGGACTACGCTCGCTTGTCAGCATTGGAGGGCTACAAAACCCTGCGTGCGCCATTCGCTGGCACCATCACTGCGCGGCATACCGATATCGGTCAGTTGATCAAAGCCGATACCGACAGCGATCTGGCGCTGTTCACCCTGGCCGACACCCACCAACTGCGCCTGTATGTGCCGGTGCCGCAGAACTACGCGGCAGTGATCCATCCGGGCCTGGAAGCCGAGTTGACGGTGCCTGAGCACCCAGGCGAACACTTCAAGGCGCGCCTGATCGGTGACTCCACCGCCATCGACCGCCGCTCCGGCACCCTGCTCGCCCAGTTCGTCGTCGACAACCCCAGCGGTGAATTGCTACCGGGCGACTACGCCGAAGCCAGCCTGCCGATTCCGGCCGATACTCACGGCGTGAGCATCCCGGCCAGCGCCTTGATCTTCCGCGCCCAGGGTACGCAAGTGGCGGTGTTGGATGGGCAGAATCATGTGCACCTGCAAGACATCCACATCGGTCTGGACCTGGGCGAGCGCCTGGTGATCGACCAGGGTTTGAAAGCCACCGACCACATCATCGACAACCCGCCCGATGCCTTGCGCGAAGGCGACCCGGTGCAACTGGCCGACGCCGCCGGAGGTGCCCATGCGCCCAAGGCTTAAACCGCTCGCGGCGTTGATACTGCTGGCGTTGCAGGGTTGCTCAATGGCACCGACCTATACCGCGCCATCGATTGACCTGCCCGCCCACTACCGCGAACAGACCAGCGACGGCCCATGGCACAGCGCGCAACCGTCCGATCAGTTGGTGACCCAGTGGTGGCAACTCTATAACGATCCAACGTTGAACAAGCTGCAGCAGCAATTGCTCAACAGCAACCCGGACCTGGCTGCGGCACTGGCGCACTTCGATGCCTCCCAGGCGTATGCCAGCCAGTTGCACGCCGGGCTGTTCCCGCAAATCAGCGCCAGCGCACAGCCGCAGCGCCAACGGCAATCGGACGCGAGACCGTTGCGCGGCACAACGCAGCCGTCGGTGTACAACAGCAACATTGCCGGGTTTTCGTTGAGCTACGACCTGGACCTGTGGGGCAAGATCCGCAATCAGGTCGCGGCCGGCGACGCTCAGGCGCAAGCGTCAGGCGATGACTTGGCGGTGGCTCGCCTGAGCCTGCAACGGCAGTTGACGACGTTATATGTGCAACTCAATGGCCTGGATGCACAGAGCCGAATACTCGACAGCTCGCTGGAGGATTTCAGCCAGGCACTGCAACTGACGCGCAGTCGCTACGAAGGCCAGATTGCCTCGGAACTGGACCTGACTCGCGCGCAAAATCAACTGGCCGAGGCCAAGGCGCAGCGGGATGAGGTGCGTGGCCAACGCAACCTGACCGAGCATGCAATCGGCGAGTTGGTGGGCGTGGCGGCCAGTGACTTTTCATTGCCGCACAGCCCGCCGTTGATGGCCTTGCCAAGGATTCCATCGCAGTTGCCAAGCCACTTGCTGCAACGTCGCCCGGACATTGCCGCGGCTGAACGCCGGGTGTTTGCGGCCAACGCAAATATCGGCGTAGCCAAGGCAGCGTGGTATCCGGATTTCAGCCTGACCGGGTTGATAGGCGGGCAGACGCAAGGCGTCGGGAATCTGCTGTCAGCTGGCAATCGATATTGGGCGTTGGGGCCGTTGGTGAGCCTGCCGATCTTTGATGGCGGGCGGTTGAGTGCCAATGAGCGCCAGGCCAAGGCCGAGTTTGAAGAGGCGTCGGCGCAATACCGTAGCCATGTGTTGCAAGCCGTACGAGAGGTAGAGGACAACCTGGGGCAACTGAGGGACTTGCAGCAGCAAGCCCAGGATGAACAGGCGGCGGCGCGGGCGGCGCAACATACCCAGGCGTTGGCGATGAACAGCTATCAGGCGGGGGCGGTGAGTTATCTGGATGTGGTCACCGCACAAACTGCGGCGCTACAGGCGCAGCGCACATTACAGGCCGTACAGACGCGGCAGCTGGTGGCAAGTGTGGGGCTTTTGACCGCACTCGGCGGTGGCTGGCAACCTGGCGCCTGACGTCAATACCGCAATCGGGAGCAAGCCCCCTCCCACACTGGTCCTGCGCCAGACACAACCTGTATGAACATGCCCCCTCTGTGGGAGGAGCTGCCCACCTTCCCACACTGGTTCCGCGCCAGACACACTATGTATGAACACCGCGGCCCCCTGTGGGAGGGGGTTTGCTCCCGATAGCGGCGGGTCAGCGACGGACAAATTGACTGACACACCGTCATCGGGAGCAAGCCCCCTCCCACATTTTCAACCGCTGGCGATAGCTGCTGAAGCTGCCACCATGGCGCGCAACAACACCGCACACCCCGCCGCCAGATCATCCGGCGCGGCATTTTCGATTTCGTTATGGCTGATGCCACCTTCACACGGCACGAAGATCATCCCCGCCGGGCCAAGCTCGGCGACGAAGATTGCGTCGTGCCCTGCCCCGCTGACAATGTCCATATTCGACAGGCCCAACCCATTGGCCGCATCGCGCACGGCGTCGACGCAGCCTTTGTCGAAGTACAGCGGCGGGAAGTCGGCGGTGGGTTCCATCTCGTAACTCAGCCCATGTTTGGCACAAGTGTCCTCAATCACCTGGCGCACCTGGGCAATCATCGAGTCCAGCCGTGCTGGCTCTAAATGACGAAAATCCAGGGTCATGCGTACCTCCCCCGGAATCACGTTGCGCGACCCTGGATACGCTTGCAGGCAACCCACCGTGCCACAGGCGTGCGGCTGATGCTCCAGCGCCGCCGCATTCACCGCCGCCACCACCACCGCCGCGCCCACCAGGGCATCCTTGCGCAGGTGCATCGGGGTCGGGCCGGCGTGGGCTTCGACACCGCGCAGTTTGAGGTCGAACCATTTTTGCCCAAGGGCGCCGAGTACCACGCCGATGGTTTTCTTTTCATCCTCAAGAATCGGCCCTTGCTCGATGTGCGCCTCGAAATAGGCGCCAACCTTATGCCCACTCTCGGGGCGCGTCCCGGCATAGCCGATGGCATTCAACGCATCGCCGACGCTGACGCCGTCCGCATCGACCTTGGCCAGGGTATCGGCCAGGCTGAACTTTTCGGCGAACACGCCGGAGCCCATCATGCACGGTGGAAACCGCGAGCCTTCCTCGTTGGTCCACACCACCACTTCCAACGGCGCCTCGGTTTCAATCTTGAGATCGTTAAGGGTGCGCAACACTTCCACCCCCGCCAGTACACCGAAGCAACCGTCGAACTTGCCGCCGGTTGGCTGGGTATCGATATGGCTGCCGGTCATCACCGGCGGCAGGTCCGCGTTGCGCCCTGGACGGCGGGCGAAGATATTGCCGATACCGTCGATGCTCACGGTACAGCCGGCCTCTTCGCACCACTGCACGAAGAGATCGCGGGCCTTGCGGTCAAGGTCGGTAAGGGCCAGGCGACACACCCCGCCCTTGGGGGTGGCGCCGAGCCTGGCCAGGTCCATCAGCGACTGCCACAGGCGGTCGCGGTTGATGTGCTGATGGGTCGATTGCAGAACGTCGAGGGCAGCGTTCATGGGGATCTCCTCAGGCTGTATTTCTTATGATTGGAACAGGTGGCACGCGGTCCAATGTGGGAGGGGGCTTGCTCCCGATAGCAGTGGCCGACTCGATATATGCGTGACTGATACATCGCCATCGGGGGCAAGCCCCCCACATTGACCGCGTTCACAAGGATGATTTGGCTACGGCCGGGTTGATACCGCGCTTGGCATTGAGCCCGTAATACAACACCCCGCCCAACGCCGAACCGGTAAACCAGCCATAGCTGTAAAACCAACTGAACGCATCGCTGCCCAGCGACAACAGGGTCAGCACCACCGGCACGCCAAAGGCGATGAAACCACTCCAGTTCCACGCCGGGTACACGTCATCACGGTAAAGTCCTGCCAGGTCCAGTTGCTGTTTGCGGGTGATGAAGTAGTCCACCACCATGATCCCGGCAATCGGGCCCAGCAGGCTCGAATAGCCGAGCAACCAATTGGAGTAAACGGTCTCCAGGCTGACATCGGAAACGATCAACCCAAGCTTTTTCAGCAGCTCATGGGCCATCAGCGCCAGCCCTACCAGCCCGGTCAGGATCACCGCGGTGGTGCGGTTGATCAGCTTGGGCGCGATGTTCTGGAAGTCGTTGGTGGGCGAAACGATGTTCGCCGCCGTGTTGGTGGACAAGGTGGCGACGATGATCAGCGCCATCGCCACTGCCACCCACACCGGGCTCTGGATATGGCCGATCAGGGTCACCGGGTCGGAGACGCTGACGCCCACCAGTTTCACCGAGGCGGCGGTCATGATCACGCCGAGGGCGGCGAACAGGAACATGGTCAGCGGCAGGCCGAAGATCTGCCCGAGGATCTGGTCTTTCTGGCTCTTGGCGTAGCGGCTGAAGTCGGGAATGTTCAGCGACAAGGTGGCCCAGAAGCCTACCATCGCGGTCAGACCCGCCATGAAATAGCCGGTGAGGCTTGCGCCTTCAGGGCGCTTGGGTGGGATCGCCATCAGCTCGCTGAGGGACACATTCGGCATCGCCCACACCAGCAGGCCGATACCTACCGCCACCAGCAACGGCGCCGACAGGGTTTCCAGGCGCTTGATCGACTCGGCACCGCGCAACACCACCCACAGGTTCAGGCACCAGAAAATCATGAAGCCAATCACTTCACCGGTGCCACCCAGCGACTTCCAACCCTCGAAAATCGAACCGAGAAACAGGTGAATCGCCAACCCGCCAAACATCGTCTGGATCCCGAACCAGCCGCAGGCCACCAACGCGCGAATCAGGCACGGCACGTTGGAACCGAGAATGCCGAATGACGAGCGCAACAACACCGGAAACGGGATGCCGTACTTGGTGCCGGGAAATGCGTTGAGCGTCAGCGGGATCAACACCACGATATTGGCCAGCAGGATCGCTATCAGCGCCTCGCCCACCGACAAGCCGAAATACGCGGTGAGTACCCCGCCCAGGGTGTAGGTCGGCACGCAAATCGACATACCGACCCACAATGCGGTGATGTGCCATTTGTTCCAGGTGCGCTCATGCACCTTGGTGGGTGCCATGTCATGGTTGTAGCGAGGGCTGTCGAGGACGTCGGGGCCGGCGTCGAGTTCGTACAGGCCGTTGCGCTCGATGACTTGCGATCTGTTCTGTTGCATGGCCGCTCCACGGTTTTTTTTAAAGTTATTTTTGCTCACCTGCACGCTGTGTACAGGAGGCCGGAGTACCGCATAAACAACATGACATCTCGGGCCCCGACCAATTGCCTTTGCACTCAATTACCGTGCCGACAACGGCTGCTGAACCCGCACCGCTTATATAACGTGCTGATGTTTATCAGCTTTCCGAGTGAGCCTGGGTTACTTGTCGCGCTATTGGGGCCAGCCATTGCGCAAGTTGTTCGAACCGTCAGGTCTCAATCTGGTGCAACACAATTATTTTTATTTTTCAGTGCCGTCAAGAGGCATATCTCAAGCGTCTGATTTGCAATAAGAAATGTTGCTCAAAAACAGAAGCTGTCAAGTGCGTCAAAATGGTGAGCGCTCGCTACATTTTGGTGATTTTGTTATTTTTCTCTTTTAATTCAGCCACTTAATTTAATTATAAGCTTAAGAAAAATCTTCTTGCCCAATCGAAAAACTCGGGCTAGTTTCTATTCCTGTCACCGATGACAGGAATTAATCCTCCATCGACCGGCAGTATTACAACACTTAGAACTGGCATAAGCCGGTCAAGCCTGTGAGGAACTCGACATGTCGCTGTTGATCCGTGGCGCAACCGTTATTACCCATGATGAAAGTTACCGCGCCGATGTGTTATGCGCAGGCGGTCTAATTCGGGCCATTGGCACCGATCTGGATATTCCCGCCGGCACTGAAATACTCGATGGCAGCGGCCAATACTTGATGCCGGGCGGCATCGATCCCCACACCCATATGCAACTGCCCTTCATGGGCACCGTGGCCAGCGAAGACTTTTTCAGTGGTACGGCCGCAGGCTTGGCCGGTGGTACCACGTCGATCATCGACTTTGTGATTCCCAACCCGCAGCAATCGTTGATGGAAGCCTTCCACCAGTGGCGCGGCTGGGCAGAAAAGTCCGCATCCGACTATGGCTTCCATGTAGCGATCACCTGGTGGAGCGAGCAGGTACGCGAGGAAATGGCCGAACTGGTCAGCCATCACGGCATCAACAGCTTCAAGCATTTCATGGCTTACAAGAACGCAATCATGGCCGCCGACGATACCTTGGTAGCCAGCTTCGAACGCTGCCTGGAGCTGGGCGCGGTGCCTACCGTTCATGCGGAAAACGGCGAGCTGGTGTATCACCTGCAACGCAAGCTGATGGCCCAGGGCATCACCGGACCGGAAGCCCATCCGCTGTCGCGCCCGTCCCAGGTGGAAGGCGAAGCGGCCAGCCGCGCAATACGAATTGCCGAGACCATCGGCACGCCGCTGTACCTGGTACATGTGTCGACCAAAGAGGCGCTGGATGAAATCACCTACGCTCGGGGCAAGGGCCAGGCGGTGTACGGTGAAGTACTCGCCGGCCACTTGCTGCTGGACGACAGCGTCTACCAGCACCCGGATTGGCAGACCGCCGCCGGCTATGTCATGAGCCCACCGTTCCGTCCGCGCGGGCATCAGGAGGCCCTGTGGCACGGCCTGCAATCGGGCAACCTGCACACCACCGCGACTGACCACTGCTGCTTCTGCGCCGAGCAAAAAGCCGCCGGGCGTGACGACTTCAGCAAGATCCCCAACGGCACCGCCGGTATCGAAGACCGCATGGCGCTGCTGTGGCACGAAGGCGTCAACACGGGGCGCCTGTCGATGCAGGCGTTCGTCGCGCTGACCTCCACCAACACGGCGAAAATCTTCAACCTCTACCCCCGTAAAGGCGCGATTCGCGTCGGGGCGGATGCCGACCTGGTGCTCTGGGACCCTGAAGGCACGCGAACCATTTCGGCCAAGACCCACCACCAGCAGGTCGACTTCAACATCTTCGAAGGCAAGACCGTGCGCGGCGTGCCGAGCCACACCATCAGCCAGGGCAAGCTGGTCTGGGCCGATGGCGACCTGCGCGCAGAACGGGGTGCCGGGCGCTATGTGGAGCGGCCGGCGTATCCGTCGGTGTTCGAGCAGTTGAGCAAGCGGGCAGCGCTTTCCAAACCAGTGGCTGTGAACCGCTGAACCCGCTATCGGGAGCAAGCCCCCTCCCACAGTGGAACGCATTCCAATGTGGGAGGGGCGGTGCGACGATTCGACTTGCTCCCGATCAGGCCCGAACAATCAACACAAAAACCAATGCCCATCAGAGGCAGCACCTCAATAACCGTGAGGCCAATACCGTGATCCAGACCCTGACCCACCTTCCCCACCCCCGCGATGACGCGGCCACCCTCGCCAGCCAGTTCAGCGACCTGGCACCGCCGCTCAACGCCCGGCAAGCGCATCTGGAAGCCTCGCGCTGCCTGTACTGTTACGACGCACCGTGCGTGAACGCATGCCCCAGCGAGATCGACATCCCGTCGTTCATCCGCAATATCCACACCGAGAACGTGCAAGGCGCTGCGCAGAAAATCCTCTCGGCCAACATCCTCGGCGGCAGTTGCGCTCGGGTTTGCCCCACGGAGATCCTGTGCCAGCAAGCCTGCGTGCGTAACAACGCCCAAGAATGCGCGCCGGTGCTGATCGGTTTGTTACAACGCTACGCCATCGACAACGCGCACTTCAGCGAACACCCGTTCCAGCGCGCCGCGCCCACCGGTAAGCGCATCGCCGTGGTCGGCGCCGGGCCGGCGGGGTTGGCCTGCGCCCACCGCGCCGCGTTGCACGGCCATGACGTGGTGGTTTTCGAAACGCAGGAGAAAGCCGGCGGCCTGAATGAATACGGGATCGCCAAGTACAAGCTGGTGGATGATTTTGCTCAGAAAGAACTGGATTTCCTTCTGCAAGTAGGCGGCATCGAAATCCGCCATGGCCAGCGCCTGGGCGACAATCTGACCTTGAGCGAACTGCATCAGCAATTCGATTCGGTGTTCCTCGGCCTCGGCCTGGCGGCCAGCAAACAGCTCGGCTTGGCCCACGAAGACGCCCCCGGCCTGCTCGCCGCCACCGACTACATCCGCGAGCTGCGCCAGGCCGATGACCTCACCCAACTGCCCCTGGCCGATCGCTGCATCGTGCTCGGCGCGGGCAATACCGCCATCGACATGGCCGTGCAAATGGCCCGCCTCGGTGCCCGCGAGGTAAACCTTGTATACCGCCGTGGCCTGGCGGACATGGGCGCGACCCAACACGAACAAGACATTGCCAAGGCCAATCAAGTGCGGCTGCTGACCTGGGCCCAACCCGACGAAGTGTTGCTCGACGACCAGGGCCGCGTACGCGGTATGCGCCTGGCCCGCACCCACCTGGAAAATGGTCGCTTGCTACCGACGGGGGAAACCTTCGAACTGGCCGCCGATGCGATCTTCAAGGCCATCGGCCAAGGCTTTGACAACGACGCACTGCACGACCCGCTGGCCCAGCAACTGCACCGCGTGGGCGAGCGCATCTTTGTCGATGAACAGCTGCGTACCAGTATCCCCGGCGTGTATGCCGGCGGCGATTGCGTCAGCCTTGGCCAGGACCTTACCGTGCAGGCCGTGCAACACGGCAAGCTGGCCGCCGAGGCCATGCACGCCCAACTCATGCTGAATGTGGAGGCTGCGTAATGGCCGATCTCTCGATTGTATTCGCCGGTATCAAAGCCCCCAATCCGTTCTGGCTGGCCTCCGCGCCGCCCACCGACAAAGCCTACAACGTGGTCCGTGCGTTCGAAGCCGGCTGGGGTGGCGTGGTGTGGAAAACCCTGGGCGAAGACCCGGCGGCGGTGAACGTGTCGTCACGCTACTCGGCGCATTTCGGGGCGAATCGTGAAGTGCTGGGCATCAACAATATCGAACTGATCACCGACCGCTCACTGGAGATCAACCTGCGGGAAATCACCCAGGTGAAAAAGGACTGGCCTGACCGTGCACTGATCGTATCGCTGATGGTGCCATGTGTTGAGGAGTCCTGGAAAAACATCCTGCCTCTGGTGGAGGCGACCGGCTGCGACGGCATCGAGTTGAATTTCGGCTGCCCCCACGGGATGCCCGAACGTGGCATGGGCGCAGCGGTCGGCCAGGTGCCGGAGTATGTGGAACAGGTGACACGCTGGTGCAAGACATATTGCTCGCTGCCGGTGATCGTCAAGCTCACGCCCAACATCACCGACATCCGCGTGGCGGCGCGGGCAGCGTATCGCGGCGGCGCGGACGCGGTGTCGTTGATCAACACCATCAATTCCATCACCAGCGTGGATCTGGAGCGCATGGTCGCCCTGCCGGTGGTCGGCACCCAGAGTACCCACGGCGGTTACTGCGGTTCGGCGGTCAAGCCGATCGCCCTGAACATGGTCGCCGAAATCGCTCGTGACCCGCAGACCCAGGGCTTGCCGATCTGCGGCATCGGCGGTATCGGCAACTGGCGCGATGCAGCGGAATTCGTCGCCCTGGGCTGTGGCGCAGTGCAGGTGTGCACGGCGGCGATGCTGCATGGCTTCAGGATTGTGGACGAGATGAAGGACGGCCTGTCGCGGTGGATGGACAGCCAGGGTTACACCAGCCTGCAGGACTTTTCCGGGCGGGCCGTGGGTAACACCACGGATTGGAAGTACCTGGATATCAACTACCAGGTGATCGCCAGGATCGACCAGGCGGCCTGTATCGGTTGTGGGCGTTGCCACATTGCCTGTGAGGACACTTCACACCAGGCGATCGCCAGTTTGAAACAGGCGGACGGCACGCATAAGTATGAAGTGATTGATGATGAGTGCGTGGGCTGCAACCTGTGCCAGATCACCTGCCCGGTGGCGGACTGCATCGAGATGGTGCCGATGGACACCGGCAAGCCATTTTTGAATTGGACGCAGGATCCGCGTAATCCGTATCGGGAAGCTGTGTAGCCTTTAGACCGCTATCGCAGGCAAGCCAGCTCCCACAGTTGACCGCATTTTGTCTGAAGGAATGCAGTCGAATGTGGGAGCTGGCTTGCCTGCGATGGGCATGGGTATCTACACAACTTCTGGTATGGCGCTGTCCCTGTGGGAGGGGCGGTGCGACGATTCGACTTGCTCCCGATGGCGGCCTTAGGGCCGACCAGGATGCCGGATCAAACCGAGTACATATCCGTTATTTAGGTAACGGCCACTATTGGTTCCGCTCTTACAGCGGGTCACTTTTGAAAAAAGCGCAAAAGTAACCAAAACGCTCTTGCCCCACCACTCGGCACCTCGCCCAGGCTCGGTGTGCCCGTAATCCGCCATGGATTTGGGGGGCCGCCGCCCCGCGCCATCCATGGCGCGGGGCAGCTAAACCGGCATCCCTGCCGGTTTACCCCCCAAATCCCTGTCGAATTCCGGCCAGCGTGGTTTAACGGGGCGCCTAAGATCAAAAGCAGATCAAGAGCAGATCAAGAGCGCCTCGCTTCGCATCGTGGTTACTGGTGACTGCTACGAAGTTGTGTAGATACCCATGCTGCGATGGGCCCCTCAGCCTCACCACAGGGCTCAAGGCTCCAACCCGATCCCCCGCAAGATCACACTGGTCACCGTCTGAATCGCCTTTTCGAACTGCATATCCGACAACGGCTGGTGATCATTCAAAATCTTCACCTGGTGATCAAAGTCGGCATAGTGCTGGGTCGAGGCCCAGATCATGTAGAGCAGGCTCGACGGTTCCACCGGCAGGATGCGTTTGTCTTGCACCCACTGGCGAATCTTCGCTTCCTTCATCTTGGCCCAGTCGTACAGGCTTTCATCCAGGGCCTCACCGAGCGTGGGCGCGCCGTGGATGATTTCATTGGCCCAGACCTTGGAGCCATACGGCCGCGTACGCGAGCGCATCATCTTGGCGCGGATGTAGCTGCTGAGCACCACCCGCGGATCATCGAAGGTTTCGAAGCTCAGGGCATCCTGCTTCCACAGCTCCAGCAGGTCGAACAGCACCGCGCTGTACAGCTCGCTCTTGGTGGTGAAGTAATAATGCAGGTTGGAACGCGGCAGTTGCACCTCTTCGGCGATGTCGGCCATGGCGGTGCTGCCGTAGCCTTTTTCAGCGAAGACTTTTTCCGCCGCCAGCAGGATTTTCTCGACGTTGACCCGACGGATTCCGATCTTGTGATTGCCCATAAGGGCTCCCTGACAACAACACGGGTTAAAGACTACCACCAGCTCTAGATCGGGGCGACAGGCCAAGCCGAAACTTCGTACACTGCCCGCTCCTACCCATTGATTGGTATTGAACAATGTTGATCAAGAAAGCCCTGACCACCCTCGCCCTGCTCACCTCCCTGCTGGGCGCCTCGGCGGCATTTGCCCATGCCCACCTCAAGAGCGCAGAACCTGCGGCCAACAGCAGCGTCGCCGCGCCGAAAGACCTGCGCCTGACCTTCACCGAAGGCGTCGAAGCCACCTTCACCAAGGTGTCCCTGAGCAAGGACGGCACTGAAATCGCCATCAAGGGCCTGGAAACCCCGGACGCGGACAAGAAAGTCCTGGTCGTGACCCCTGCCGCCCCGCTCGCGAGCGGCAATTACAAAGTGGTGTGGAATGCAGTGTCGGTCGACACCCACAAGAGCAGCGGTAAATACAGCTTCAAGGTCGGCCAGTAACCCATGGCAACCCTGCTGGTGCTGTGCCGTTTCCTGCATTTTATCGTCGTGCTGCTGATGTTCGGGGCTTGCGTACTCCGGCCCTGGCTGCTCGGCGCCCAGGTACAGCCGACTCTGGACCGGCAACTGCTATGCATCACCCGTGGCCTGGCCTGGCTGGGGCTTGGCTCCGGCGTGGCGTGGCTACTGCTGATCACCGCCAGCATGGCCGGCAGTTGGGACGCGGCGCTGCAACCGGCCACCGTGCAATTGGTGCTGGGCAAGACCTTTTTCGGCCAGGTATGGACCTGGCATCTGCTGCTGAATGTTCTGCTGGTAATCGTGCTGATCAAACCCTGGCCAGCCTTGCGTTTGCCATTGATCACCCTGCTGCTGGCGACCCTCGCGCCGGTGGGCCATGGCGCCATGCTCGACGGGCTGAGTGGGCAATTGCTGATCCTCAACCAAGTGGTGCATCTGCTCTGCGTGGGGGCCTGGCTGGGTGGGTTGCTGGTGCTGGTGCTGATCCTCAGGCACGCGCAAGAGCACCGGCTGGAGCCGATTTTGCGGCGCTTCAGCGGCGTGGGTTACGGCCTCGTCGCCGGCTTGCTGGTAACCGGTTTGATCAATGTGCGCGTGCTCACCGGGCAACTGTGGCCCACGCCACTGTTCAATGGGTTTGCCTTGATCCTGCTGATCAAGGTGGGGTTGGTGGCGGGGATGTTGGGGTTGGCGCTGCTGAACCGGTTGCGTATCGAACGCTGCGAACAGCGCTTGGGCAGTTTGAAAGCCAGCGTGATGATGGAATGGCTGCTGGGGGTCTGCGCAGTAGCCGCCGTTTCACTGCTTGGCACCCTGCCTCCGATGGTTTTAGCGGTATAAAAAACCAGGTTTAACTCAATCAAATGTGGGAGGGGGCTTGCTCCCGATAGCGGTGTATCAGTCAGATCATCTGTGACTGACACACTGCTATCGGGAGCAAGCCCCCTCCCACATTGACCCTGCCCGCTTTAGATCAGGTCATACACAGTCATCGTATAACTTCCGCTTGACACACCCCGAAAACCCCGCAAATATCCCGCTCAATGTTGTACGACGACGTATAACAAATAATAAAAACAACAAAAGAAAGGGAGCCTCACTGTGAGTCAATTCGCCCGCAATTGCTCTGCACGCCTGGGCCTTATCAGCCTCGCTAGCCTGGCCGTCACCCTGCCCCTGTGCGTTCAAGCCGAAGGTTTTATCGACGACGCCAAGGCCACGCTCAACCTGCGCAACGCCTACTTCAACCGCAACTTCACCAACCCCGGCAACCCTCAGGGCAAGGCCGAAGAGTGGACGCAAAACTTCATTCTCGACGCCAAATCCGGCTTTACCCAAGGCACTGTCGGGTTCGGGATTGATGTATTGGGCCTGTATTCGCAAAAGCTCGATGGCGGCAAAGGCACTGCCGGTACTCAACTGCTGCCGGTGCATGACGATGGCCGCCCTGCCGACAATTTCGGACGCCTTGGGGTCGCGCTGAAAACCAGGCTGTCCAAGACCGAGCTCAAACTTGGCGAGTGGATGCCAGTGCTGCCGATCCTGCGTTCCGATGATGGCCGCTCTCTGCCCCAGACCTTTCGCGGCGGCCAGGTCACGTCCAATGAGATCGCCGGTCTGACCCTCTACGGCGGCCAGTTTCGCGGCAACAGCCCACGCAACGACGCGAGCATGGAAGACATGTTCATGAACGGCAAAGCTGCGTTCACCTCGGACCGCTTCAACTTCGGCGGGGGCGAATATACCTTCAACGACAAGCGCACCCAGGTCGGCCTGTGGTACGCCGAACTCACTGATATCTACCAGCAACAGTATCTGAACCTCACCCACAGCCAGCCGGTGGGCGACTGGACCCTGGGCGCCAACCTTGGCTTCTTCAACGGCAAGGAAGACGGCAGCGCCTTGGCCGGCGACCTCGACAACAAGACCGTGTTCGCCCTGCTCTCGGCCAAATACAACGGCCACACCTTCTACGTCGGCCTGCAAAAACTCACCGGCGACAGTGTATGGATGCGCATCAACGGCACCAGCGGCGGCACGCTGGCCAACGACAGCTACAACTCCAGCTATGACAATGCCAGGGAAAAATCCTGGCAGGTGCGCCATGACTTCAACTTTGTCGTACTCGGCGTGCCAGGGCTGACCCTGATGAACCGCTATATCAGCGGCAGTAACGTACACACCGCAGCGATCACCGATGGCAAGGAATGGGGACGTGAGTCGGAACTGGCGTATACGGTGCAAAGTGGTGCACTGAAAAACCTCAATGTGAAGTGGCGCAATTCGACAATGCGGCGCGACTTCAGCAATAACGAGTTTGATGAGAACCGGATTTTCATCAGCTATCCGATTTCGTTGTTGTAAGTTCCAGGGTCGAACTCGATCTCAAAGGTGCCACACATCCATGTGGAAGCTGGCTTGCCAGCTCCCACCTTTGATCTCATGCGCCTGGAAGGACGTTGACAACACCAAGAATCCCTAACACTATTTCCATATAGTCATACGACAACCTACAACAAAAATCTGGAACGCCCATGACCACCACAACCCCTGCTCCGTTTAACCGCCTGCTGCTCACCGGCGCCGCCGGTGGCCTCGGTAAAGTTTTGCGCGAACGTATGCGCCCTTACGCCAAGGTCCTGCGCCTGTCGGATATCGCCGACATGGCTCCCGCCATCGATGCCCGCGAAGAAGTGCAAACCTGCGACCTGTCCGACAAGCAAGCCGTGCACCAATTGGTAGAAGGCGTCGACGCCATCCTGCATTTTGGTGGCGTATCGGTAGAGCGCTCGTTCGAAGAAGTGCTCGGCGCCAATATCAGCGGCATCTTCCATATCTACGAGGCCGCACGTCGCCATGGCGTAAAGCGTGTGATCTTCGCCAGCTCCAACCATGTGATCGGTTTCTATAAACAGGGTGAACAACTCGACGCCCACTCCCCACGCCGCCCGGACAGCTACTACGGCCTGTCCAAGTCCTACGGCGAAGACATGGCCAGTTTCTACTTTGACCGTTATGGCATCCAGACGGTGAGCATCCGCATCGGCTCCTCGTTCCCGCAGCCGCAGAACCGCCGGATGATGCACACGTGGCTGAGCTTCGACGACCTGACCCAACTACTCGAACGCGCGCTGTACACGCCCGATGTCGGCCATACCGTGGTCTACGGCATGTCGGCCAACCTCGACACCTGGTGGGACAACCGCTACGCCGCACACCTGGGCTTTGCGCCCAAGGACAGCTCCGAAGTGTTCCGCGCCCAGGTCGAGGCCCAGCCGCCGGTCGCAGATGATGACCCGGCAAGGATTTATCAGGGCGGCGCGTTCTGCGCGGCAGGCCCGTTCGGTGACTGAGTGCACAGCAACCCAAAGGAATGAGTGGCCATGACTGCAGAATTGATTGTCGATGCCCGCAACGCCGTGGGGGAATGCCCGATATGGGTGCCTGAAGAAAACGCCCTCTATTGGGTGGACATCCCCAACGGTGGCTTGCACCGTTGGGACGCCTCTGCCGGGCACCTGCGTGCCTGGAAGGCCCCGCAGATGCTAGCCTGCATCGCCCGTACCCAAGCGGGCAACTGGGTGGCAGGCATGGAAACCGGCTTCTTTGAACTGACCCCGCACAACGACGGCAGCCTCGACACTACGCTCTTGGCTGGTGTCGAACATCCGCGCCCGGACATGCGCTTGAACGACGGCCGCTGTGATCGCCAAGGCCGCTTCTGGGCCGGCAGCATGGTGCTGAACATGGGGTTGAACGCCGCTGAGGGCACCCTTTATCGCTATGCGTCTGGCACGGCGCCCCATGCGCAGCTCGATGGTTTCATCACCCTCAACGGTCTGGCCTTCAGCCCCGATGGCCGCACAATGTATGCCTCTGATTCACACCCGCTAGTGCAGCAGATCTGGGCATTCGACTACGACATCGACACCGGTGCGCCGTCCAACCGCCGGGTGTTTGTGGACATGCATGACTTTCTCGGCAGGCCCGATGGTGCAGCTGTCGACGCGGATGGCTGCTACTGGATCTGCGCCAACGATGCCGGCCTGGTCCACCGTTTCACCCCCGACGGTCGCCTCGACCAGTCCCTCACCGTACCGGTAAAAAAACCCACCATGTGCGCCTTCGGCGGCAGTCGCCTGGACACCCTGTACGTCACCTCCATTCGTGACGATCAGCGTGACAGTTCGCTGTCCGGCGGCGTGTTTGCCCTCAACCCCGGCGTCAAGGGATTGCCCGAACCCCAGTTCATCCTCTAGCTGCATCGCTGTGCCTTGAATACAACAATAACAAGACAGGAATCACCGCCCATGGACTTCAAACGCACCTTGCTCGCTGCCACACTCGTGGCCCTCAGCAGCGCCGCCCACGCGCTGGAAATCAAGTTTGCCGATATCCACCCCGCTGGCTACCCCACCGTGGTCGCCGAAGAAAACATGGGCAAGGCCCTGACCCAGCAAAGCAAGGGCGAATTGACCTTCAAGTACTTCCCGGGCGGTGTGCTCGGCTCCGAGAAGGAAGTCGTCGAACAGGCCCAGGTCGGCGCCGTGCAAATGACCCGCGTCAGCCTTGGCATCGTCGGCCCGGTGGTGCCGGACGTGAATGTGTTCAACCTGCCGTTCGTGTTCCGCGACCAGGCGCATATGCGCAAAGTGATTGACGGCGAAATCGGCGATGAGATCCTCGCCAAGATCACCGATTCCGAGTTCGGCCTGGTCGCCCTCGCCTGGATGGACGGCGGCACGCGCAACCTCTACACCAAGAAACCAGTGCGCAAGATCGAAGACCTCAAGGGCATGAAGATTCGCGTGCAAGGCAACCCGATTTTCATCGAAGCCTTCAATGCAATGGGCGCCAACGGTATCGCCATGGACACCGGCGAGATCTTCAGCGCCTTGCAGACCGGGGTGATCGACGGCGCAGAAAACAACCCGCCGACGCTTCTGGAACACAACCACTTCCAGAACGCCAAGTACTACACCCTCACCGAACACCTGATCCTGCCCGAGCCCATCGTGATGTCGAAAATCACCTGGAACAAGCTCACCGCCGCACAGCAGGACATGGTCAAGGAAGCCGCCAAGGCCGCCCAGGCTGACGAGCGTGTGTTGTGGGATGCCAAGTCGGCCAGCAGTGAAGATAAACTCAAAAAGGCCGGGGTCGAGTTCATCACCGTCGACAAAAAGCCCTTCTATGACGCCACCGCGCAGGTTCGCGCGAAGTACGGTGCGCCTTACGCCGACATCATCAAGCGTATCGACGCCGTTCAGTAACGCCCTCCTCCCTGACAAGGCCCGGCGCGGTCGGTATCGACGCGCCCGGTCACGGTGAACGCCATGAAGAATCTACTGCTGCGCATCAACGACCGTATCTACATGACCTGCATCTGGGTCGCCGGCCTCTCGGTCCTGGGGGTCGCGCTGATCATTCCCTGGGGCATCTTCGCCCGCTATATTCTCGGCACCGGCTCCAGTTGGCCGGAACCCTCTGCGATCCTGCTGATGCTGGTGTTCACCTTTATCGGCGCGGCTGCCAGCTACCGCGCCGGGGCGCATATGTCGGTGGCGATGATCACTGATCGCCTGCCTGATGCTCAGCGCCGCGTTGTCGGCATCGTCTCGCAACTGTTGATGGCGACCATCTGCCTGTTCATGACCATTTGGGGCGCCAAGCTGTGCCTGTCCACCTGGAACCAGTTCATGAGCGCCATCCCTACCCTGCGTGTGGGTATCACCTATATGCCGATCCCGATTGGCGGCTTGCTGACCCTGATATTCGTGCTGGAAAAACTTCTACTGGGCGACCAGAGCCACCGGCGCGTAGTGCGTTTCGACCTGGTTGAAGAAAGCGAAGGGGCTGCCTGATATGGACGCATTGATTCTGCTGGGCAGCTTTATCGCCTTGATCCTGATCGGTATGCCGGTGGCCTACGCCCTGGGCTTGTCGGCGCTGATCGGCGCGTGGTGGATCGACATTCCGTTCCAGGCCCTGATGATCCAGGTGGCGGGCGGGGTGAACAAGTTTTCACTGATGGCGATTCCATTCTTCGTATTGGCCGGAGCGATCATGGCCGAGGGCGGCATGTCGCGGCGGCTGGTGGCGTTTGCCGGGGTGCTGGTGGGCTTTGTGCGCGGCGGGCTGTCGCTGGTCAACATCATGGCGTCGACGTTTTTCGGTGCGATCTCAGGCTCGTCGGTGGCCGATACCGCGTCGGTCGGTTCGGTGCTGATCCCGGAGATGGAACGCCGTGGCTACCCACGGGAGTTCGCCACGGCGGTGACCGTGAGTGGCTCGGTACAGGCGCTGCTGACCCCGCCCAGCCACAACTCGGTGCTCTACTCCCTGGCCGCCGGCGGCACGGTATCAATCGCCTCGCTGTTCATGGCCGGCGTGGTGCCGGGCCTTTTAATGAGCGCGTGCCTGATGGTGCTGTGCCTGATCTTCGCGAAAAAGCGCGACTACCCCAAGGGCGAAGTCATCCCCTTGAAGCAGGCCTTGAAGATCGCCGCTGATGCACTCTGGGGCCTGATGGCCATGGTGATCATTCTCGGCGGCATCTTGTCGGGCATCTTCACCGCCACCGAGTCGGCGGCCATCGCGGTGCTGTGGGCGTTTTTCGTGACCATGTTCATCTACCGCGACTACAAATGGCGCGAGCTGCCCAAGCTGATGCATCGCACGGTACGCACCATTTCCATCGTGATGATCCTCATCGCCTTCGCCGCCAGCTTCGGCTACATCATGACCCTGATGCAGATCCCGGCGAAGATCACTACGCTGTTCCTGACCCTGTCGGACAACCGCTACGTGATCCTGATGTGCATCAACGTCATGCTGCTGTTGCTCGGCACGGTGATGGACATGGCACCGCTGATCCTGATCCTTACGCCGATCCTGTTGCCGGTGATCCTTGGTATCGGCGTCGACCCGGTGCACTTTGGCATGATCATGCTGGTCAACCTCGGCATCGGCTTGATCACGCCTCCGGTGGGCGCGGTGTTGTTCGTCGGCGCGGCGGTGGGCAAGGTAAGCATCGAGAAAACCGTGAAGGCGCTGCTGCCGTTTTATGCGGTGCTGTTTCTGGTGCTGATGGCCGTGACCTACATTCCGGCACTGTCGTTGTGGTTGCCGAGCGTGGTGCTGTAAACCCAATCGTCAGAATACAGGTGAGCAAATGTGAGAGGGGGGTTGCTCAACTGACGGCCTCACAATCGACAGGCGCCTACGTGACACACCTTGGTCAAATGTGGGAGGGGGCTTGCTCCCGATGGCGGCCTCCGGGCCGACCAGGGTGGTGGGTCAGACCGAGTACATATCCGGTGTTTGGGTAACGGCCGCTATTGGTTCCGCTTTTACAGCGGGTCACTTTTGGAAAAGAGCCCCAAAAGTAACCAAAAGGGCTCTTGCCCCACCACTCGGCACCTCGCCTAGGCTCGGTGTGCCCGTAATCCGCCAGGGATTTGGGGGGTCGCCGCCACGCGCCATCCATGGCGCGGGGCGGCTAAACCGGCATCCCTGCCGGTTTACCCCCCAAATCCCTGTCGAATTCCGGCCAGCGTGGTTTAACGGGGCGCCTGAGATCAAAAGCAGATCAAGATCAAGATCAAGAGCGGCTCGCTGCGCATCGTGGTTACTGTTGGCGAATGCAAAGTTGTGTAGATACCTGTGCTAATCGGGAGCAAGCCCCCTCCCACATTTTGCTCTGCACTGTGTCAGGGTCAGGGTGGGCTGTTTTTCAGGCGCCCTGCCGTATCGATACTCACCACCACCGACAACCCAGGTCGCAACCGCTCGCTCTCGGCCTGGTCCGGGTCCACGGTAATCCTCACTGGCACGCGCTGGGCGATCTTGACGAAGTTGCCGGTGGCGTTATCCGCCTGCAACAGGCTGAACTCCGAGCCGGTTGCCGGCGAGATATGCTGCACCGTGCCATGGAATTTGCGATGGTTCAGCGCGTCAACGGTGAAGGTTACCGGCTGGCCGACCTGCACATTGTCCATCTGGGTTTCCTTCATGTTGGCGATCACCCACAGCTGCTTGGGCACCAGGGCCATCAATTGCGCGCCGGAGTTAACGTAGGCACCCAGGCGCACGCCGATCTGCCCCAACTGACCATCGCGTGGCGCGGTGATGCGGGTGTTGGACAAATCGATCCGCGCCAGCTCCACCGCCGCCTCGGCACTGGCGACTGCCGCTTCCAGGGAGCCGCGATTGACGATCACTGTTTGCAGGTCTTGCCGGGCAATTTCCAGGCTGGCCTGGGCCTGGGCTACGGCGGCAATGGTCTGGGCATTGGCGGCGCGGGTCACGTCCAGCTCGCGCTTGGACACCGAGCCATCGCTGATCAATTCTTCGTTGCGACGCAAGTCAGCGGTACTCTTGCGCGCCTGGGCCTGGCTGTCGACCAGCGCGGCCTGACGCAGCTTGATGGTCGCTTCGGCGCTGTTGCGTTGCTGCACCACATTGGCCAGCGACGCTTTCTGCACGGCCAGCTGCGCCAGGGCCTGGTCCAGGCGCTGTTTGTAGATGCGGTCATCCAGGCGTACCAGCAGGTCCCCCGCTTTTACATACTGGAAATCCTGCACCGGTACTTCGAACACATAGCCGCCAAGTTGCGGGCCGATAATCGTCACCTGCCCGCGCACCAGAGCGTTTTCGGTGGTTTCCACCGCACTGCTGAACGGCGGCAACTGCCAGGCGTACAGCACGATCAGCACACCGATGATGGCGATGGCGGCAAAACCCAGGGACGAGATGATGCGCACGCGCAAAGGCCGCAATTGGGTGGGCACGGCGCCCGGTGGCGTGCTGCCTTCCGGTGTGGCAGCGATGGCGGTTGTGGTGGTGGTTGAAGGTTCGGTCATGAAGTCGCGCCGCTGGGTTGAACAGGAGGGATTGCCTTGGTGGTGCTCATCAACCATAGGCTGCGGGTGAAGATCCACAGCATGGTCAGGATCGCAATAATCGCGATCAGCATGAACACATCGTTGTAAGCCATTACATTCGCTTCACGGGTGGCCGCCGTGGCCAGGCTGCGGATGCCCATCAGGTTGCGCAGTTCCGGGTCGGCGACGATGCCACCGTAGGCCGACCCGCCGCTCTGCACTCGCGCCGCCACACGGGGGTCGATCAAGGTCAGGTGCTCGACGATCATGCTTGAGTGATACTTCTCGCGCACGGTCTGGAAGGTGCCCAGCAACGCCGCGCCGATCAGGCCGCCGAGGTTCTGGCAAATCCCGAACATCACCGAGAAGCTCACCAGGTTGCGCGGGTTGGTCAGCACGTTTTTCGTGCCCAGCACCATGGTCGGCCCGAGGAAGAACGTGCCGCCAAAGCCTAGCAGGAACTGGCTGATGTAGAGGTTTTGCGGGCGCGTCAGGTTGCTGGAAAAACTGTCCATCACCGAACCTGTCGCCATCAGTGCCAGGGAAATCACCAATGGCATCAACAGGTGCGCCGGGTTGATCGTCAACGCGCTGACCACCAGCCCGGCAATCGCCCCGGCCAGCATCACCACATATAAGGTATGCATTTGCTGGTAGCTCATGTTCAGCATTTGCATGAACCCCACCGCACCGGTGGATTGCTCGGACAGCACCATGCGAATCAGCACTACCGCCAAGGCCAGGCGAATCATCACGCCGCTGCCCAGCCAGCGCGTCATCAGCATCGGGTTGCTGCGGTTATGCTCGATGGCCAGCCCCGCCATGATCAGTACCAGCGAGCAGGCCGAGGCCACACCGATCCACGGCGCTTCCAGCCACCAGTCGATACGCCCCAGGGACAGCACCGCACACAGTAAAGCAACGCCAGTGGCAAGGATGGCGAAGGTGAGGAAGTCGAGTTTTTCAAAGGTCTTGAAGCGGTCACCGGGCGGCAGCTTGAGCAGGAACACGCAACCCAGGCAGATCAGCGCCAGGCCCAGTTCAAACAGGTACAACCCGCGCCATTCGGCGATCTGCAGCAAGTCTTCGGAAAACAGCCGCGCCAGGGGCAGCGCCAATTGCGCGGTGCCCAGCCCCAGCACCAGAGCTTTCAAGCGCCACTTGGCCGGGAACGCCTGGATCATGTAGTACAAACCCAACGAACTCAGCGCCGCGCCGACCATGCCGTGAGCCGCCCTCACCGCAATGGCCGAGTTGAGGTCGTTGACAAACAAGTGGCCGAAAGTCACCAGCGCATACAACACCAGGAACACTTCGGTAAACGCACGCAGGCCGAACTGCTGACGAAACTTCACCAGCAGCAGGTTCATGCACACGTTGGTCATGACATACGCGGCGGGCAGCCAGGCCATTTCCGCGGTGGTCGCGCCCAGTGCGCCTTGCAGGTATTGCAGGTTGGCGATAACCAGGGCATTGCCCAGGCCACCGGTGATTGCTACCAGCACGCCCACCAGCGCAAACAGCCAGCGCCTGTGGGTGGGGTGCAGCGGCGTCGACGGCGAGCCGGGCAGGCTCGGCCGCTCGTGGGGCTGCCAGGTGTGGGGAGTGTATTTATCCATTCGGTGACCTTGGTGAGCCGACGTGCAAGGTCGGTGAAGCGCTTACTCAGGTAGTAGTAAACCTGAGCAGCGCGCATCTTTCCATGGCGAACGCACAATTGATCTTCAAACGGCCTAAAGGCGGCATCGGCTGGCCCACTGCCTGCGCCGAGCGGCTCACCTCAACGATCGGGGTCCGGCTTGATCGCTATCTCAGGCACAGGGTTATAGAACGGCCCATAGTCGAGCAGCAATTCATCACCTTTCTTGATGTCTTTGAGCGCCACATAGAACGTCAGGTTTTTCCCGACCGCCACGGAAACGACATTGTTCGACTTCCACGCTGGCCCATTGCGCAGTTGCGAGGTATTGATCAGGCTCAGAGTGTTACCCGTGTGCAGCCCACTCACCGTACGCACACCCGAACGTGTACCGAACAGGTAAGTCAGTACAGCCCGGGAGCCTTGCTTACGTTGCTCCTTGAACAACGACGCCTCGTCTGCATGGTACTTGCCGGCATACGGGCCAAGCACTTCAAATTGGGGGATATCGCGCCGCGCCCACACCGATGCGCCGCGCGCCGGCCCACCATCATCCAGCGGCGTGACCACTTCCAGGACTTCATCAAACCGGGACTGGTGCTGGCATTCGGTCCGCAGCCAGTCTTTGATCGACGCCTTGATCCGGGCTGATACGCGTGCCTTGGTTGCGCTATCCAGACCGTCAAGCACACCATTCCAGTGGGCGATACGGATGTCCTCGATAGGGCCTTCAAGTGATTGGGTCAAGCTGAGCCTGGGGTTCGTCGGGTCCTGCAGAATCGGCAGAGTATTGTCGATCTGATGACGAGGTAGTACAGGGGAAACGTCGGGTTCAACCTTGATAACGACGATGTCCGAAGACGAACCTGGGATCTGTTCGCTGTATGGCGTGTCGGTGGAAGTGTTCAGATCCGAAGATTTCGACGGCGGCGGATCCAGAGGCTCTTGCGCAGGCCGTTTTCGTGTTGCACTCGCAGCCGGTTGCTCGGGCACGGGGAGCTGCGGGATATCTTGCTCTGCCCGATTGAGGCGTTGCACGGTCGCCGCTTTTAAAGAGCCATCGGCGTTAACGTACTGATGCCAAGTGTTTGGGTTGAGCCCATGTTGGCTCAAAAACTGCGACTGCGTGACTGACCTGTTCGATTGAGCGAAGAGCGCCCGCCACTGGCGTAGATGGTCATCAGTAAGCGCGGTATAGGTGAGACCGGCCGCCCTGTTCAACAACGCTTCACCGGCCGGCCCAAGGCCACCATCTTGCCGCACACCATTTTTGAACGTACTCGGATTAAGGTGATGATGGCCGGCAAATCCGTTCATGGTCATTGCGTCACGCGCCTGCTGCGTCTTGCTTTGCCAATCACGTATATGCGTTTCGGTCAGTGTATTGAAGGGTGTATTGGCCGCGCGGTCGCGCACAATCTTGCCGGTATCACTCAACTGGCCGTCAGGCTGCACATAGTAGGCAAAGGTTTTCGGCGAGAGGTTCCTCTGTTGGGCAAAGTCTTCACGGGTAATGCTTCGCGGTTGCGCGGACGACAACGCCTCCCACTCCTGTAGATGTTCACCCGTAATGATCTGTTTGCGTGCCGAAGTCTGGAAGGTGGGGGCGAGCGCGGTGTTTTGCTCGGCCTGATTGAGACGTCGCACGGCCGCCTCTTTCAAGGAACCATCCTTTTTAACGAAGCGACTCCAACTGCCTGGGCTGAGCCTGTGTTGGCTCATGAACTGCGCTGACGTCACTACGTTGTTCGGTTGTGCCAAGAGCGTGCGCCACTGGTGTAGATGCTCATCGGTAATTACCTCATAGGCAGTACCGGCAGCCCTGCCCAATAGCTCTTCACCCTCTGGCCCCAGGCTGCCATCGACCCGCACATAATTTTTGAGCGTATGCGAATTCAGGTGATGATGAACGGCAAACCCGTCTAAGGTCATGGCGCCACGCTCATGCCGAGTCAAGCTTCGCCAACTCTGGATATGCGCTTCGGTCACCTTGTTGAACGGCGTGTTGGCGGGGCGGTTGCGCACGATCAAGCCAGTCTCGCTCAGTCGACCGTCAGCTTTCACACAGTACTCAAACGTTTTCCAGGGCAGTTGGTGCTGGCGGGCAAAACCCTTGGGGGTAAGCCTTATTTGCTCCTGGCGCGGCAATGCTTCCCACGCCTGCAAATGTTCAGCGGTGATTTGCTTTGCACCACCGGTTGCCCCCAGGCGGTGCCATTGGTCACCCTGTATATGCTGGACCAACAACTCGGTCTGCCGGTTGTTGTGATAAACCCGGGCCTGCACAACGCCGTCCTCCGTGCGCGACACCTGGCGGACTTCGTACACCGCCGCCTTACCGTGGCTGTCGATATGACGTATATGAGACAGGTGCCCATCGGCGGCCACATACACGCCCTGGCCATTACGTGAAAGGCCAGCAATACGCGACTCAGGCACGTTGAACTGACCAAACCATTCATGGCTCAGTTCGCTCACTTCTTCGAGGTGCGGAGCGCCCACCTTACCGGCGACAGCCTGGGTTGCGACCACGAACTCTTCGAGCGGGCTGCCATAGGGTCGCATCGCGTCGGCATCAAAAGCATACCAATGGCCGTTCTTGAGCACGGCGGCTCCCTCCACCGTCTGTTCGGCCACCTTCACCACGCCTGTCGCCGCTGCGTCATACTGCTTGCTGATCGCCTTCAATACGTCGTAACTGCCGGTGGCACCTCTGAGTTTATTGACGGTTTTGGACAGTACATACAAGCCGCCGCTGCCCACTAGCCTTGCCAAATCCCCCAAACCACCCACCGGATTGAGCAAGTCAATCGTGGCGACGCCAATGACTTTGGCAGCCTTTAGCACCTTTGCACCGCTGGAGAGAACAGCGCTGCCGATCTTGAGCAGTTTTCCAGCCGTGGCGGCCCCCGCAGTAACAAAGCCGAAGATGTCCAGCATGAGATCAAATGCTGCCTCACCATATTTACCATTCTGAATATTGACGATGGCCGATCTGAAGGGGATCAGGTTCAACAAAAAATCGTTCAACGGCTTGGGGCTGTAATACTCGTCGAGGGGTGTCTGCCCGCGCGCCTGTTCTTTTATAGCGGGATCATCGAGATCAAGGTGTTGGACAAAGGCGTCGGCAATCGAACGGGATCGAGCGCTGGTGAAACTATTCACAAGTGCGTCACTCAACGGGCGTTCACGACCCAGCTCATCTGCGTTATGACGGGGCGTGAACGCTTTGGTCGTAGAAACATTTTTGCCTGCCCTGGACTCCTGAACCTGCGCTGCGTACACGCTCGCCCTTTCAATCGAGCCTTTACTGAAGTCGATGACGTAGGCTTTTGTTGTGCCATGCCATTCAGTTTTGACCAACAGTCCAGGTTTATTTTGAGCCTGCGTATTATTGAAATGACCATCCATGACGTATGAGCCTTCTTGGAAAAAGCTGATTTTTCCAAACTCCAAGTTCCTCCTATCCGCAGATGGTAGCTGCGAGATCAGGTGCCTGACGGTTGTATTGATCGCAGCCTTTTTTGCTTGGATGGCGCTGGTGAACTGCTGTTCGAAAGCCTCCCGAACGCCGAACGTAGGATTATTGTTCAGCGCCTCTACGGGGATGCGGGAGTCGCTCGACTTCAGCGGCCTCGGATTCGGCAAGTCCATCTTGGCGTAGTCCAAGAGTGAGTGAGTGCCGCTTATCCCGTTTTGCCCGTGCTCCACGCGAGACGCATCTGTGCTGAGTGCTTTGACTTCAAACAGCGCGCCCAAGTCTCCAAACCGCTCCTGCAACTTGATCTGTGCGATTTCTGTTCGCGTCGGTATTGCCTTGTCCAGTATTTTTGAAGCAGACATCCGCTCATCAAGCTGTTGGTTGAACTCGGTTCTGACGGTTTCAAGTTGTGCAGCGGTGTAGGTGTCAGCGTTTCTTTTGGGGATGATTTCATTCGCAACGCCCCAATCGAGTAACGCGGCAGCCTGAGCATGCTGAGTGGCCACAGGGTCAACCCGTCGGGCGTTTTCAGCCTCGCTCATGACCTGCGCAAACGTCATGCCGGGAACTTTGCCCGGTGCCTGCGCTTCGCTCGTCATGGCGGCAATCGTCAGGTTGGCCCAGGCCTGGCTGCCGACTTTCACCGCCGGGGGAATGTCTTTGATCAGAAACTGCGGAGCCGACTTGGCCAGCAACAGGTACGCACCGACTTTTGCCAGCGCAACGCTGGTTTTGCCGGTGCGACTTAAGTGTTCGGCCAAGCCTTCCACGACTGCCGATGGGGGGTGGCCCCAATAATGGTCACTGGCGAGGTCGAACCCAGCTATTTTGTTGCGCGCCGGGGCGCTGATCGACTCATGATCCATCTGCAACGCGATGCCTGCCAGCAGGTAATCCGTCACGCTGCTCGCGCTGTCAATGCCCTGCATTCTTTGTTGCAGCGCTTTGCCCATCCGTTGTCCCTGGGGGGAACGGATCAGTGCTTCGAGCATCTTGGCAGGGTCGTCCTGCACAGACGCCGGGAGAGGCTGGCGATACCGCAAGAACTCCAGCACGCCGCCTTTGGTTTGCATCACCAGCGGCTGATCGCCCAGATGGTGTGCGTGATTCATCGTGATAAGACGCAAGCGTCGTTGTTCGTCTGCGCTCAAGGGAACCGGCCAGGACAATGCCCCGCCCAGATGCCCCAGCGAGGGGGCGGGGTTGCCGGGCAACGGCACATCCTGGTTGGGAGGCTGGGGAGTCAACGAGGTGTCGGTCACGGGCGCCGACTGATTTTCAGCAGCAGGCGGTGAAAGCGAAAAATGCGTGTGTGCCGCGCTAATGCTTGTCATAAAAAACGACCTGTCCATTGTCGAGGAAGCGTCCTGACGAAAGCGCCAGCAGGCGCTTTCGCTCATTCATGGGGTGCTAGGGGGCGGAGGCTGACGCGCCGAGCACTGAACTCAGCGATCAGGATCCGGTTTGATCGCAATATCAGGTACCGGTTTATAGAACGGTCCATAGTCCAGCAATAACTCTTCCCCTTTCTTGATGTCCTTCAGCGCCACGTAGAACGTCAGGTTTTTCCCGACCGAGATGGACACGACATTGTTGGACCTCCACGCTGGCCCATCGCCCAGTTGCGAGGTGTTGATCAGGCTCAGGGTGTTGCCCGTGTGCAGCCCACTCACCGTCCGCGTACCCGAACGGGTACCAAACAGGTAGGTCATTACAGCCCGCGAGCCTTGCTTGCGTTGCTCCTCGAACAACGACGCCTCGTCTGGGTGATATTTGCCTGCATACGGACCAAGCACTTCATATTGAGGAATATCGCGCCGCGCCCACACCGAAGCTCCGCGAGCCGGCCCACCATCGTCCAGCGGCGTGACCACTTCCATAGCCTCCTCAAACCGAGACTGGTGTTGACCTTCGGTTCGCAGCCAGTCTTTGATCGATTCCTTGATTTGGGCTGAAACGCGCGCCTTTGTTGCGCTATCCAGCCCGTCAAGCACACCATTCCAGTAGGCGATACGGATGTCATCGATAGGACCTTCAAGTGCTTGAGTCAAGCTGAGCCTGGGGTTCGCCGGGTCCTGCAGGATCGGCAGTGTGTTGTCGATCTGATGGCGGGGCAGTGTCTGGAAATCACTGGGCTCAACCTTGATAACGACAGGCGGGACTGCCAACGTTGGCCCCGGGGCCTCTACGCCCTGAGGCGTATCGGCGTGCAAGGTCAGATCCGCAACCTTCGCTTGCGGCGGGTCCAGAGGGTCTGATGCCGGTCGTTTTCGTGCAGTATCCACAGCAGGTTGCTGGGGCGTGAGACGCGGTCCAGTGTTTTGCTGTAACCGTTCGAGACGTTGGACAGCAATCGCTGTAAAGGAGCCGTCACTTTTAACGTACTTCGTCCAGACGCTTGGATTAAGCCTGTGCTGGTGCAAGAACTGCGCTTGCGTCATTGAGTTGTCCGCATTGGTGGCACGCACTTGCCACTGGCGTAAAAGGTCACTGGTGATCCGCCTATAGGTGCCATCGGTTGCGCTGCTCACCAGTGCTTCGCCGGTGGCCGACAGGCTACCGTCTGCCCGTACATGTGATCTGAATGAGTGTGCACTGAGGTTATGGTGACCGGCAAAACCTTCCCTGGTCATGGCGTCCCGCGCCTGCTGTGTCATGTTTTGCCACGCCTGGATGTGCGTTTCGGTCACCTTGTCAACCGGTGTGTTGGCCGCGCGGTCGCGCACAAGCTCGCCGGCAGGGCTCAGTTTGCCGTCAGGCTGCACGTAGTGATCAAAGGTTCTATGGGAGATGTGTCTATGTCGGACAAAGTTCTTACGGGCAGAGCCTTGCTGTTGCGCAAGCGGCAGCGCCTCCCAGTCGCGCAGATGCTCGGCGGTGATCAATAGCATCGGCGCCCTCGGAGCATGGGCCGCGGGCCCCAGTGCAGCGCGCTCAAGACGTTCCCTGGCGGTGTTTTTCAAGGAGCCGTCAGGGTTGACCCAGTCCCTCCACGTAGCAGGATGGAGCCCGTTCTCGCGGGTGAACTGCGCTTGCGTGACCGCGTTATCCGGGCTCTCGAAGTGCGCTTTCCATTGGCGAAGATGGTCATCGGTAATTCTGTTAGGGACGACCCCGGCTACCCTGTCCATCAACTCCCTGCCGACTGGCCCCAAGGTCCCATCTCGCCGCACATGCGTTTTGAACGAGCCCGGATTGACGTGATAAAGCTCGGCAAACCCTTCGAGGGTCATTACGTCACGCTGCGCCTGTGTCATGTCTTGCCAGTCACGGATATGGGTTTCAGTCACCGTATAGAAGGGCGTGCCGGGCAGGCGGTCGCGCACTGCCACACCGGTAGCGGTCAGTTGACCATTGGGTTGCACGTAGCGCTCAAAAACTCTCGGGTGGAGGTGTTTTTGCCGGGCGAACCCCTCACGGGTAAGGCTTTGTTGTTGCTCCAAAGACAGCGCCTGCCAAGCGCGCAAATGATCAGCCATGGAGGGCGGGGCCTGGCCTGCGGACGCCAGTGCGGCATTTTGCCGTGCCTGTTCCAGGCGCTGCGCGCCCATTTCCTTTAAAGAACCATCCGCCTTGACGTACATCTCCCAGCTACGTTGGCTGAGCCCGTGTTGGCTAACAAACTGCGCAGACGTCAATGTGTTGTCCGGGCTCCTGAAAAGCTCATCCCACTGGCGTAAATGATCATCGGTAATTTGGTTGCTTCTGGGGGCGACGGACGACTTGAGCAGCGCTTCGCCCCTGATCATGGGGGTGCCATCCCGGCGCACATAACTTTTGAATGTTCCCGGTCGAAGGTTATGAAGGCCGATAAACCCGTCCAAGGTCATTTCGTCACGCGCCGCTTGTGTCATGTTTTGCCAATCACGCACATGCGTTTCGGTCACCTTATCGGTGAATGCGTTGGCGGGGCGGTCACGCACGATCACACCGGTATCGCTCAACTGGCCGTCAGGTTTCACGTAGTACTCAAAGGTTTTCTGGGGGAGGTGATTCTTTTTGGCAAAGCCCTTTCGGGTAAGACTGGCCTGTTCATCCGGCGACAACGCCTCCCAGGCCCGCAAATGTTCAGCGGTGATCTGCCCGCCACCAGGCGCCCCCAGGCGCTGCCATTCGTCACCTTGTACATGCTGGACCAGCAACTCGGTTTGCCGGTTGTTGTGATAAACCCGCGCCTGCACAACACCGTCGTCCGTGCGCGAAACCTGGCGCACCTCATATACCGCTGTATCACCGTTGCTGTCGGTATGGCGTATATGCGACATGTGCCCATCGGCCGCCACATACACCCCCTGACTATTGCGTGACAGCCCCACGATTTTGCGGTCTGGCACTTTGAAGTGCCCGAACAGCTCATGGCTCAACTCACTCAGCCCATCGATGTGCGCCGTGTCCACCTCACCGTCGACAGCCTGGGTCGATACTTTGAACTGCTCAAGCGGGCTGCCATAAGGTCGCATAGTGTCAGCGTCAAATGAATACCACTTGCCGCCTTTGAGCACAGCAGCCCCTTCCACTGTCTGGCCTCCCACCTTCAAGGTGCCTGTTGCCGCGACGTCGTACTGTTTGCTGATAGTTTTCAACACTTCGTAGCTGCCAGTGGCGCCTCTGAGTTTGTTGACGGCCTTGATGCCTTTGGACAGTACATAGAGGCCAGCGGTACCCACCAACCTGGGCAAATCGCCCATCCCTCCCACAGGGTTGAGCACGTCAATGGCCGCCACACCGATGACCTTGGCCGCCCGCAATGCCTTGGCGCCGGTGGAAAGCGCCGAGCGGCCGACCTTGAGCAATTTTCCGGCGGTGGCGGTGCCGGCGGTAAGAAAGCCGAAAACATCCAGCAAGAGATCGAAAGCCCCGTCCCCGTACTTGCCGTTTTGAAAATTGACAATGGCGGACCTGAAGGGGATCAAGTTCAACAAAAACTCGCTCAACTGCGCGTTCGCCGTGTCCAAGGCCGTCTGCCCACGGGCTTGCAACTTGATAGCCGGATCGTCGAGATCCAAGTGCTCGACAAAGGCCGTGGCAATCCCATGGGATCGAGCACTGGTAAAGCTCTCCCATGGCCCGTTATCCAACGGGCGCTCACGCCCAAGATCATCTGCTTTGTGGCTGGGCGTGAACGTTTTGGTCGTCGTTACCTTGTTGCCAACCCTGTCCGCCCTGATCTTCGTATCGTAAAGGCTCGCTGTTTCAATCGTGCCTTTATTGAAGTCGATGACGTAGGCGTGCGACACGCCCTGCAGTTCAGTTTTAACCAGCAGCCCCGGTTTATTTTGACCATACGTATTATTGAAATGACCATCCATGACGTATGAGCCTTCCTGGAAAAAGCTGATTTTCCCAAACTCCAGGCGCTGGCGATCTTCCAACGGCAGTTGCGAAATCATGTGCCTGACCACTGTATTGACGGCGGCTTTTTTTTCCTCGATCGCACGGCTGAACTGCCGTTCGAATTCAGCCGGCACGCCAAACTGCCGGTTGGCGTTCAAACGCGTCAGCACCCTTCGCAGGTCATTGCCCTTGAGTGAACTGCTCGGTTCATACGCCCTGAAGAGCCGGGGTTCCAGCCAGTCGATCATGGCGATATCCAATAGCGAAATCCCTCCCCCTTCAATCGCCACATAGTGCTGATCAATCGCGAATGCTTTCTCTTCGAAAAATGCGCCAAGGTCGCCGAAACGCTCCTTGAGCTTGGCCAGTGCGACCTCTTTTCGAGTGGGCAGTGCTGTGTCCAGTGCCTGGGAAGCAACGAGCCGGGCGTCCTGTTGCGCGTTGAATGCGACCCTTGCCGATTCAAGTTGCACGGGGAGATAGTCGCCATCCTGTCTTTTTTTGAGCACGCCGCTCGCCACGGCCCAGTCCAGCAATGCCAGGGTTTGTGCCGCTTGGGTAACTGCAGGGTCGACCCGCTGCGCTTCTTGCGCCTCACTCATGACTTGGGCAAACGTCATACCAGGGACTTTGCCGGGTGTGTGCGCCTCAATCGTCATCGCAGCCATCGTCAGGCTGGCCCACGCCTGACTGCCAACCTTTACGGTCGGGGGAATGTCTTTGATCAGAAACTGCGGTGCCGCCTTGGCCAGCAACAGGTACGCACCGACACTCGCCAGTGCAGCGCTGGTTTTGCCAGTACTGCTCAAATGTTCGGCCAAGCCGGCCACAACCTTGGAGGCGTGGTGCCCCCCACGTGTGTCACTGCCCAGGTCGAAACCGGCAACGCTGTTGCGACCGGGCGCAGTGATCGACTCAGGGTCCATCTGCAGGGCGATAGCGGCCAGCAGGTAATCGCTTGCGCTGCTTTCGCTGTCAACGCCTTGCATGGTTTGCTGTAGCGCTTTGCCCATCCGCTGCCCTTGCGGGGAGTTGACCAGTGCCTGGAGTATTTTAGCCGGGTCGTCGCCCGCCTCTGCCGGCAGCGGCTGCCGATACCGCAGAAACTCCAGCACCCCGCCCTGGGTTTGCATCACCAACGGCTGATCGCCAAGGGCGTGTTGGTGATTCATCGTGACAAGACGCAAGCGCCGCTGTTCGTCTGCGCTCAAGGGAACCGACCAGGATAATGCGCCTCCCAGATTACCCAGCGAGGGCGCCGGGCTGCTGGGTATCGGTCTATCCTGGCTGAGACGAGGGGACGTCATTGAGGTGTCGACGCCATCGGTCACAGGTGATGACGGATGTTCATCTGTCGGCAGGGGAAGCGAAAAATGCGTACTTGCAGCGGTAATGCTTGTCATAAAACGCCTATGCGTAGTCGAGGAGTCCGGCGCTTGCGGCCGTTCACTGAGTGTCAGCACCCAATGAGGAGGTTCCCGACCAACTGCAAGACTTCGTGACCGTGCACCGGTACCGCGTCAGAGCAACGCGCTGACAAACATGCCAATCGCCACCACCCCACACAGGCTGGCGAACCCCACTTGCAACACCCGCGCGGGGATGACCGAACACAACCGCCTTCCCGCCAACATGCCGACGACACTCGCGCCGATAAACACCCAGCCCACCGGCTCGATGCTCACGCCCGCATGAAACGCACCGGCCACGCCGATCAGCGATAGCAGGCTGACCACCATCAACGACGTGGCGACGATCCCACGCATCTGCACGTCGGTCAGTTGTTTGAACGCCGGCACGATCAGGAAGCCGCCGCCCACGCCCAGCAAGCCCGATACAGCACCCGTCACAGCTCCCAGCGCAGCCAGGGTGGCGCTGCACTTGGCGGTCCAGGAGAAGCGCCCGGTTTGTTGATCCAGCATGCAATTCTTCTGGCCCCATGAAGCGGCGCCATGGTCACTCGGCCCCGCCTCGCGCTTTTCCCGTTGCAGCATGCGCCAGGCCACCAGCACCATCAGCGCGCTGAACAACCCCATCAGCACCGGCTCCGACAGTTGGTGGGCGACGAACACGCCCAACGGCGAAAACAGCGCGCCGAGCAAGGCGATCAACAACGCCGCACGGTAACGCACCAGGCCATGGCGCAAGCCATCGATGGCCCCCACCGCCGCTGCCGCACCCACTGCGAGCAACGACACCGGCGCGGCCTGGGTCATCGTCAACCCCAGCCCCAGCACCAACGCCGGCACCCCAAGGATGCCGCCGCCCGCGCCGGTCAGGCCCATGACCAGGCCCATCAATACACCCAACAGACTGGCCAGCAGCATTCAGTCCACCTTGCTCAGACGGGTCAGCCACTCGCGGCCCTTGAGCATGCCGTTCCAGTAGAACCACGGCAGCAACGTGGCCTTGAGGAACCACATCGAACGGCGCGCCCGAGTCGGGTCCAGGGGAAAGGTCGGCAGCAGCTTGCCGCCGTAGCCGAACTCGGCCAGTACCACCTTGCCCTTCTCCACCGTCAGCGGGCAGGAGCCGTAGCCGTCGTATTTGAGCGGCAATGGCGCCTGTTTGCGCAGGGCCAGCAGGTTCTCGGCCACCACCACGATTTGCTTGCGCACCGCGGCCGCCGTCTTGGCGTTGGTGGTACCGCACACATCGCCCAGGCCGAAGATATGCGGGTAGCGCAGGTGTTGCAGGCTGTGGGGGTTTACTTCGCACCAGCCGGCGGCGTCGGCAAGCTCGCTTTCGCGGATAAAGTCCGGGGCCAACTGCGGCGGCACGACGTGCAACATATCGAAGGTTTTCTCTTCGACGCTCACGTTGCCTTCGGCGTCCTTGACTTCGAACCAGGCTTTGCGCGCCGGGCCGTCGACTTTTACCAGGTTGGAGTTGAACGCCAGGCGCGCGTTGTATTTTTCGACGTATTTCATCAACGGCGGCACAAAGGTCGCCACGCCGAACAACGCAGCGCCGGCCAGGTTGAACTCCACCTCGATGTTTTTCAGTGCACCCTGCTTGAGCCAGTGATCACAGGACAGGTACATGGCTTTTTGCGGCGCTCCGGCGCATTTGATCGGCATGGCGGGCTGGGTGAACAGCGCCTTGCCGCCCTTGAGTTGCTGCACCAGTTGCCAGGTGTAGGCGGCGTGCTCATAGCTGTAGTTGGAGGTGACGCCGTGCTGGCCGAGGGTGTCTGGCAGGCCCTCGATCTTCTCCCAGGCCAGGCGCAGACCGGGGCAGACGATGAGGTTTTGCCAGGTGACGCGCTGACCGCTGTCGAGCACCAGGGTTTGCTCGTCGGGCAGCACTTCGCTGACGGCGGCCTGTACCCAACTGACGCCGTTGGGCAGCACATCGGCCAGGGGGCGGCGGGTCTTTTGCAGGTCGTAGGCGCCGCCGCCGACCAGGGTCCAGGCCGGTTGGTAGCAGTGGTAATCGTTGGGCTCGATCAGGATGATGTTCAACTGCGGATCGCGCTTGAGCAGGCTGGCCAGCAGGCCGATGCCTGCCGAGCCGCCGCCGATGACTACGATATCGCCACTGATGGTGGGTCCCCAGTGTTGTTCGGTCATTGTCTACTGCCTTTTTGAGTCAATGCACACAAGGGTCGCTGCCGGATGGCGTCACGCCCAGCTTTTTATGACCGCGCCGCAATACAGCCCGGACAGGGTCTTCATCACTTGAATCACTTCATGGCTGGCCAGCCCGTAGAAAATGTATTTGCCTTCTCGGCGGGTGGCGACCAGCCCTTCATCGCGCAGGATGCCCAACTGTTGTGACAGCGTGGGCTGGCGCACGCCAGTCAGGGCTTCCAGCTCGCCGACGTTGCGCTCGCCTTGGGTCAACTGGCACAGGATCAACAGTCGGTCTTCATTGGCCAGGGCCTTGAGCAAGGAACAAGCCTTGGACGCCGACGCACGCAACTGGGCGACTTCGCCCTCACTCAAGGTAGATTCCATTTGCTTCGGGTCCTTTATGTCACTTAAGCTCAAAACATTATGTGTAAACGTAAACTGATTGTAACCACTTTTTTCTTCATTGGGGACAGCCGCCATGCCAGCGTTGATTCAAGCCTTTCTGGATGACGCATCGTCGACCTATACCTACATCGTCTATGAAGCGGATGGCGGCCCCTGTGCCATTGTCGACTCGGTACTCAACTACGACCCGGCGTCGGGGCGTACCGATACCGCCCAGGCTGACAAGGTGATCGCGTTCGTGCGCGAGCATGGCTTGCAGGTGCAGTGGTTGCTGGAAACCCACGCTCATGCCGATCATCTTTCCGCCGCGCCCTACCTGCGTCGCACCTTGGGCGGCAAGATCGCGATAGGCGAATCGATCAGCAAGGTGCAGGGTGTGTTCAAAAACCTGTTCAACCTGGAGCCGGAATTTCGCGTCGACGGATCGCAGTTCGATCACCTGTTTGCGCCGGATGAGGTCTTTCATATCGGCGGTTTGAAAGCCCAAGCCCTGCATGTGCCGGGACACACCCCTGCCGACATGGCCTACTTGATCGACGGCCGCTTGATCCTGGTGGGCGACACGCTGTTCATGCCCGACGTCGGCACCGCCCGCTGCGATTTCCCCGGCGGCGATGCGCGGCAGTTGTACGCATCGATGCGCAAGCTGTTGGCGTTCCCCTCGGATACCAAGCTGTATGTGTGCCATGACTATCCGCCTGAGGGGCGTGAGGCCAAGTGCCAAACCACTGTGGCGGAACAAAGGGCGGGGAATATTCATGTGCACGATGGCGTGGATGAAGCGGCGTTTGTAGAGATGCGTACCCAGCGTGATGCCGGGCTGGGAATGCCGACCTTGTTGCTGCCGGCGATCCAGGTGAATGTGCGGGCGGGGCATATGCCGCCGGCGGAAGAAAACGGCGTGACCTACCTGAAGATCCCCCTCAACCAACTTTGAAATACAGTAAAAAATGTGGGAGGGGGCTTGCTCCCGATAGCAGTGGATCAGCTACACATAAGTTGACTGTCACACCGCCATCGGGGCAAGCCCCCTCCCACATTTTTACCGCGTTGAGTCAGTTGCCCAGGCTGATGCCGTTGGCTGGCAGCGGCAGCGCCGTCTTGTAGCGCACCTGCTTCAAGGCAAAGCTGGAGCGAATGTTTGCCACCCCCGGCACCTTGGTCAAAAAGTCCATCATGAAACGCTCCAGCGACTGGATCGTCGGCACCAGCACGCGGATCAAATAATCCGGATCACCCGCCATCAGGTAGCACTCCATCACCTCGGGACGGTCCGAGATCGCCCCTTCGAACTGCTGCAACGCCAACTCATTCTGCTTTTCCAGGCTTACATGGATGAACACATTGACGTGCAGCCCCAGCAGGTCAGCATCCAGCAACGTGACCTGCTCACGAATCAGGCCCAGTTCTTCCATCGCCTTGACCCGGTTGAAACACGGCGTGGGCGACAGGTTGACCGAGCGGGCCAGGTCGGCGTTGGTGATGCGGGCATTCTCCTGCAGGGCGTTGAGAATGCCGATATCGGTACGGTCCAGTTTGCGCATGAGACAAAATCACCTGTTTATTATGTTTATGCAGTTTTTTTATCCGCAAATGACGGTGAGCGCAATGAAACACAGATAAATATTCTTCTACGCCACGCCTATGATTGTTGTAGGACAAGATTTCTTCTACCCGAAGACTGACTGTCAGCTAGCGCGCCCACTACAAGAAATTCACAAGATAGAGCGTAGAAAGCCATGACCCAGCCGTATGCACCGCTGCGCCTGCACGTTCCCGAACCTTCGGGCCGTCCAGGCTGCAAGACCGATTTCACCTACCTGCGTCTGACCGACGCCGGCCTGGTACGCAAACCCGCCATCGACGTAGAACCCGCCGACACCGCCGACCTGGCCAAGGGCCTGATCCGCGTGCTCGACGACCAGGGCCAGGCGCTCGGGCCGTGGGCCGAGGGTGTTTCGACCGAGATCATGCGCAAAGGCATGCGCGCCATGCTCAAGACGCGCATCTTCGACAACCGCATGGTGGTCGCCCAGCGCCAGAAAAAAATGTCGTTCTACATGCAAAGCCTTGGCGAAGAAGCCATCGGCAGCGCCCAGGCCCTGGCCTTGAACATCGACGACATGTGCTTCCCCACCTATCGCCAGCAAAGCATTCTGATGGCCCGCGACGTGCCGCTGGTAGACCTGATCTGCCAACTGCTGTCCAACGAGCGCGACCCGCTCAAGGGTCGCCAGTTGCCGATCATGTACTCGGTCAAAGAGGCGGGCTTCTTCACCATTTCCGGCAACCTCGCCACCCAATTCGTGCAGGGCGTGGGTTGGGGCATGGCTTCGGCGATCAAGGGCGATACCAAGATCGCCTCGGCCTGGATCGGCGACGGCGCCACCGCTGAATCGGACTTCCACACCGCCCTCACCTTCGCCCACGTCTACCGCGCGCCGGTGATACTCAACGTGGTCAATAACCAATGGGCCATCTCCACCTTCCAGGCCATCGCCGGCGGTGAAGCCACCACTTTCGCCGGACGCGGCGTGGGCTGCGGCATCGCCTCCCTGCGGGTAGACGGCAATGACTTTATCGCGGTGTATGCCGCCTCGGCCTGGGCTGCCGAACGCGCACGGCGCAACCTGGGGCCAACATTGATCGAGTGGGTCACCTATCGCGCCGGCCCGCACTCCACCTCCGATGATCCGTCCAAATACCGTCCAGCCGACGACTGGAGCCACTTCCCCCTGGGCGACCCGATTGCCCGTCTCAAGCAGCACCTGATCAAGATTGGCCAGTGGTCCGAAGAGGAACATGCGGCGGTCAGTGCCGAACTTGAAGCCGAAGTGGTCAAGGCGCAGAAGGAAGCCGAACAGTACGGCACCCTCGCCGGCGGCCAGATTCCAAGCGCCGCGACCATGTTCGAGGACGTCTATAAAGAGATGCCGGAGCACTTGAAGCGCCAGCGTCAAGAGTTGGGGGTGTGACATGAACGACCACAACAACAGCATCGAACTGGAAACCGCCATGACCACCACCACCATGACCATGATCCAGGCGCTGCGCTCGGCCATGGATGTGATGCTCGAACGTGACGACAACGTGGTGGTGTTCGGCCAGGACGTCGGCTACTTCGGCGGCGTATTCCGTTGCACCGAAGGTTTGCAGACCAAATACGGCAGCTCACGGGTGTTTGACGCACCGATCTCGGAAAGCGGCATCGTCGGCGTAGCCGTGGGCATGGGTGCGTATGGCCTGCGCCCGGTGGCGGAAATCCAGTTCGCCGACTACGTCTACCCCGCCACCGACCAGATCATTTCCGAAGCGGCGCGCCTGCGTTATCGCTCGGCCGGCCAGTTCACCGCGCCCTTGACCATGCGTATGCCCTGCGGCGGCGGCATCTACGGCGGCCAGACCCACAGCCAGAGTATCGAAGCGGTGTTCACCCAGGTCTGCGGCCTGCGCACGGTGATGCCATCCAACCCCTACGACGCCAAGGGCCTGCTGATTGCCTCCATCGAGAACGATGACCCGGTGATCTTCCTGGAACCCAAGCGCCTGTATAACGGCCCGTTCGACGGCCACCACGATCGCCCGGTAACGCCGTGGTCAAAACACCCGCAAGCGCAGGTTCCGGACGGTTACTACACCGTGCCCCTGGACGTGGCCGCCATCGTGCGCCCAGGTTCGGCTGTGACGGTGCTGACCTATGGCACCACCGTGTATGTGTCGCAAGTTGCCGCCGAAGAAACCGGCATCGACGCCGAAGTCATCGATCTGCGCAGCCTGTGGCCGCTGGATTTGGAAACCATCGTCAAGTCGGTGAAAAAGACCGGACGTTGCGTGGTGGTGCATGAAGCCACGCGCACCTGCGGCTTTGGCGCCGAACTGGTATCGCTGGTGCAAGAGCACTGCTTCCACCACCTGGAAGCGCCGATCGAGCGCGTCACCGGTTGGGACACGCCCTACCCGCACGCGCAGGAGTGGGCGTATTTCCCAGGGCCGTCCCGAGTGGGTGCGGCGTTGAAACGGGTCATGGAGGTCTGAATGGGCACGCACGTTATCAAGATGCCGGACATTGGCGAAGGCATCGCGGAAGTTGAATTGTCGGTGTGGCATGTGAAGGTCGGCGACCTGGTGGTTGAAGACCAGGTGCTGGCGGATGTGATGACCGACAAGGCGATGGTGGATATTCCCTCGCCCGTCCACGGCAAGGTGATTTCCCTGGGCGGCGAGCCGGGTGAAGTCATGGCGGTGGGCAGTATTTTGATCAGCATTGAAGTGGAAGGCGCAGGCAACACCAAGGATGTGCCGGTGGCTGCCGAACCGATGAAAACCGCGCCTGTCGTTGAAGCCAAACCGGTCACGGCACCCGTTCAAAGCAAACCGGCTCCAGCCGTGAACGCGCCACCAGCGCCCGTGGCCCGCGAAGCCAGCGAGCGCCCGTTGGCCTCCCCTGCCGTGCGCAAACATGCGCTGGATGCCGGGATTCAACTGCGTCTGGTCCATGGCACAGGGCCTGCGGGCCGGATTCTGCACGAAGACCTGGAGGCGTACCTGCACCAGGGGCCGGCCACCAGCGCCAGCGCCGCCAACCCTTACGCCGAGCGCAATGATGAACACCAGATCCCGGTGATCGGTATGCGCCGCAAGATCGCCCAGCGTATGCAGGACGCCACCCGGCGCGCCGCGCATTTCAGCTACGTGGAAGAAATCGACGTCACCGCCCTCGACGAGTTGCGCGTGCATCTCAACGAAAAGCACGGTGCGACACGCGGCAAGCTGACCCTGCTGCCGTTTATCGTACGGGCCATGGTGGTGGCGCTGCGCGACTTCCCGCAGATCAACGCTCGCTACGACGACGAAGCCCAGGTCATTACCCGCCTCGGCGCGGTACATGTGGGCGTCGCCACGCAAAGCGACGTGGGCCTGATGGTACCGGTGGTGCGTCACGCCGAGGCCCGCAGCCTGTGGGGCACTGCCGAAGAAATCGTGCGCCTGGCCAACGCCGCACGCACAGGCAAGGCCAGCCGTGAAGAGCTGTCCGGCTCGACCATCACCCTGACCAGCCTGGGCGCCCTGGGCGGCATCGTCAGCACGCCGGTGCTGAACCTGCCGGAAGTGGCCATCGTTGGCGTCAACCGCATCGTCGAACGGCCCATGGTGATCAAGGGCCAGATCGTGGTGCGCAAGATGATGAACCTCTCCAGCTCCTTCGATCACCGCGTGGTCGACGGCATGGACGCGGCGCAATTCATCCAGGCCATTCGCGGCCTGCTCGAACAACCCGCCAGCCTGTTCCTGGAGTAAGGGCATGACTCAGACATTGCACACCACGCTGCTGATTATCGGCGGCGGCCCCGGCGGCTATGTGGCGGCGATTCGCGCCGGCCAGCTGGGCATCCCCACCATACTGGTGGAAGGCCAGGCACTGGGCGGCACCTGCCTGAACATCGGCTGCATTCCGTCCAAGGCGCTGATCCATGTAGCCGAGCAGTTCCAGCAGACCGTGCATCACAGCCAGGGCTCACAACTGGGCATTGAAGTGGATGTGCCGACCCTGGACATCCGCAAAAGCGTGGAATGGAAAGACGGCATCGTCGATCGCCTGACCACGGGTGTCGCCGCGCTGCTGAAAAAACACAAGGTGCAGGTCGTTCACGGTTGGGCCAAGGTTATCGACGGCAAGACTGTCGAGGTGGGCGACCAGCGCATCCAGTGCGAACACCTGCTGCTGGCCACCGGTTCGAAAAGTGTCAACCTGCCGATGCTGCCGATTGGCGGGCCGATCATCTCGTCCACCGAAGCCTTGGCACCGACCCGCGTGCCCAAGCGCCTGATTGTGGTGGGCGGCGGTTATATCGGCCTGGAACTGGGTATCGCCTATCGCAAGCTCGGTGCCGAGGTCAGTGTGGTCGAGGCCCAGGAACATATCCTGCCCGCCTACGATGCCGAGCTGACCTTACCGGTGGCCGAGTCCCTGAAGAAACTCGGGGTGAAGCTGTACCTTGGGCACAGTGTCACCGGCTTTGCCGACAACAAGCTGCAAGTGCGTGCGCCCAATGGCGACACCTTGGCGCTGGACACCGACCAGGTGCTGGTAGCCGTTGGGCGCAAACCCAACACCCAAGGCTGGAACCTCGAAGCGCTGAACCTGGACATGAACGGCGCGGCGGTCAAGATCGACAGCCGCTGCCAGACGAGCATGCGCAATGTGTACGCCATCGGCGACCTCAGCGGCGAACCGATGCTGGCGCACCGGGCCATGGCCCAGGGCGAGATGGTGGCCGAACTGATCAGCGGCAAGACCCGCGAATTCAACCCGGCCGCGATTCCAGCGGTGTGCTTTACCGACCCGGAACTGGTGGTGGTCGGCAAGACCCCGGACGAGGCCAAGGCTGCCGGGCTGGACTGCATCGTGTCGAGCTTCCCGTTCGCCGCCAATGGTCGGGCCATGACGCTTGAGTCCAAAGCCGGTTTCGTGCGGGTGGTGGCGCGGCGTGACAATCATCTGATTGTCGGTTGGCAAGCCGTGGGGGCTGGGGTGTCCGAGCTGTCTACCGCGTTCGGCCTGAGCCTGGAAATGGGCTCGCGCCTTGAGGATGTGGCCGGCACCATTCACGCCCATCCGACCCTTGGCGAGGCGGTGCAGGAAGCGGCATTGCGGGCACTGGGGCACGCCTTGCATCTGTGAAACTGCGGTGACGCTATCGCAGGCAAGCCAGCTCCCGCATTTGGAATGCAGTCAAATGTGGGAGCCGGGCTTGCCCGCGATGACGGTGGACCAGCCAGTACAAAGGCTCAATGGTCCACCCACCCGCTCCCACACAAGCCAAGAATGCAGTATTGTTGCTCCCATCCAGAAAAAAATCCGACTTGACCAGAGATAGAGGGTGTCATGGGTAACGAAAGCATCAATTGGGACAAGCTGGGTTTTGACTACATCAAGACCGACAAGCGGTTTCTCCAGGTCTGGAAAAACGGCGAATGGCAGGAAGGCACCCTGACCGACGACAACGTGCTGCACATCAGCGAGGGCTCCACCGCCCTGCACTATGGCCAGCAATGCTTCGAGGGCCTGAAGGCCTATCGCTGCAAGGACGGTTCGATCAACCTGTTCCGCCCGGACCAGAACGCTGCACGTATGCAACGCAGCTGTGCCCGCCTGTTGATGCCGCATGTGTCGACCGAAGACTTCATCGACGCCTGCAAACAAGTGGTCAAGGCCAACGAGCGCTTCATCCCGCCGTATGGCAGTGGCGGCGCGCTGTACCTGCGCCCGTTCGTGATCGGCACCGGTGACAATATCGGCGTACGCTCTGCGCCGGAGTTCATCTTCTCGGTGTTCGCTATCCCGGTCGGGGCCTACTTCAAAGGCGGCCTGGTGCCACATAACTTCCAGATCTCCACCTTCGACCGCGCTGCGCCGCAAGGCACCGGTGCCGCCAAGGTCGGTGGCAACTACGCCGCCAGCCTGATGCCGGGCTCTGAAGCGAAGAAATCCGGCTTCGCCGACGCGATCTACCTGGACCCGATGACTCACTCGAAAATCGAAGAAGTCGGCTCGGCCAACTTCTTCGGGATCACCCACGACAACCAGTTCATCACGCCGAAGTCGCCTTCGGTGCTGCCAGGCATCACCCGCCTGTCGCTGATGGAACTGGCCCAGACCCGCCTGGGCCTGGACGTGGTCGAAGGCGAAGTGTTCATCGACAAACTGGACCAGTTCAAGGAAGCCGGCGCCTGCGGTACTGCTGCGGTGATTTCACCGATCGGCGGCATCCAGCACAACGGTAAGATGCACGTGTTCCACAGCGAAACCGAAGTCGGCCCGGTTACCCAGAAGCTCTACAAAGAACTGACCGGTGTGCAGACCGGTGACGTTGAAGCGCCCGCGGGTTGGATCGTCAAGGTTTGAAAATGATCTGAACCTGCCACTTCAGAAAAAGGCCCATTTACCGCTGTCGGTGAATGGGCCTTTTTTATGCGGTGGGTTACTGGATGTGCAATCACCTGTGAAGATTGACAGTAGACAGTAAAAATCGGCACACCTAAGTTAACTCTCCTTCTAAACCCAGCAGGAGCCCATCATGGCGATCTATGAATTACGTGTGTCCGCAGAAGATTTCGAGAATGACGGTAGTAAAGAAATCGTGATGGAAACTTACATTAACAACGACCTTGATTGGGCCGTTTACGCGTCATCCAGCAAGCACGACGGGATTTACGATACCGCCTCGGCACCCGATGACGTCGACGGCGATGGAGACTACGATAACGATGACAAGGCGCTTTACCTGAACGTAGCCAACGCTTTCGCCAAAATGACAGCCTATGCCATAAAAAAACGAAAAAAAGCGAAGAAATAAAGCTCACCAGCCATGACCAGGTTGCCGTCGGTCATGCGCGTCAACCGTTGATATTTTCTGCAATCCTCTTACCCATACTGATCCTCGGCTCCACCCCATACCCCAATGCCTCATAAAACCCCACCACGACGTCATTGCCGCCGGTGATCTGCAGGTTGATCTTCATGCAGCCCAAGGCCGTCAACGCCTGCTCGGCATGGCGCACCAGCGACGATCCCAAACCATGGCGACGATAGTCGGCATGCACCGCCACCGAGTACAACCAGCCACGATGGCCGTCATAGCCCGCGAGAATCGTACCAATCACGGTTTTCTTGTCGGTGGCCACGAAGAACAGCCCATCGTTGACCGCCAGCTTCTTGTCAATCGCCAGGCTCGGCAGGTTGTGCGCGGTGTCATAGCCAAACGCCTGCTGCCATAACTCAATCACTTGGGCGCGATGCTGCCGGTCGCGGTAGGGGCCGATGGGATGCCGTGACAGCAAGGTCTTTTCCATGACCAGCGTGCGCTCGTTGCCATAGTAGACATCGCGCACGGTGTGAAAACCCAGCTTGCTGTAGAACGGCTCGGCGGTCAGTGATGACGGCACACTCAACACCGTCACCCCGGCTTCGCGGGCACGCAGTTCGATCTCGATCATCAACAAACGGCCGATACCCTGCCCTTGCAGCTCGGGATTGACGAAGACCGAACGCACCACGTTGGCATCAAGGGCAGCGGTGGCGACGATTGAATGGTCCTGGGTAGCCACCAGCACAATACGGCGGTTGAGCAGTTCCAGAACCGCATCGGGCGTGAAGTGAGTGGCGACGCGAGCAATCACATCTGCTGGATAATCCCGTGCATTGCTGCTGTGCAAGGCCGCCAGAATGACCTGGCTGATGCCCTGGGCATCGGCTGCTTGGGCGAGACGAACAACGGTCGACATGACTCCTCCTGGCTGGCGCGACTGTAATGAACACCCCACTGTGCATGTGGAAGGGAGCTTGATCCCGATAGCGGTGGGTCAGCTAAAGATAAGCTATACGCCTCGTTGATGCCCTGCATATCGATCATTTCCACATCCCGGACAATCCTCTGTTCGGCGCAGAACCCAGCATCTCCCGGGCTTTCTGGATACGGCCGATCAGCGAACCGCAACAGGTGCGGGCAATGCCATTGACGCTGAACCGTTCAACCAAGCACGCCCATACAATCGGCGTCACCGCCCGCCCCCTAAGCTTTTGACTTTCTTAAAAGCGCTGGAGAGTAGGCATGTACAGAAAAGTGAGGGCGGTAACCCTGGCCGTGACATTGCTGGCCGGGGCCATGGCGGGCAGCGCATGGGCGGCCACGCCGGTAGTGGCTGTGGCGCCGCAATACGACACCAGCCATGTGTATGTAGCACCCGCTGATGTAGAGGGTTTTGCCCAGAGTTTCCTGGCCACGTTCGGGGGCAAGAGCACGCCCCAGGTGGTGGTCAATGTGCTGCCGGTGCCGAGCAGCACCACTTCGCAACTGTTGCAGACCCCGGCCGGCACGGTGTCACTGTTCGGCTTCACCACGCCCATCCCCCATCCTTTCGGCCAGGAGCGCAATGGTTATCTGGTCAAGGACATGGACGTAGCCCTGAAGGCAGCTCGGGACAACGGCGCTGCGGTCATCGTCAGCGATTTTCCCGATCCCATCGGCCGCGATGCGGTGGTGCAGTGGCCGGGCGGCGTGAACATGCAGCTGTATTGGCACACCAAGGCTCCCGACTACGCCGCCTTCCAGACGGTGCCGGAAAACCGCGTGTACCTCAGCGCCGATCGCGCCGACCGCTTTATCAAGGCGTTCCTTGGCTTCTCCCACGGCAAAGTGGTAGCCGATGACAAGCACGCACCTGCTGTGGAGGTGGGCCAGGCTGGCGGCACTTACCGACGCGTCGAAATCACGTCGCCCTTTGGGCGTATGGCGGTGCTGGTGACCAACGGCCAACTGCCCTACCCCTTTGGCCATGAAACCACCGGCTATGAGGTAGCCGACCTGACGGCCACCCTGGCCAAAGCCACGGGCTCGGGCGCTACCGTACTGGTGCCGAGCTTCGCCAGCAAAGGCCGTCGCAGCGCATTGGTGCAATTCCCGGGCGGTTACGTCGCGGAAATTCACCAACTCATCGCGGCGAAATGATCCGTCGTACAGGCTGGGGCCTGGCCGTGCTGTGGCCGCTGGTGGTGGGCAGCGTACATGCCGACAATCAACCGACCCGCCCGGCCATCAAGGCCAATCGCTGGCAGGAAGACTGGTCTGTGCTCAAGGATCCGGCATTGCGCACGCAACCGTTGGACAACCTCAAGTACATCCCGCTGTCCGCCGCCAACCCGTTCACCTACCTGTCCATGGGTGCGACGTTGCGCGAACGCTTCGAGATGAACGACGCCAGCGGCTTCGGCGTGCGCGATGTAGCGCGTGATCGCTACCTGATCCAGCGCTTTCAGGTGCACGCCGACTTGCACCTCAACGAACACTGGCGGCTGTTCACCCAGTTGGAAGATGTACGGGCCTATGACAAAACCACCATCGGCGGCGCCGACCAGAACCGCGTAGACCTGCGCCTGGCCTTTGCCGAATACGTGAAGACCTTCAGCGCCGGCACCTTTAAGGCTCGGGCGGGTCGCCAGGACTTTGCCTTCGATTTGCAGCGCTTTATTTCGTCGCGCGATGGCCCGAATGTGCGCCAGTCCTTCGACGCGCTGTGGGCCGATTGGGAAACGCCCCAGTGGCGTTTTATCGGGATCGCCAGCCAACCGGTGCAATACCAGGATGGCCGGCACTTTGACGACAAATCCAATCGTGACGCGCGCTTCCACATGCTGCGGGTCGAGCGGCTGGTGGGCGGCAGCAATGAGTTGTCGGCCTATTACGGCGTCTACGAGCGCCGTGCCGCCCACTACCTGGATGCCGACGGCAACGAGACCCGCCAGTTGCTCGACGTACGCCTGGGCGGCGCGGCCCGGGGCTTCGACTGGGATATCGAAGCCATGCTGCAAAAGGGGTCGGTGGGCAGCCAGGCGATCCGCGCCTGGGCCGGCGGCAGCCGTACCGGCTACACCTTCGACACGCTGGCCTGGACACCGCGCCTCGGCCTGCAAGTGGATGTCGCCTCCGGTGACCGCAAGCGCGGTGATGGCCGCGTCGGCACCTTCAACCCGCTGTTCCCCAACGGCTACTACTTTTCCCTGGCCGGTTATACGGGCTACAGCAACCTGATCCACGTCAAGCCATCAATCACCGTCAAACCCATCGCCAAGCTGAGCGTGCAAACCGCTGTCGGCCTGTTGTGGCGGCAGACCACCGCGGACGCGGTTTATACCCAACCCAACCTCGCCGTCGCCGGAACGGCTGGCCAGGGTCAACGCTGGACCGGCGCCTATGGCCAAGTGCGCACCGACTACGCGTTTACCTCCAACATCAGCGGTGCAATCGAGGCCGTGCACTACGCGGCTGGCCAGACCCTGCGTGATGCCGGTGGGCACGACAGCAACTACCTGGGCATGGAACTCAAGTTCAGTTGGTAACCTCAGGCGAGCACACCCATACAAGCCTGGGCTCAGGTTAACGGCAATAGTGATACGGTTTTTTCAGCGCTTTTTTAACTCAAGCAAGGAGATTCAGATGAGCACCTTCGTTGCCAAAGACGGTACCCAGATCTACTTCAAGGACTGGGGCAGCGGCAAGCCCGTGCTGTTCAGCCACGGCTGGCCGCTGGATGCCGACATGTGGGAATACCAGATGGAGTACCTGAGCAGCCGCGGCTTTCGCACTATCGCGTTCGACCGCCGTGGCTTTGGCCGCTCGGACCAACCCTGGACCGGTAACGACTACGACACCTTCGCTGACGATATCGCGCAGTTGATCGAACACCTGGACCTGAAGGACGTGACCCTGGTGGGCTTTTCCATGGGTGGCGGTGATGTGGCGCGCTACATCGCCCGCCATGGCAGCGCTCGTGTCGCCGGCCTGGTGTTGCTGGGTGCCGTGACGCCGATCTTCGGCCAGCAACCCGACTATCCCCAAGGCGTCCCCACCGAGGTGTTCGATGGCATCAAGGCCGGCCTGTTGAAGGATCGCGCCCAATTCATCAGCGATTTCAATACGCCGTTCTTCGGTATCAACAAGGGCCAGCAAGTCTCGGAGGGTGTGCTCAGCCAGACCCTGCAGATCGCGATGCTTGCCTCGCTCAAGTCGACCGTGGATTGCGTCAGCGCCTTCTCCGAAACCGACTTCCGCCCGGACATGGCCAAAATCGACGTGCCGACCCTGGTGATCCATGGCGACGGCGACCAGATCGTGCCGTTCGAAACCACCGGCAAGGTGGCTGCCGAAATGATCAACGGCGCGCAACTGAAGGTCTACAAGGATGCACCCCACGGGTTTGCCGCGACCCACACCCAGCAGCTCAATGAAGACCTGTTGGCGTTCCTCAGCCGCTGAACCGCTTGCAACCTCCTCTGCTTGTTTGGCCGGGTTCGCCCGGCCTTTTTTTGCTCAGGCAAAGCGCTGAACCACTACCAGCCGCCCCGGCCCGGCAATGAGGATGCTGGTAAAGATGATCAACAGCAGCCAGCCGAACTGCCCCTCCCACAGCGTCCACTCTGGATGCACCACCAGCAAAGCGATGACCAGCACCGCCAGGATCGGCACGCACGCCAGGCGCACCAGCACGCCCGCAATGATCAGCAATGGGCACAGCACCTCGGCAAAGATCGCCAGCAGCAAGGTGACCTGGCCCCCCAGGTGAAACGGGTCTTCGATCAGCTTCAACTGTTCGCCGTAGTTGAGCAGCTTGGGCAACCCATGCACACACAACAGGAACACCGCCCCGCTGACCCGCAGGAACAACAGTCCGGTATCCTGATTTCTCGCTTCGTTCATACGCCACCTGTGTCCGTCAATAATGATCGACGGCCAGTGTGTCCAAAGCCGCGCCGACGCACTTGCAGGCTTGTGCTGAAATCCTGCGGTTGCCCCAGGCCGTTGCATTGCCGAAAGAACCCGGCATGATCTTGCTGAACTGCCGACCCCGCGCTACGGTCCCAACCCATACGCTCATCGCTACAGGAACTTTTCCATGACGCTCCCCCAAGAAATGACCCTGATCGAAATCACCACGCCTGGCGGCCCCGACGTCTTGCAGCCACGGCGCGCCGACGTGCCAGTGGCCGGGCCAGGCGAGATTCTGATTCGCGTGCACGCCGCCGGGGTCAACCGCCCAGACGCGCTGCAACGCGCCGGCAAATACCCGATGAATCCCGGCATGAGCCCGATTCCCGGGCTGGAAGTGGCCGGTGAAGTGGTGGCGCTGGGCACTGGCGTGACTGAATACAGCCTGGGCGACAAGGTGTGTGCCCTGACCAATGGCGGTGGCTATGCGCAGTTTTGTGCGGTGCCGGCCAGCCAGGCGCTGCCGGTCCCGGCGGGCATGGACTGGATTCAGGCCGCCGCCGTGCCGGAAACCTTCTTCACGGTCTGGGCCAACCTGTTCGGCCTCGGCGGTGCCCATAAAGGCCAGCGCGCCTTGATCCACGGCGGCACCAGCGGCATCGGCACCACCGCATTGATGCTCTGCCAGGAGTTCGGTATCCAGGCATTCGCCACCGCCGGCAGCGCAGACAAATGTGCCGCGATTGCCAAGCTGGGCGCCGAACCGATCAACTACCGCGAACAGGAGTTTGCCGAGGTCATTGCCCAACAGACCGATGGCAAAGGCGTCGATGTGATTCTCGACATCATGGGTGCCTCGTACCTGAACAACAACCTCAAGGCCCTGGGCATGGACGGTCACCTGGTGATGCTCGGCTTCCTCGGTGGCGGCAAGGCTCATGACGTCGACCTGCTGACCATCCTCGCCAAACGCGCGGTGATCACCGGCTCCCTGCTGCGCGCCCGCACCCGCGAAGAAAAGGCCGCGATTGCCGAACAGCTACGCGACTACGTGTGGCCGGTGCTCAGCGCCGGGCGCTGCCTGCCGATCATCGACAAGGTCTATGCATACACCGACGCCGCCCAGGCCCATGCGCGCATGGAAGGTGGGGATCACATTGGCAAGATTGTGTTGCGGGTGGAGTGAGGCGCTTTCCTCAATCCTTGGCGACCGGCCAAGTTTGACGGTACTCGGCACAAATGTGGGAGGGGCGTGTGTCACTCCGGTTCGGCATACACCGGATAATCCACATACCCCGCCTGAGTCCCCCCATACAAGCCCTCTGCCTTCAACGCATTCAATGGCCAGCCATTGAAAATCCGCTGGGGCAGGTCTGGGTTGGCAATGAACGGCCGTCCGAAGGCGATCAGGTCCGCCAGCCCTGCCTCTACCAGCCGTGTACCGCGCTCGGCGGTGTAGCGGCCGGCGTAGATGATCCTGCCGCTGAAGGTGCGGCGCACGGCCTGGCGGAATGTTTCAGGCAGGTCCGGCGCGTTATCCCAGTCGGCTTCGGCGATGGAAACATAGGCGATGCCCGACGCTTCCAGCACTTTGATCGCTTCGATATAGGTACGGTGCGGGTCCTCTTCCACCAGGCCAATGTAGACCCGATCCTGATCGGTGCCGCTGAACAGCGGCGAAAAGCGCACGCCCAGGCGCTGCGGCCCCACCACCTTGCACACCGCCTCGACAATCTCGCGCAGCAAGCGCAGGCGATTGTCCAGCGAACCGCCGTACTCATCCTCACGGATGTTGGAGTGGGCCGAGATGAACTGGTTGACCAAATAGCCGTTGGCCGCATGGATTTCCACACCATCGAACCCGGCGTCCAGGGCATTGCGAGCAGCCTGGGCGTAGTGCCCGACCAACTCGTCGATTTCCAGCGTGCTCAACGCACGAGGCACAGGTGGCTGCACCAGCTCACCCACACCCGGACCGGTTTCAATAAAGGCTTTGGCTTGCAGCGCCGGCAGTGCAGACGGCCCCACCGGTGCAGCGCCGCCAGGTTGCAAGGCGTTATGGGACACCCGCCCCACGTGCCATAGCTGGGCAAAGATCACCCCACCCTCGGCATGTACCGCTGCGGTGACCTTGCGCCAACCCTCGATCTGCGCCGGTGTATGGATGCCCGGCGTCCATGCGTAGCCCTGACCGCGCGGCTCGATCTGCGTACCCTCGCTGACCATGAAGCCGGCACTGGCACGCTGGCGGTAATATTCGGCCATCAGGTCGGTGGCGATATTGCCCGGCTGGGCGCTGCGCTGGCGTGTCAGCGGCGGCAGCACAACGCGATTGTTCAAGCGATGATGCCCCAGCTTTATCGGGGTGTTCAAAATGCAGTCAGGCATGGGGATATTCCAAATTCAGAACGAACGAAAACCCTGGCGACTCCTGGGAGTCGCCAGCGCGTACCTCGGTTTATTAACTTAAGCGCTGAGTGTCAGCAGGGCCTTGGCCACTTCGCTGGAGCTGCCTGGGTTCTGCCCAGTGACCAGCAAGCCATCGACAATCACAAAGGATTGCCAGTCGGCGCCCTTCTCATACTTGCCGCCCAGTTTTTTGAATTCATCTTCAATCAGGAACGGCACAACATCGGTCAATTGCACCGCGGCTTCCTCAGAGTTGGAGAACCCGGTCACACGGCGGCCCTTGATCAACGGCTCACCGTTGACTGCCTTGACGTGGCGCAAGGCACCCGGTGCATGGCAGACAAATCCGATGGGTTTGCCGGCCCGTTCGAACGCCTCGATCAACGCGATGGACACCGGTGACTCCGCCAGGTCCCACAGCGGGCCGTGGCCGCCAGGGTAGAACACGGTGTCGAAGTCGGCGGTGTTGACCGTTTCCAGCTTCACCGTGGTAGCCAGGGCCTGCTGCGCAGCCGGGTCTGCGGCGAAGCGCGCTGTCTGCTCGGTTTGCGCATCCGGTTCATCGCTCTTCGGGTCCAACGGCGGCTGGCCGCCGGCCGGGGAAGCCAGCACCACATCGGCGCCAGCGTCCTTGAACGCGTAATAAGGGGCGGCAAACTCTTCGAGCCAGAAGCCGGTCTTGCGCCCGGTATCGCCAAGCTGGTCGTGAGAGGTCAGTACCATTAATACTTTCATTTTCCAGTGCCTCGATCGATGTGAGTAGCAGGGTTTTCAGGGCCGCCCAACAACTGTTGGGTCAGCAGCAGCGCCTCGCAGAACGGCGCAGTGGTACGGGTGATCTTGCCCATGACGCTGGTGCCCAACCATAGCGCATACAAGCGCTTGGCAAGGCTGTGCGGAGCGTGCTCGAACCTGAGCGAACCGTCTTCGACCCCGCGCTCCAGGGCCAGCGCGAGTAACTCGATGGTGCGCGAAGTACCGCGCTGCAACGCCAATCGCATGGGTTCTGACAGGTCGGAGACTTCAGCCCCCAACTTGACGGCCAGGCACTTGCCGGTATCGGTGCAGCCAGTGTGGTTGTCGATCCAGCCTTGCCAATAGCGCATCAACTTGGCGTGATGGGTTAAACCCGGCTGATCCAATAGCTGCTGCATGCCTTCGACGTACTGGTCGAAATAGGTATCGAGCAACACCACGCCAAACGCATCCTTGGAGTTGAAGTAGTGATAGAACGAGCCCTTGGGCACTTGTGCGGCGTGCAGGATTTCGTTCAAGCCCACCGCGGAAAATCCCTTGGCACCGACGATGGATTGCGCACGTTCAAGAATCGCTTGCCGTGCACTGCTGCTTGCGTTGCTCATGCTTGCCTCCGTGCGATTAGACCAGTCGTCTAGTTCGTTGGGGCCATGTTAGGCAGCGAGGCAACCACTCACAATGTCATATCCGCAAGGATTCCGGACATGCGCCAAAGTCGGTTGCCGTTTGCCCGGTACACGCCGACAATCCCCTCTCCCTGCCCCTTGGAGAGATGCAATGCACAGCGTTGCGCTGATGGTTTACCCGAACTTCCAGTCGCTGAGCCTTAGCCTGGGCTCGGTGTTCGAGTGCGCCAACCTGCTGCGCGGCGAGCCGGCCTATGAATTTCACCTGGTATCGGAAAGCGGCGGCGCGGTGATGACCTCCCAGGGCTTTTCAGTCAATACCAACGCCATCCGCCCAGAGGGTTATGACACTCTGATCGTCAGCGGCTATCTGGAGTTTCGCCTACCGGAGGCCAACCTGCTGGAACTGGTCAAGGCAGCATCGGCACAGTCGCGCCGGGTGGCCTCGTTATGCATGGGCATCTTTGTGCTGGCAGAAGCGGGCCTGCTTGCCGGCAAACGCACCACCACCCACTGGATCCACGCGCCGGCGTTTCGCAAGCGCTACCCGGATATTCGCCTGGAAGAAGACAAGTTGTTCGTGGTGGACGGCCAGGTGTGGACCGGTGCCGGCATGAGCGCCGGGGTCGACCTGGCACTGGCGATGGTGGAGAACGACCTGGGCAGCGACCTTGCGCGCCGCATCGCACGCAAGCTGGTGATAGCCCAGCGCCGCGGCAGCGAGCAATCGCAACTCTCAACCTTGCTGGAACTGGACCCCAAATCCGACCGCGTGCAACTGGCCCTGGCCTATGCGCGTGAAAACCTAACCCATGATTTATCGGTAGAAGCCTTGGCCGAAGTCGCCCGGCTCAGCCCGCGCCAGTTCAGCCGAGTGTTTCGCGAAGAAACCGGGCAAACCCCGGCCAAGGCCATCGAAGCCCTGCGGGTGGAAGCGGCGCGGGCGATGATGGAAACCAGCCGCCACCCGGTGGAAGTGGTGGCCCGCGAAACCGGGTTTGGTGATCGCGAACGCATGCGCCAGGCGTTCCTCCGTGCATTCGGGCAGCCGCCCCAGGCGATGCAGCAGGTGCTGTTCAATCCAGGCTAGGCCCGTGTGGGAGGGGCTTGCCCCCGATTACCATAGGTATCTACACAACTTTAGTAACCACGATGCGAAGCGAGCCGCTCTTGACCTTGATCTTGCTCTGCTTTTGATCTGAGGCGCCCCGTCAAACCACGCTGGCCGGAATTCGACAGGGATTTGGGGGGTAAACCGGCAGGGATGCCGGTTTAGCCGCCCCGCGCCATGGATGGCGCGTGGCGGCGGCCCCCCAAATCCATGGCGGATTACGGGCACACCGAGCCCAGGCGAGGTGCCGAGTGGTGGGGCAAGAGCCCTTTGGTTACTTTGGGGCTCTTTTCCAAAGTGACCCGCTGTAAAAGCGGAACCAACCGTGGCCGTGACCTAAATAACGGATATGTACTCGGTCTGATCCAGCATCCCGGTCGGCCCTGAAGCCGCCATCGGGAGCAAGCCCCCTCCCACATTTACCGCCCCCACATCCGAATCACGGGGCATCAGTGCAATGACGCCCGGGTAATCAGATAGCTCACCAACTGCGGCTCATCCTCCAGTTCAATCATCTGCACCGGACGCGGCAGGTTATCCAACACGGTGCGCCAGAATGCCTGGGATACCTCGTCCTGATCATAGAAACGCACCAGCCAATTGGCCGCGCCGCTGCACAGCACCTGGCTGGCGATGGCACGGCCGATGCCCTTGCGGCGATAGCGCTTGAGAATGAACAGGTCGGCCAGCTCCAACGCGTCGATGCCCGGCAGTTCGCTGCCTTCAATCAACAGGAAACCAGCGATATAGCCATCGACCAGCAACAGGTTGGCGCTCCACTGCGGGTCGTGCCAGTAGCGGGCCAGATGCTCGTCGTGGATGTAGAAACGGCCATCGGCCTCGACATCTTCCTGTTCCCAATCCGAAGACTCGTAGGCGTAGTACTGGTACAGATTGCGAATCAGCTCGGCGTCTTCAGGGCCGGTCTGGATCAATTCAACGGTGGTTTCAGGCATGGGGCTCTCGGTGGAAAAACGCAGGGCGCCATTGTTCACAAAAGTGCCTGCCACGCCAATGGCTTGTCGAATCCTTTCTATTGGCTGAACCGAATGCAAATAGCGGTTGCCCTGGCCAAATTCCTGAAACATTTAGAATAAACTTCGCCGGTTTCCACCTTTCGCTCAAGGACACGTATTGTGACCAACGTCTGTACCGCCGGCCTGGATGTGGGCTTTGCCTCCCTGGATTACCTGCAAATTTTCATCCTGGGGGTAATCCAGGGCATCACCGAATTGCTGCCGGTGTCGTCCACCGCCCATATGCGCGTGGTGCCCGCCCTGCTCGGCTGGCAAGACCCGGGCTCGGCGTTTTCGGCGGCCATGCAATTGGCCGCGCTGGCGGCAGTGGTCAGTTACTTCTGGCGGGATGTGCGCCAGGTCACCACCGGCAGTATCAGTGCGGTGCGCCGGGGCGACTATAACGATCGGTGGTTCAAACTGGCGGTGGCGATCGTGCTGGCGACTATCCCGATTGGCATTGCCGGGTTGGCGCTGTCTTCGACCCTGAATGCATGCAACTCGCCATTGCGCGGGCTGATGGTGATCGGCATTTCCTGCGTGGTGATGGCGGTGTTGCTGGCACTGGCCGAAGTGCGCGCCCGCCATACCCGCGACGTAAGCCAAATGCGCTTGCGCGATGCGCTGATCGTGGGGGTGGCGCAGATCGGCGCGTTGATTCCTGGGGTGTCGCGTTCGGGCTCCACGCTGACCGCAGCGCTGTTCCTGAATTTCAAACGTGAGGAAGCGGCGCGCTTTTCTTTCCTGCTGGGCCTGCCGGCCATTGCCCTGGCCGGTTTGAAAGAACTGTGGGTGCTGCTGCGCGCCGACCTCCCTGCCCACGCCTGGCCGCACTTGATCTTCGGCCTGGTGGTGGCGAGCATCTCGGCGTTCTTTGCGATCTGGGGCCTGATGAAGTTCCTGGAGCGCTTCTCCACCTGGCCGTTCGTGATCTACCGTGCGCTGCTGGGGATCTTCCTGATTGTGGCGGTCAGCAGCGGGTTGTTGAGTTAAGCCGCCGGTTCGCGGTCGGCCAGCGCTTCGAGCAGGTCGGCCGAGGGCACGAAAAACAGGCCGCCAGTCACGGCGGTACTGAAGTCGAGCAAGCGGTCATAGTTGCCGACCGGGCGGCCAACGAACATGTTTTCCAGCATCTGCTCCAGAGGCTGCGGCGAGCGTGCGTAGCCGATGAAATAGGTGCCGAACTCGCCGGCACCGGGGCGGCCGAAGGGCATGTTGTCGCGCAGGATCTTCACTTCCTCACCGTTCTCGTCAGTGATGACGGTCAAGGCGCTGTGGGAGTTGCTCGGCTTGGTTTCTTCGTCCAGTTCGATATCTGCCAGTTTGGTGCGCCCGATTACCTTCTCCTGGGCTTCTACCGTCAAGCCGTTCCAGGCGCTCATGTTGTGCAGGTATTTCTGCACCACTACGTAGCTGCCGCCCTCGAACTGAGGGTCTTCGTCACCGACCAGGGTGAATCTTTCGGCCTTGCGCCCTACCGGGTTTTCGGTGCCGTCGACAAAACCGATGATGCTGCGCATATCGAAATAGCGGAAACCCTGGACCTCATCCACCACCTTGACGCTATCGCCCAAGGCAGCCATCAATTGGGTCGCCAGCTCGAAACACAGGTCCATCTGCTCGGCGCGGATATGCAGGAGGATATCGCCCGGGGTCGACACCGCCTTGCGCCCTTCTACACCGAATTCGCGGAACGGATGCAGCGAGGCCGGGCGCGGCGCGCCGAACAGCCGGTCCCACGCATCCGAGCCAAACCCGCAGACGCAGGTCAGGTTGCCCGACGGCACGCGCTTGCCCACCGAGCGCACAAGGCCTGCGATGTCGGCGCACCAGGCACGCACGTTTTCAACTGCATCGGGGGCCAGGGTGGCGACCATGAAAATCGCGCTGCTGGTGATCGGGTGGCACACGGACTGCGGTTCGAGAGGTGGCTGGACAGGGCAGGTTTTCATCAGGCAGATCCATAGGCTAAGGTCGGTTTGAACCGACGCAGGTTAGCAGATCAGCCGTGACAACTGGCCCACACCTGGCGAATCAGCGCTTTCATCTTGAGCGCCTCGGCCCAGCGATCAGTGAGTTCTCGCCCCATTGCATCGGTGATCGCATAGGGTGGCGGGCCCAGTTCGCAGGTGAAGGGCAGGCTCTGGGGCGCGTCGGCACGGGTCAGCCAGTCGTCGATCCCATAGCGCCACCAGCCGGTAAAGCGCTCGACCCAAGGCTGGTGCTGAGGAAAATCCAGGCCAACCTGCACCTGCTCACTGCTGGCGATGCGGCCATGAAAGCCCCAGCTATGGCGCAGGATGGTGCGTATCTGTTCGTCGTCTTCCACACTGCCGGGCTCGGGCAACTCGCGGCCAACCGCGTAGTGGGACAGGTCCGCGAGCAGTTTCAGGTCGGGCATTTGCGCCAGCAGGTCGAGGGTGAACAACAGGTCGTTGGTCAGTCGATAACGGTGGGTTTCCAGCAGGATCGGGAAGTCCACCTGTTCGGCCAGGCGCTGCCAGCCTTCGATCAGCCTGACCGCCTCGGCCTGGGTACGCGGGCGCACATCGGCTTGCAGGGTGAGGTGGTGACAACCGTAGCGGCCGATCACTTCCAATGCCCTGGCCAGATCATCCACCGATTGCGGGAACAGTTGACCTTCGATCTGCAAGCCTCTGGCCGTGGCGGCAGCGTACAAGCGCGAGACTGCGGCCGGCGTCCAGTAATGGTCGGTGATGCCGTCAAAACCGGCGGCGACGATGCGGTCCAGTTGCGCTTCTTGGCTGCCGGGCTCGGTTTGCATGGCCCACAGTGATTGGAATACCAGGAGTTGGTGCATCTCAACCTCGCAGCAGGTGTTTGAGGGACGTATCGGCATCTGCCAGGCTCGCCACGTCAAGCGCAATGCTTGCAGTGATCAAGCGCTCGCACAGCTTGATGTCCCTGGCGGCGCGGTTGCCCAAAGCCCAGCCGAAAGCGCCTTGCAATCGGGCGTTGGTGTCTAGGCAAAACAGCAGCAGGCCACCGTCGGGCAACGCACGGCTGACCGACCGCGCAGTCATCGCCCCGACGGAATGCAAACCCCAGTCGAATTGGTCGGACCAGAAACCCGGGACCCTCTCGAACGGCAGTTCTTTGCCCAACAGATTCAACGCAGCGTGACGCCCCTGGGCCTCGGCGTTGCGCCAGGTTTCCTGACGCTGATAGACGCCGCCGAGACGAAACTCACAGACATCCCCCGCCGCGTAAATATCCGGTGCGCTGGTGCGCAGGCACGCGTCGACCCGAATGCCCTGCCCTACTTCCAACCCTCCCGCCGCTGCCAGCTCAATGTTGGGTTGCATACCAATACCGACCGCCACCAGGTCACAGGGCACCCGTTGCCCATCGACCAGTTGCACGGCGTCGGCGTGGACGCACTCCAGGGCAACGTTCAAGTGCACGTCCACACCCTGCTGACGATGCAGCGCCAACAGCGCTTCACTGATCATTGGCGGCAGCGCCCGGGCGGCCAGCCGCGGCCCCGCTTCCAGCACCGTGACCTCGCAGCCCAGGCCCCGCGCCGTAGCGGCCACCTCCAGGCCGATGAAGCCCCCGCCGACCACCACCAACCTGGCGCCTGGCTTTAATTCATTGCGCAAGGCCAACGCTTCATCATGGGTGCGCAGGTAGAACACGTTGGCCTGCTCCTGGGGCAAGCGTCGCGCCCGGCCTCCGGTGGCCAGCAGCAGGCCGGCATAGGTCAACCATTGGCCGTCAGCCAGTTGCAGCCGATGATGCTGCGGCTCCAAACGGCTGGCGGGGTTGCCGGCGATATGCTCAATGCCAAGCGCAGCCAACCGTGCACTGTCGCACAGGCTGCATTCCGCCAGGTCCGTCGAGCCTTGCAGCACGCCTTTGGACAACGGTGGGCGTTCGTAGGGCAAGTGCGCTTCATCGCCGATCAGGATCAGGCGCCCGCTGTAACCTTCTTCACGCAAGGTCAGTGCCGCACGTCCACCGGCATGACCAGCGCCGACGATGATCAGGGTCTGGTTCATCATCCGGCCGTGACAGCGAGCAGTACCCGCCCCGCTTCGACCCGCACCGGGTAGGTCTTGAGGTTGACGCACACCGGCGCGCCCAGGGCTTGGCCGGAACGGTAATCGAAGCGCCCGTTGTGCTTTGGGCACTCGATCACATGGTCCATCACCAGGCCGTCCGCCAGGTGGATTTTCTCGTGGGTGCACAGGCCGGCGGTGGCGAAGAATTCATCCTCGGCCGAGCGGTACACCGCGTAGGTGTGAATACCGTGGTCGAAGCGCAGCACGTCTTCTGCTTCTATTTCGCCCACGGCGCAGACGTCGATCCATTGATCGTTCATGCATTTATCTCCAATGACTGGCTTTTACTGTGGGGCGAGCAAGCTCCCTCGCCACGGGTCGGGCGTTGGACGAAATAGCTGGGGTCGCTGCGCTGGCGCCAAATAGTCGGAATGATTTCCTGGTAGGCCTCCCACAGGTTGGCATACGGCGGTGGGCAGTCGCTGCGGATCTCTTCGTGCAGTTGACTGAGCGCGTGGTAAGGCACCATCGGGTACATGTGGTGTTCGAGGTGGTAGTTCATGTTCATGTAGATAAAGCGCAGCACCCGGTTCATGTAGATGGTGCGGCAGTTGCTGCGGTGGTCGAGCACATCTTCGGCCAGGCCCACATGCTGGCTGAGGCCGAACAGGTAGCCGAGCCAGGCACCATAGAGACTGGGCAAGCCCACCAGCATCAGCGGTAGCCAGCTGTGCAGGTACAACGCGGCGCCGATGATCAGCGCATAAATCCCAATCCATATACGTGCGGCACGGAATACCTTGGGCCATTCGGATTCAGGGATGAAGTCTTGCTCCTGGGCACTCATGCGCCCGAGCGCATGGCGGGCTACGCCGCTGAAGGTCTTCCAGGCCAGGGGCAGGTTGAACAGGCTGAGGGCCATCATCCACAGGCTCGGCGGGCGCGGCTCGACGATCTCCGGGTCGCGGCCGACGACGATGGTGTCGGTGTGATGACGGGCATGGCTCCAGCGCCACACGTGAGGTTCGAACAGGCACATGAAGCTCGCCACCTGGTACAACGCATCGTTCATCCAGCGGGTCTTGAACGCAGTGCCGTGGCCGGTTTCGTGCCAGCGCGGGTTGGACGCCGTTCCGTAGAGCACACCATAGGCGAGAAAAAACGGTACGCAGGCCCAGGAGCCCCAGAACCAATAGCCGCCAAAGCCTGTGGCCAACAGCGTCGCAGCCCAGATGGCCGTGTCGAGCAAGGCCGGGCCATCGCGGCGTTGCATCAGTTCTTTCATGCGTTTGCGCGAGATGGGTGACTGGTACCAGTTGGCCGAGACCAGACCCTTTTCGGCGGCACGGGCCGCCTCGGGCCCGGTGAGGCTGTAGTCGCGTCGGGCGCGGTGAGCGGTGGGTTCAGGCATTGTTATTGTTCTCCGCAAGCGTGGGTTTCAGGTGCTTTTCGAAACCAACGATAGAGCGCAGCTAAATCCCCCTCAAGGCCTTGAATCCATTCCCTATCAAGCTATCATCCAGGCCCAGCGGGGCTTGATAGTTTTCTATCAAGACGCTCAAGGGGCCTGCCATGCACAACAATAAACGCCCAACCATCGCCACCGTTGCCGCCCATGCGGGGCTCAGCGTAGCCACCGTCGACCGCGTGTTGAACGCCCGCGCTCCGGTCAACCCCGGCACGGCCGAACAGGTGTTCCAGGCTGCCGAAGCGGTGGGCTATTTTGCTGCACGACTGATCGGCCAGCGCATCCGCGAACGGCGGCCCACCTACCGTTTCGGCGTGCTGTTGCTGGGCACCGCCCAGGCCTTCTATGCCAACCTCGCCCAGTCAATAAACGATGCAGCGCAGCATCACGCCACCGCCAACCTGAGCTGCCAGTTCGACTACATCAACGACCGTTCACCGAATGCCATCGTCGCGCAGATCGAGCAACTGGCGGTGCAGTGCGACGCCCTGGCGGTGGTCAGCTTCGCCCATCCGCTGATCAACGCCTGCCTGGCGCAGATTCGTGAAGCCGGCGTACCAGTGGTTGCGCTGCTGTCGGATATCCATGAGCAGGCCCTCGAACCCTATGTGGGCCAGGACAACCACGTGGTCGGGCGCACCATGGGCTGGCTGCTGGCACACACCTGCGGCGCACGCAAAGGCAGCGTGGGCATTTTGCTTGGCGGCCATCGTTTTCTCGGGCACCAGGCACGGGTCAAAGGCTTGTACAGCTACCTGGCCGAACACGCGCCAGGGCTCAAGCCGTTGGAGCCGCTGATCAACCTGGATAACTGCGACATCACCGAGGAAGCCACCCTCGACCTGCTTGCCCGCCACACCGACCTGCGCGGCCTGTGCGTGGTGGGCGGCGGCGGTGACGGCGTGATCAACGCCCTGGCGCAACTGCCCAAGCGCCCGGCGCTGTGTTGCATTCTGCAGGAGTCGACCGAACTGTCACGCCAGGCGTTGAGCCGCGGCTTGATCGATGTGGTAATGGACTCGCAGCCGCGGCAGACGGCGGCGGCGCTGGTGCAACTGCTGGTGCAGTTGCTGAATGACGAAGGCTTCGATCCTGTGCGGCATCGGGTGCATATACCACCGCAGATAGTGACCCCGGAAAACATGGGCACCTGATACACAAAGAACACAATGTGGGAGGGGCGGTGCGACGATTCGACCTCGATGGCAATGAACCCGTCAAAAATTCAGAGGCTGAAACACCGCTATCGCGGCATGGGTATCTACGCAACTTTGTAGCTGCCGACCGTAACCACGATGCGAAGCGAGCCGCTCTTGATCTTGATCTCAGGCGCCCCGTTAAACCACGCTGGCCGGAATTCGACAGGGATTTGGGGGGTAAACCGGCAGGGATGCCGGTTTAGCCGCCCCGCGCCATGGATGGCGCGTGGCGGCGGCCCCCCAAATCTCTGTCGGATTACGGGCACACCGAGCCTAAGCGAGGTGCCGAGTGGTGGGGCGAGGACCTTTTGCTTACTTTTGGCTGGGCCGGCATTCCGGTCCTTCCAAAAGTGAGCCGCTGTAAGAGCGGAACCCTAAGTAGCCGTTACCGCAGGAATGGATATGTACTCGGTCTGATCCAACATCCTGGTCGGCTGTCAGGTCGCCATCGGGAGCAAGCCCCCTCCCACATTTAATCTGCACACGGGCAATCATTCACCGCCCGCGAAAATCCCCTGCACTCAAACCAAACCGCCCCATCTTGTTGTACAGCCCACCCCGCGACACGTTGAGTTGCCGGGCCGCCAGGCGAATGTTGCCACCCGTGTTTTTCAGCGCAGCGACGATGGCGTGCAGTTCATGGCTGCTCAGATCCTGCGCGGGCTGGGGCTGGTAAAGGCGCAGCGTCGCCCGTTGCTGGGTTTCCAGCGGCAAGTCAGCCGGTTGGATCAACTCCCCCATCGCCAAGTTGGTCGCCCGCTCGATGGCGTTTTCCAATTCACGCACATTGCCCGGCCAGCCATGGGCTGACAGCAGCGCCAGCGCCTCCGGCGAGAAACCCTGCACTGGCTTACGCAACGAACGCGCACAGCGCTGCAGGAAATGCCGTGCCAACAGCGGGATATCCTCGCGGCGCATACGCAACGGCGGCACGGTGAGGTTCAACACATTGAGGCGGTAGTAAAGATCCTCACGAAACGCACCTTCGGCCACTGCCTGGCTCAAGTTGCGATGGGTGGCGGCGATGATGCGCACGTTCACTGGCCGCGAACTTTTCGCACCCACGCGGGTCACTTCCCCCTCCTGCAACACCCGCAACAGGCTGACCTGGGCATCGAAGGACATGTCGCCAATTTCATCCAGGAAGATGGTGCCGCCATCGGCTAATTCAAACTTGCCCGCCGACCCACCTCGCGCCGAGCCGGTGAACGCGCCTTCGACATGCCCAAACAGTTCGCTCTGCACCAGGTCCCGGGGGATGGCGCCGCAGTTGACCGCCACGAACGGGCCGTTGCAACGCTCGCTGGCGTTATGAATGGCCTGGGCAAACAGCTCCTTGCCGGTGCCGCTTTCGCCGAGGACCAAGGTGGTGGCGTCGCCGCGACTGGCGATGCGCCCCAGGTGCAGCGCGTCCTGGATCGCCCGTGAGGTGCCCTGGATGGTGTCGAAGGTATAGCGCGCCTGAGTACCGATAAGGCGCCGGGTGATTTCGCGGATGCGGCGGTTTTCGCGCACCGACACGATCACCCCGCCCTGCTCCAGCGGGCATACCGAGACCAGGCAGGAGAGTTGACTGCGGTCGTGCAACTCGAAGGTGCAGTCGAGGTCGCGCACCGGCTCACCCAGCACGTCGCTCAACTCACTGCGCCCCAGGCGCTGGAACGAACTGCCGATCAGCTCCAGCCCCACCCCGAACAACTGCCGCGCATAACGGTTGAGTGCCTTGATGCAGCCGCGCTCATCCAGTACCACCAAGCCTTCGTTCAGCACTTCGAGCACCGCTTGTTGTTCTTCCAGCAACACCTGCAGCGCCATCTGCCGCGACACCGCTTCGGCTGCCGCCTGGACGGTGCCCAGGGTATGGAAATGAAACCAGCCGGGCTCGGCGGTCAGCGTGAGCATGGCCAATGTCAGGCCCTGGGCATCCTTGATCGGCGCAGCGGCGCAGTGCATGCGGCGCTGGCGCAGGGCGCCGGCGAAGTTCTCCTCGGCCAACACGTACATCAGGCGATCTTCGGCCAGCGCCAGCCCGGTGCAGTTGGTGCCCTGTACCGATTCCAACAGGCGACTGCCCACCGGGGTGATATCCAGCCCACAGAAATACAGGGTGGTGCCCTCGGCATCGGTAAGGTTGATATGGCCGCGAGGGTTATATGCCAGCAAGCCGTGCATGACTTGCGCGGCGGCGGCGATCAGTACGCGGTGATTGGCCAGGGTTGCCGCCAGCGTTTGGGCGGCAACGAAACGGTAGTGGCTGTGACCGGGATCGATCCTTGCCTCGAGACTGCGCCGCCACGAATCCCAGATGACCTGGCGCACCTCGGCCGGGCGTTCGACCTGGCCGGACAGACACGCTCGCCAGCCCTGCTCCAACGCAGCGACGGGTTCGTCATTCAGCGCATCAGGTCCAAGGGCCGTGAGGTATTCGAGGTCTTGCACGCTGAATGTGAGGCTCATCAAGGCATCCATGTTCATATTTTTGACATGTCAGTATAGACATGTCATCTGAATGAACACATTTTGTTTACTGATTTTAATAACCTATTAAAAATCAGTTAGTTATGAGTTGGCACACCCCTTGCTCTTACCTCTATGCCAGCCAGGACTGTCCTGCGGGCCAACAATAAAAAGGGGTCACTTCATGAGTACACAGAATATCCGCATGGGCTTGATCGGTGCCGGTCGCATGGGCAGCTTCCACGGCCTTACGGCGGCCCGCCACATCCCCGGCGCCTGCCTTGCCGCCATCGCCGACCCCACTCCAGGCCAGGCCGCACGCCTGGCAGCAGAGCTGGGGGTGGACAAGGTCTACACCGACCCACAACAGCTGTTGAACGACCCCGATATCGACGCAGTGCTTATCGCTTCCCCCGCCCGTAGCCACGCCGACCTGGTGATCAGCGCCGCCCGTGCCGGCAAGGGCATCTTCTGCGAAAAACCCATGGCCATCACCCTGGACGAAGCCGATCGCGCCATCGCCGCTGCCGCCGACGCCCGCGTGCCGTTGCAGGTCGGTTTCAATCGGCGTTTCGCCAAGAGCTTCCGTACCGCGCACCTCGATGTCGCCGCCGGCCGCATCGGTACGCCGCAGTTGCTGCGCTCGCTGACCCGCGACCCGGCGCTGAACAACCCTGGCGCTTCACCACAATGGGTGATCTTCCTGGAGACCCTGATCCACGACTTCGACACCTTGCGCTATCTCAACCCCGGGGCCGAAGTGGTACAGGTGCAGGTGATGGCCGACGCACTGATTGCCCCGCAATTCAAAAGCCAAGGCTTGCTCGACACCGCCGTGGTCACCCTGCGCTTCGACAACGGCGCCATCGCCACCGCCGAGGCCAACTTCCAGGCGGTGTATGGCTACGATGTGCGCGGTGAGGTGTTCGGCAGCCAAGGCATGCTGAGCATGGGCAGCCTCAATGACTGCGACCTAGTGCGCTACCTGGCCGAAGGCATCCAGGCCGACACTCAGCGGATGGACACCGACCTGCTGCGCGACGCCTACATTGCCGAGCTCAACCACTTTGTCGACTGCCTGCGCAGCGGCGCCAAGCCCTTGGCCAGCGGTGAGGATGCGCGCGCAGCCCTGGCAATTGCCCGCGCTTGCATCGAGTCGTACGAAACCGGCAAGTCTGTGGCCGTGCAAGGGGCGCGCCCATGATGCCGTTCAAATTAGCCGTCAGCGCCGAGATGGTGTTTCTCGACCTGCCCTTCATCGAACGGGTCAAACGTATCCACGCCCTTGGGTTCAGCGCCGAAATCTGGAGCTGGACCGACAAGGACATCGACGCCCTGGCCGCGACCGGCGCGGACTTCACCTCGATGACCGGCTACATCAGCGGCACCCTCACCGACCCCGAAGGCAGCCGCCAACTGCTCGACAGCGCCCGCGAATCCCTGGGCATCGCCGAGCGCCTCAATTGCCCCAGCCTCAACCTGCACGGCACCGGCCTGGGCGACGGCGGCTTGCCGGTGCAGCCGGTCAGCCAGACCACCGGACGCATGTGGCTGAGCGCCTGCAAGACCCTGGAAAAAATCGCGCGCCTGGGGGAAGACGCCAGCCGTGTGTTCCTGCTGGAAAACCTCAACACCGCCGTCGATCACCCCGGCACGCCGTTCGCCCGCGCCGACGAGACCCTGGCCCTGATCGAAGCCGTGGGCAGCCCGCATCTGAAGATGAACCTGGACCTGTACCACGCGCAGATCGGCGAAGGAAACCTGATCGAATTGATCCAGCGCGCCGGCGGCGCCATCGGTGAAATCCAGGTGGCCGACGTGCCCGGGCGCAAGGAGCCCGGCACTGGCGAAATCCACTACCCGGCGATTGCCCGCGCGTTGCACGCCATGGGCTACACCGGCGTGGTAGGCCTGGAGGGCTGGGCCAGCGGCACCAGCGAATTGGCCCTGGAGCGCTTCCGCCAGGCATTCACCCTATAACAATAAAAGGAACACACTTATGCATCGTTATTCATTGCTAGTGGCCGCGCTGCTGTTGCTGTTCAGCCAATGGACCTTCGCCGCCTATCGCATCGGCGTGAGCATTGCCCGGGTTGACGATAACTTCATGACCTATGTGCGTAGCGGCCTGGAGACTGCGGCGAAACAGCAGGACGTGCAGATCCAGTTCGAAGACGCCCAGGGCGATGTGGTGCGCCAGCTCAATCAAGTCGAGGGGTTTCTCAACCAGAAAGTTGACGCGGTGATCGTGCTGCCGGTCGACACCGCCGCCACTGCCAATATCACCCGAGCCGCCGTGGCGGCCAAGACGCCACTGGTGTACGTCAACCGTCATCCGGATGAACGCACACTGCCCAAGGGCGTAGTCACGGTGGCCTCCAACGACATCGAGGCCGGACAACTGCAGATGCGCTACCTTGCACAAAAACTCGGCGGCCAGGGCAACGTGGCGATCATCATGGGCGACCTTGCGCAGAACGCCACCCACGACCGCACCGAGGGCGCCAGGCAGGTGCTCAAGGACTTTCCCGGTATCAAGATCGTCGAGCAGCAAAGCGCCGAGTGGCAACGCAACAAAGGCATGGACCTGACCAGCAACTGGCTGCTGGCAGGCACGCAGTTTGATGCGATCGTGGCCAACAACGATGAAATGGCAATCGGTGCGGCCATGGCATTGCAGCAAGCGGGCAAGGCCAAGGGCCAGATTGCGATCGTCGGCATCGACGGTTTGCCCGATGGTTTGGCGGCCATCAAGCGTGGGCTGCTTGCTGCGTCAGTGTTCCAGGACCCCAAGGCCCAGGCGACCCAGGCGGTTCGAGCGGCGATCAAGATGATCAAGGGCGAACCGATTGAAGCCGAAGTGTGGGTGCCGTTTGAACTGATCAAACCTGAGCAGGTGGCGGTATTCGAACAGCGCTACAAGTAAACCGAAGCTAAGGAGATCCAAATGTGGGAGGGCAAGCCCCCTCCCACACTGGATCTGAATCAGTCCAGGTCACTCGCGTCATGCCGTTCGGGCAACTGCTCCTCACCCGACACTCTGTTCACCCGCCGGCCGCGCTGCACCGCCGGCCGGGCGTCAATTGCGTCGGCCCAGCGCAGCACGTGTTTGTATTCATGCACCGAGAGAAACTCCGCCGAGTCGCCGTACAAGCGGCCTTTGACCAGCCCGCCGTACCAGGGCCAGATGGCGATATCGGCAATGGTGTACTCATCGCCGGCGATGTACTCGCTCACCGCCAGGCGCTTGTCCAGCACGTCCAGTTGGCGCTTGGCTTCCATGGCAAAGCGGTTGATCGGGTACTCCATCTTGCTCGGCGCATAGGCATAGAAATGTCCGAAACCTCCGCCCAGGTAAGGCGCGCTGCCCATCTGCCAGAACAACCACGACAGGCATTCAGCTCGGGCCGCTGGCTCGCTGGGCAAGAACGCGCCGAATTTCTCGGCCAGGTATTGCAGGATCGCGCCGGACTCGAACACCCGAATCGGCGTGGCGCCACTGTGGTCCATCAGCGCCGGAATCTTCGAGTTCGGGTTTACCCCCACAAAGCCACTGCCGAACTGGTCGCCGTCACCGATCTTGATCAGCCAGGCGTCGTATTCGGCACCGGTGTGCCCCAGCGCCAGCAACTCCTCAAGCAGAATCGTGACCTTTTGGCCATTGGGCGTAGCCAGGGAGTACAGCTGCAATGGGTGCTTGCCTACTGGCAGCGCCTTTTCGTGGGTAGCACCGGCGATGGGCCGGTTGATACTGGCAAAGGTGCCGCCGCTTTCGGTGTCCCAGGTCCAGACCTTTGGGGGTACATAATCAGCCATGCCACTGCTCCTCAGGGATTGCGATAAACGAAGCGTTCCAGACTAAACCAAAGACGGGTGGTGCGTCACACCGGCATCCCGGTCTTGTCGAGGCACCTGTACGCGCAGGGCGATAAGCAAGGCCGCGAGCAACATCAATACACCCGCACCCACAAATACCCCACCAATGCCGCTGACGCTGAACATCAACCCGCCACCGGCAGCCCCTGCGGCAATCGCCGACTGCACCGAAGCGACCACCATGCCGCCGGCACTTTCGGCCTGGTCCGGCACGGCACGGGCGACCCAATTGGACCATGCCACCGGTACGCCGCCGAACGCCATGCCCCACAGCGCCAGGAGCAACGCCTGGCCCGGCAATGACACCGGCAGCCAGACCAGGGCCAGCGCCGCAATGCCTACCAGCACCGGCATCAACACCAACGTCCCACGCGGGTGGCGCACCAGCAGCCAACCGGCGAGCAAGGTGCCGACGAAATTCGCCACGCCGAAGCCCAGCAGCATCAGGGCCAGCCCTTGGGTATCGACGCCAGTGGTGCTTTCCAGGAACGGGCGAATATAGGTGAACAATGCGAAATGCGCGGTATGTACCAGCACACAACCGAACATGCCCATGGCGATACCCGGGCGCAGCAGCACTTCCAGCACGGTACGCAGGCGCGCGGTACCATTGGGCACCAGGCGCGGCAGGGTGAACGCCTGGAACGCCAGGGTCACCGCACCCACGGCAGCCGCCGCGATAAACGCACTGCGCCAGCCGTACAGGCCACCCAAGTAGCTGCCCAGCGGCACGGCGACCACCGTGCCCGCCGCAATCCCGCTGAAGATGATCGACAGCGCCCGTGGCAGGGAAGCCGCCGGCACCAGACGCATGGCCACCGCCGCCGCCATGCTCCAGAAACCGCCCAGGGCGATGCCCAGCAGGATGCGCATCAACAACAGCACGGCCAGGCTGGAAGACAACGCCACCAGCAGGTTGGAGGCGATCATCAGCGTGGAGAACCCCAGCAGCACCACGCGCCGGTCGATGCTTCGGGTCAGGCCGGGCACCAGCAAACCGGCAAACAACGCCACCACTGCCGTCACCGTCACGGCCTGGCCGGCCAGCGCCTCCGAGACACCCAGGTCCAAGGCCATGGGGGTCAACAAACTGGCCGGCAGGTACTCCGCCGTCAGCAAGCCGAACACCCCCATCGCCAAAGAAAACACCGCCAGCCAGGCCGGCTCCGTCACAATCCCGGCAGGGGCTTGGGCTGCATTGTCATTCATCACAGGTCATCCTCGGATCATTGGCAAGGCGGCCAGTCTAGGTTTGCCCGCCAGGATGATCTATGATGCAAACCCTTGAGTTTTTGACCGAAACCCCGAACATGACTGCCGCGCATGCTTTTACCCTGTCTTCCGACCTGATCAATGAGCTGCTGCGCGGCATGCGCCTGCGGGGCGTGCAGTACCGCCGCATCCAGGCCGGGCCGAGCTTCGGCATGGGCTTTGACGCCAAGCCCGGCCACGCCTATTTCCACTTTCTCGCGGCCGGCCATGCGACCTTGCGCGGCGAGGACGGCAACCTTTTCGAGCTGTCGGCGGGCAATGCGGTATTCATTGCCCATGGTGGCGCGCATGCACTGTTATCCGATGCGAGCGCCGGTGTGCACGATATCGGCGATTTCGACAGTGCCCCGTTGGGGGACGCGGTCTGCGCCGTGGATGCTTCCCCTAATGCGACGCCCAGCACCTTGCTGTTCAGTGCCTGCATGGAGTTTGAACTTGGCAGTATCCAGGGGCTCGGCAACCTGATGCCGGCGCTGATGCTGATCGATGCCGCAGGCCAGCGTTATCCCGGGCTGGTGCCGATCCTGGCGGTGATGGAACGGGAAGTCTCCACGGCCCGGATCGGGTTTGCCGGCATCCTGGCGCGCCTGGCCGATGTGGTGGCAGCGATGATCGTACGCGGCTGGGTCGAATGCGCCTGTGGCAACGCCTCGGGCCTGGTGGCGGCGCTGCGCGACCCACGCCTGGCCCGCGCCCTCCTCGCCCTACACCAGCAACCGGGCCGCGACTGGAGCGTGGCGGAACTGGCCGCGCAGTGCCATACCTCGCGCTCGGTATTTGCCGATCGCTTCCAGGCCATCCTCGGCATACCGCCGTTGCGCTACGCTACGGAACTGCGCATGCGCCTGGCCACGCAGTGGCTGAGCCTGGAGCGCATGCCCATCGAAACCGTCGCGCAACGCCTTGGCTACACCTCCCAGGCAGCGTTCAGCCGCGCCTTCAAGCGCATCACCGGGCAACCCCCCGGCGCGGCCCGCAGTTCAATGTAGCGACCGCCCCTTCAAGCATTGCGCACCCTGATCATGAAGCCTTAATCTCGTCAGCCAATCACACCGCGAAAGCAATGGAGGCTGCATGAAACTGGTCGGAATGCTGGACTCGCCTTACGTACGCCGCGTGGCGATTTCCCTGGACTTGTATGGGGTGGAGTTTGTGCATGAACCGCTGTCGGTGTTCAGCACCTACGCGCAATTTGCCCAGATCAACCCCGTGGTCAAAGCCCCCTCCCTGGTGTTGGACGACGGGACGGTGCTGATGGATTCGAGCCTGATCCTCGATTACCTGGAAGCACTGGCGCCGGCTGACAAGAAGCTGCTGCCCCAACAACCGGCAGCACGCGCCCACGACCTGCAACTGCTCGGACTGGCCCTTGCCGCCTGTGAAAAGAGTGTGCAGATCGTCTATGAACACAACCTGCGCCCAGCCGAAAAGTTACATGCACCATGGATCGAACGCGTCAGTGGGCAATTGCTGGCGGCCTATGCCCTGCTGGACAAGCAACTGGCAGACAGTGAAGCGCTGACCCAGGCATCCATTACAGCAGCGGTCGCCTGGTCGTTCAGCCAGTTCACCGTGGCGTCGGTGGTGAAGGCGGATGCGTTCCCCAACCTGAAGCGCCATGCTGAACGCCTGGAACAGCATCCGGCGTTCAAACGCTACCCAATCGCCTAAGCATCGCAGTTCATATGTGGGAGGGGGCTTGCCCCCTTGACGGCCTGACAGCCGGCGCATCTCTACCTGACACCCCAGGATCTAAATGTGGGAGCTGGTTTGCCTGCGATGACGTCGGCCCAGCGAACATTGATGTGGGTTGACCCACCGCTATCGGGGGCAAGCCCCCTCCCACTCGCGATCTTCACAATTTTTTGGAACCGTGTTTCTACACCCAGCCGCCGTCAACGATAAAGTTTTGCGCCGAACACATCGCCGAGGCATCCGAGGCCAGAAACAGGGCCATATTGGCGATGTGTTCCGGCATCACACTGCCAGGCAGGCACTGGCTACGGGCGATCAACTCCCGAGCCGCATCATCCACCCACATGGCCAATTGTTTTTCCGTCATCACCCAGCCCGGCACCAGTGTGTTGACGCGGATATGGCTCGGCCCCAGCTCCCGCGCCAGGCCTCGAGTCATGCCGTGGGCGGCAGCCTTGCTGGCGGCGTACACCGGGTAGCCGGCAGAAGCCATCATCCAGCCGACCGAACCCAGGTTGATGATCGAGCCGCCACCCGCCTCTTTCATCATTGGCACCACCGCCTTTGCGGCAAAGAAGGCGTGCTTGAGGTTGACAGCGATCAACCGGTCAAACATTTGCGAGTCGATTTCTTCCAGACTGTGGCGCACGTCATTTGCCGCGTTGTTGACCAGCACCGTGATCGGCCCGAGGGAATGCTCGAAGCGCCGGATTGCCGCACCGTAGCCAATCTCATCGGTGATATCGCAGCACTCGAACTCGACGGTGTGGCCCTTAGAGTTCAGCAGCGCCGCCAAGCGTTCACCCTGGCTTTGCGCGCGATCCACAAACGCCACTTTGGCACCCTGGGCGGCAAAGGCCCGCACCATGAATTCGCCAATCCCTGACGCCCCGCCGGAGATCAATACGCTCTTGCCCTTGAGGTCGGGATAAATGGCGTGTTCAGTACTCATAACGTAGTGCCTCGATCAATTAGTCTTATTTTATTTTACGAAATCGGCGTTAAAGGCTATAAATCTGCTGGATAACCGGTGAAATATCTCACATTAGTAGAACTATTCAACCCAAAAACAACAAAAGGAAGTTCGACATGAAGCACCCTCGATACCTGTTGTCCGGTCTGGCGCTGTCCATGCTGATCGCCAGCGGCGGCGCTCACGCCGCCGGCCTTACCAGCGAGCACAAGCCTTTCGGTAAAACCAATGACGGCATCGCCGTCGAACAGTACGTGTTGCGCAACAGCCATGGCATGCAAGCCACGGTAATTACCTACGGCGGTGTATTGCAGTCGCTGAAGGTGCCTGACAAAAACGGCAAGCTCGACGACGTAGTGCTGGGTTTCGATGACGTGCAAGGCTATCAAGGCGGTACTGCATTTTTCGGCGCAACCATCGGCCGCTTCGGCAACCGCCTGGCCGGCGGTGCCTTTGAACTCGACGGAAAACGCTACCAGGTGCCGCTCAACGACGGCCCCAACTCGCTGCATGGCGGCGCCCAGGGCTTCGACAAACAGGTGTGGCACGCCGAGCCCGTCAAGGACAAGGATTCGGTGGGCGTCACCCTCACCTACCTGTCCAAGGACGGTGAAATGGGTTTCCCCGGCAACCTGAAGACTGAAGTCACTTACCGCCTCAACGACAAGAACGAACTGCACATCGACTACAAGGCCACCACCGACAAACCGACGGTACTCAACCTCACCAATCACAGCTACTTCAACCTCGCCGGCGCGGGTAACGGCGACATTCTCAAGCAGGTCGCCACCTTGCACGCCAGCCACTACACGCCGGTGAATGCCACCTTGATCCCCACCGGTGAGCTGGCTCCGGTCAAGGGCACACCGATGGACTTCCTCAAGCCCACGCCTATTGGCCAGCACATCAAGGCGGACCATCCGCAGCTCAAATTTGCCGAGCCGAAACAAGGCGGGTTCGACTTTAACTGGGCCTTGGATACCAAAGGTGATGTGAAGCAGCTTGCTGCCCAGGTGCATGACCCTGAGTCGGGGCGGCGCTTGCAGCTTTACACCAGTGAGCCTGGGGTGCAGTTCTACACCAGCAACTTCCTGGATGGTTCGGTGAAGGGCAAAGGTGGCAAGACGTACCAGCACTGGAGCGGGTTTACCCTGGAGACCCAGCATTTTCCGGATGCGCCTAACCAACCCGGCTTTGCCTCAACTCGCTTGAATCCAGGGCAAACCTATATCCAGAACACCATTTTCAAGTTCACCGCCGATTAAAACTGTGGGAGGGCTACACCCCGATGAGCATAGGTATCTGCACAACTTGATAGCAACCGACGGTAACCACGATGCGAAGCGAGCCGCTCTTGATCTTGATCTGCTTTTGATCTCAGGCGCCCCGTTAAACCACGCTGGCCGGAATTCGACAGGGATTTGGGGGGTAAACCGGCAGGGATGCCGGTTTAGCCGCCCCGCGCCATGGATGGCGCGTGGCGGCGGCCCCCCAAATCCATGTCGGATTACGGGCACACCGAGCCTGGGCGAGGTGCCGAGTGGTGGGGCAAGAGCGCTTTGGTTACTTTGGGGCTCTTTTTTCCAAAGTGACCCGCTGTAAAAGCGGAACCAATATCAGCCGTTACCCAAATAACGGATATGTACTCGGTCTGATCCAGCATCCTGGTCGGCCCCGAGGCCGCCATCGGGAGCAAGCCCCCTCCCACAGGTCCGGCGTAACGCCAAAGTTGTGTAAATACCCATGCCCCCAGTAAAAGCTCGCACATTCCTCCCCACCCACTAAGCTCAATCTCGAACAAAAACAGCGAGCAGCCCGCCATGCCCCATCTCACCGAAACGTTCCGCAGCCGCTACCGCGCCAACGTGAGTCGCCATTACAACCCCTGGCTACACGCCGCGTTCGTCCTCGGCTACGGCATCACCTGTATCACCCTGGCCTGGTCCTCCACCGCACAGATCACCGCCCTGCAGTGGCTGACGGTGCCCTTGACGCTGGTGTTCTTCAACCTGTGCATCTACCTCGTGCACCGTCATCTCGGCCATCACAAACACTCATTCGCCCGGCTGTTCTACGCGCGCCACACCGGCGATCACCACAGTTTCTTCACGCCCGGCCACATGACCTACGACAGCCCGCGTGACTGGCGCGTCATCCTGTTCCCCGCCTGGCTGATCGTACTGCACAGCCTGGCCATCACCCTTCCCGGCTGGTGGCTGCTCAAGCAACTGAACCCCAACGTGGCGGGGTTGTTTGCCGGGTGCATGATCCTCGGCTACCTGCTCTACGAGGTGTTCCACGCCTGCGAACACTTACCCGCTGAACACCCGGTGGCGCGCCTGCCGTGGATTCGCCAAATGCATCGCCTGCACGCCCTGCATCACCGTCGCGAGCTGATGCAGGGGCGCAATTTCAATATCGTGCTGCCGTTGATGGATTACCTGTTTGGCACGCTGCATTGGGAGCCGGCCACAAAAAAAGGGAGCAGCCCAGATGGACTGCCCCCTGCTTCACATTCCTAGATCAATCAGCGCACGATGGTCTGGCTGCAAATGTGGCCCAGGCTGACGTATTGGGTGATATTGCCGCCTACGCCCACGCCCGGAAACTCCTTGAGCTCGATGCGCCAGCCACCTTCGTTGAACCAGGTTTCCCAGTTGTAGGTCTGGCCCGACGCGCTGTCCGGGTACCGCACTTTATAGTCGCCGGAGCAAGTGCCCAAGGCGACATTGCCCGAAGCTGCACCCGTGATGCCGGTCTTGGCCTCATAGTTGACCCAGTTGTAAGTTGCACCAAAGTGCTTGTCGACCCGCAGCACTGGGGTGACCCCGCGCAATGGCTCACCGGTGCTGTCCGACCATTGGGTGCTCCAGCTCAGATTGCGGGCTGCCTGGGTGGCCAGCTGGAAGATCGAGCTGGGAATGCGCACTACGTTATCGCCGTTCACGTTGTGCTGGTTCAAGCGAGGCGCCGAACCCAGGGTCAACTTGTACTGCGCCTGAGGGTTCAACGCCACCGCCGGGTTCGCCCGCACACGTACCTTGACCGTGTAGCCCGGCGTCAGGTTCGGATAGGTGGAGGTGGAATCCGGCTGAATCACTACCCAGTTATTACCGTCGAAACGCTCGAAGATCCACTGGTTGCGCGTACCCGCACCATCATCACCCAGGAACATGCCGACACCCTGGCCACGCAGCGACGTGAAGGAGAAGTAATCCACATCATTGACGCTGTCGAGGTTACCGGTCACCTGATTCAGCGCATCCGGCAGGGCAAATGCGGTTTGCTCGGTATCGTTGGGCTCGTAGGCATCAATGTTACTGTCTACCGCCACGCCGAAGCTGAACTGCGAGTTGCTTGCGGCATTGGCCACCATGAACCAGTAGTAGTCACCGGCCGGCAATACACCGTTGAGGTACTCATCGGCATTGCCGGCGTTATCAGACGTGCCCAACGGGGTCAGATTACCCTGCCCGTCATCGTGGAACAGGGTCAGCGACATGTCGGTGCCGACACTCTGGTTCAACAACTGCACCTGAATTCGCGCATTCTTCGGCAGGTTGAAGTGGTAGGCGATCTGCGCGCCGGTCTCCACCCCGGTCAGCGTGTAAAGGGTGTTGATATCCAGAGTTGGAAACAGCGGAGTGAAGGCAGCAACCGCCGCTTCCTTGAGTTTCGCCTGATCGGGCTTTACCAACTCACCTACCTTGGCATCAACCACCGCATTACTGGCAATTGCCTTGCCGGCTGACACCTTGGGCTTGCCGGCCTTGGCTGCATCGAGCTTTTGCTTGAGTGCGTCCGAGACAATGGCCTTCTCCACTGTGCCACCTTGTTTCAACGCTTTGTCCACGGCCTGCTTGACCGTCTGCGCACTGAGCTTGGGAGGGGTTTGCTCGGCCAGGGCAAAGGCCGAAACAAAGCAGGAGGCCATCATGGCCGCGCCTAGCATAAGGGCTTTTTTCGATTTCATTTTTTATCCATCCATAGTTAAAAAATTGAAGCTCAGGTGACCGGTGACATCCGGTCACCTAGGATGGACTGTAGGACAATACTGTACGCATGAACAGTATTTTTTAAAAAATGTGAACTATGGTATTCAGGTCGTGGAAGCGAGCACCTCTAAAGCCAGGTGCACCAATAGCCCCAACTGATAGCCCAAATCATCGCAAGGCGATAAGGCCATACAGCCCAACGCCTGAGCGCTGACGGAATGGCGGCTGACTCTGCCTCAGTCATAAAGCCTTCTTTCACGGAGCTTTCTGGCGCGCGAAGGATATCAATCATCAGACACATACGATGAAACCTGATAAACCGCTGGTTTCGTCCCCAGCGTTGCCGATGTTTACGGACCTGCGGGTTTTCACTGAAGTAACCTTCCAACTCATCGAGTTTTGTTCGTTCGAAAAAAAGTATCAGTCCCAAAACCACAAACGTCCCGATAATCATCACAGCGGTATAGGCGAGAAAAAAATCCATGCTCAAGCCCCCCTGGCTGGAATATCAAATCACCGTTGTCCTCTATAATTTTTCCACCCAGGAACGCCCCACCATCCCCGCCCTTCTTACCTCCTAGATACCCTGCCATCGCCCCCCCAATTATTGCGCAGGTCAGAGCACCGGTTCCTCTCGTCGCGACACCTAGAAAAATGTTGCATGCACGGCGTGTTAACTCAGCACCAAGCCCCCCTGCGCCAGC